>CAYMME010000137.1:0-18169 GCA_964391465.1 uncultured Planctomycetales bacterium
GGCCCCGCCCGTGGGGGGGGCCGTGCCCCCCACCCCCGCCAGGGCGGGGGGCCCCGCCGGCCCGAGCGGGCCGGGCGACGACCCCGGCGCCTTTGCCGACCACGTCATGACCTGGCTGCACGTCTGGTGCTTCGTCGGATTCGTCGGTACGGCCGTGTGGCTCTACCTGCACATCCGGCAACGTCATCACTTCGCATGGCTGCCCACGCTGTGGTTCTCGCTCGTGATGCTGCTGATCCAGAACACGAACGCCCTGTACTTCTGGTACCCCGCCTTCCCCGAGGGCCACGTGAACATGCACACCGTGTTCTGGGTGCTGTACGCGTTCATGGTCGTGTTCGTGGTTGTGTTTGAGACCGTCCTCCGACACCGGACGGTCACCGAGCCCGACGAGGTGACCGAGCGCGTCCGCTGGCCGCGATGGGTGGCGGCGGCCGTGGCCTGTTACCTATGCATCATCTTCCTGGCCGGCTCCGTCAACGGCAAGAAGACAATGGCCTCAGCCACCACCCGCTGGCCTGTCTGGTCCTGGCGGGACGGACCCTACCCCGGCAAATAGGGCGCGCGGAGCCTGACCTCGTCTCCCTAATCGCCGATTGGTTGGAGTCTCGAGTGCGTCACTCCGGCCGCTCGCTCTCGGGGATGTGCACGAGCATGATCGCGTTGTGCATGAAGAGCGACTTGCGCTTCTCGCCGGTCGTGTCTTCGGGCTTGAAGAAGCCGCCGTTCCAGCAGATGAAAACGCGCTCACCCTTATCGTCGAGCTTGAGTGAGAAGGCACCGCTCGGCGTGTAGCCGTACGTCTTCTGGTAGAACGGTGCGAGGAACGCGATCACCTTGCGCTTCCCGGTCTTGGTGTCCCATTGCATCAATGGCGAGCCGTCGCGGTTGCCGTGCCCGTGCGCTCCGGGGGCGTAGTAGAGATAGCGTCCGTCGGGGCTGCGCTCGATCGAGGTCGTGTACCGCTCCTTGCCCGGCCAGGCGACGCCCCGGTCGACGATTGCGGCCTTCTCGGGGTCGAACGAGAACATCTGCCCGGCGTGGGTGATGCCCCAGAAGAGTCGGTCCGGCCCGCGGTGGTAGGTGATGCAGCGCATCAGCGTCGGCTTGGGGTCCTCGGGGAAGCCGTCGACCTGCTCGGTCGGCGGCATAGGCGCTTCGAGCAGCGTGAAGCGGTTCGTGGCCGGGTTGTACTCGATCAGGTTCTTGTCGAGGTCGGCGGCATCACCGTTAGCGGTGTAGACCTTGCCGGTCACCTCGTCGATCAGGTACACGCGGTTGGACCAGCTCATCCCGTCGGGGAGATACCCCATCCACTGGGCCCGTCCCTTCTTGATGTCCCAGGCCAGGAACTCGCGGAAGTAGCCGGTCGCGTAGAGCATTCGCCGCTTCGTGTCGACGCGACTCGCCGGCCACGACGCCCGCAGCATGGGCACGCCGTAGTCGACGAAGTTCCCCGTCTCGACGTTGTAGCTCATGATGTGGCCGCCCTTGTAGCCCGTGGCCCAGTCGGCGGGCTTCACCTCGGGGTACTTCGACCAGTAGGTGCAGAACCACATGTTCGGGCCGTCGAGGAAGTCGAGGCTGCCGTGGATCTTGCCCTCCGAGAACACGTCGTTGCTCCGCCCGAGCACTTCGTTGATCTCGGCCGACATTCCGATGACCCGCTTGGCCGGGTCATACTCGACGATGTACAGGTGGGCATCGTAGCTGCCGTTGTCGCCGATGGACGTGTAGAAGTTGCCGTTAGGCCGGTAGTATGTCGACTGCCCCCAGTTGGCCCACATGGCCCGGTGATGCTTGTCCGGCGGCTCCGGGAAGAAGCGCGGCGTCGCGGGAATCACGCCGAACTCGATTTCGGGTGCGATCTTGGCAACGGAGAAGTACTTCCCCTCGAGCTTGGCCACGGTTTGCGGCGGTTGGAGCATGGCGACGTCCAGATCGACGACCACGCGGCCGGTGTAGAGCAGGCTCTCCTTGTCCATGCTCTCGGCGATGCGCTTGTCCTCGGCCGCCGCGTCGCTCAGGTTGGTCGTCTCGGGAGCGGGCACGTACCGGGCACGGATGAGCTTCCCGCCGTACGCAGCACAACCGGCGGCGCCACTCACGAAGACGGACAGAAGGACCAACCGGAAGAGGGGCATGGATCTGGGCATTTGACACCTCCTGACACCAGTGCGCGGTCGCGCGGTGAAGTCCGAATCGAACGGGCAAGGTAACGGAGGCCGCCCGAGTTGTCCACGCGGCACACGCGGGATCGCAGGAGCTCCGTCCCCCACCCTTCGCAAACAGCCGCGAAGGATGGGGCACCCAGCGATCTCGCACCGCCGTGCTTGACGCCGCAAGGCGCGTGTGTAGGGTACCGACCACCGGCGCGCTTTCCAGCCGGATCTACGTGATTGGTGCCTCGTGATGCGTGAACTCTCCCCGCTCGCCGTAATCCTCGGTATTCTCATCGGGATCGGGTTCGCGGCGGCCAACGCGTACATCGGCCTCAGGGTCGGCATTACGGTCAGCGCATCGATCCCGGCCGCGGTGATCTCGATGGCCGTGCTGCGCGGCATCCTGCGGCGCGGGACGATCCGCGAGAACAACATCGTCCAGACGGTCGGCTCCGCCGGCGAGGCCCTGGCCGCCGGCGTGATCTTCACCATGCCGGCCCTGTTCATCCTCGCCGCCGAGCGCGGCGCCGACGAGCTGGCCCCCGACTACCTGACCATGGTCACGTGGACACTGATCGGCGGCCTCATCGGTGTCTTCTTCATGATTCCCCTCCGGCGCTATCTCGCGGTCAAGGAGCACGGCCGACTCCCCTTCCCTGAAGGTACCGCCTGCGCCGAAGTGCTCCATGCCGGCCAGGAGGGCGGCACCGGGGCGAAGCTCGTCTTCATCGGCCTCGCCCTGGGTGCATTGTACGACGTGCTCTGCAACACACTCGGTCTGTGGCGGGACACGCCGGCGCTCGACGTTCACGCCATGGGCACCGAGCTCGCCCTCAACGCGATGCCGGCGCTGCTCGGTGTCGGGTACATCCTGGGTGTACGCATCGCAGGCATCATGTTCGCCGGCGGCGCGCTGAGCTGGTTCGTGGTCATCCCCGTTATCCACTACATCGGACAGCACGCCGACGCGCCGATCTCGCCCGGCACGGCACTGATCAGCACCATGGACCCGGGAGCGCTTCACAAATCGTACGTGCGCTACATCGGCGCCGGAGCCGTCGCCCTGGGCGGACTCATCGCTCTGGCCAAGAGTGTACCGACGATCGTTTCGTCGCTCGGCGGCGTCATGAGCGGCCTGTTCAGCACGCGCAGCGCGGTCGACGACCGCACGGACCGCGACCTGCCGATGGGCTTCGTCGGCGTGGGCGTTGTCGTCCTGATGCTCGTGATCTGGCTGGCCCCACACGTCAAGACCGGCGCGCTCGGGGCGGCCCTCGTGTTGGGGTTCGGCTTCTTCTTCGTCACTGTCGCTTCGCGCCTCGTCGGGCAGGTTGGCAGCACCTCCAACCCGGTGTCGGGCATGACGATCGCCACGCTGCTTGCAACGGCCTCCCTGTTCGTCTGGGCGGGTCACAGCGGCGACGCGGGCATCCTTGCCGCGATGTCCGTCGGGGCGTTGGTCTGCATCGCCATCTGCAGCGCAGGCGACATCGCCCAAGATCTGAAGACCGGCTACCTCGTTCAGGCCACACCGTGGAAGCAACAAGTCGGGCAACTGATCGCCGTGTTCACAACCGGCCCGGTGATCGTGCTGATCCTGATGTGGCTCGTCGACAGCTACGGCATTGTCGAAAGCGAGAAGCACCCCGAGCCGCTCATGGCCCCGCAAGCCAACCTCATGGCCATCATTGTCAGCGGCATCATGGAGGGTCACGCCCCGTGGGGCCTGATCGGGATCGGCTCTGCCGGTGCGGTCGTGGCCGAGCTGTGCGGCACGCCCGCGCTACCGTTCGCGGTCGGGCTGTACCTGCCCATCGCCTTGACCACGCCGATCATGGTCGGCGGCCTCGTTCGGTGGCTCGTCGACCCCGCATCGAACGATGCCGGGCACAACCCCGGCGTGCTGGCCGCGTCCGGACTGATTGCCGGCGAGGGACTCATGGGCGTCGCACGGTCCGTGCTGGTCGGGCTGGAGATCGAACACGAGCGATGGCTGCCGACGCTGTTTCATCTTGCGCCGGAATACGAAACGATGCGCGACTTCGGCGGCGACTGGCTGCCGCTAATCCCGTTCGCTCTGCTCGCGGTCTGGCTGGCCGGCGTCGGCTGGTCACGCAAGACAGCGCCCTGAGCCGCAGTGGCTGCCCCATCCATGACGGGCGTATGTCAGGAGTGGGGAACCGATTCGGCGTCGCGAGACCGCTACGGTGTGTGTCCGGTTCCGTCCCCCACCCTTCGCATACGGCCGCGAAGGATGGGGCACCCGCAGATGGCGCGAGACCGGCATGCCCTGCGAGCTGTTTCGCATTACGCCAGACTGGAGACCCGGAATGACGACCTACAACAACGTGACCCTTGCCTCCGCCGGCACGAGAGGCCAGTCTTTCGTCATGAGCCGACGCGCGTTCATGCATGGTGGGGCCCTCTTCATGGCCGGAACCGGTTTTGAGGCCGCCCGCGCTGCCGAGCCTTCGGCCGCCACCAAGCCGGTGGCACGCCCGGCCGTGCGCATCGGCCTGCTCACCGACGCGCATTACGCCGATCTTCCGCCGGCCGGCGAGCGGAACTACCGCGAGTCGATCCCCAAGGTCACGGAGGCCGTTGCCAGGTTCAAGAAAGCCCGCGCCGATTTCGCGGTGGAGCTCGGCGACTTCATCGATGCGGCCGAGACGGTCAAGGGTGAGATCGCGCACCTCGAGACCATCGAGAAGGTCTACGCCAAATTCACCGGCCCGCGGCACTACGTCCTCGGAAACCACTGCGTCTGGACGCTGACCAAGAAGCAGTTCCTCGATAACTGTGAGGCCCGCGCGCCCTTCTATTCGTTCGATCAAAAGGACTTCCACTTCGTCGTTCTCGATGCGTGCAACCGCGAGGACGGCGTTTCGTACGGAGGGCGCAACTACGAGTGGACCGACACCGACATCCCGCCCAAACAGCGCGAGTGGCTGCGGGCCGATCTCGAAGCGACGAAGAAGCGGACGATCGCCTTCGTGCACCAGCGGATCGACACCGAGGGACACTACGCCATCAAGAACGGTCCGGCCGTCCGCCGCATCCTCGCCGAGTCGGGCAAGGTGCTCGCCGTCGTGCAAGGACACAACCACATCAACGACTATCGCGAGTTCGACGGCATCCACTACTGCACGCTCGAGGCCATGGTCGACGGCTCCGGCGCCAAGAACAGCGCCTACGCAGTCTTCGACATCCATGCCGACGGCTCGATGCGCATCGACGGCTTCCGCAAACAGAAAGACCACGCGTGGCCGGCGCGGGCCTGAGACCGGATTGGCGGCGAGCGTGTATACGGTAGGGGCGCAATCCGAGCCCCAAGCGCAAGCGCGGGGACAGTGGAAGCGGTTGGCTGCGAGCCGCTAGCTGTTAGCTCTTGGCTGTGAGCGATTGGCCACTGGCTGTCAGCTACCAGCCGGAAGGCGGTGCTTGCGGCCACTTGCGCGGGAGGTCGGCGAATCGTGTGCCCCGGAGGGGCCACCGGAACGTACCCAGGGGTGGAGGAACGCTCGCGTCGGCGCGCCACAACGGCCCGGAATCACCCACGCGCCCGGCAGCGCAGGTGCTAGCCGCCTGACGGATCGCAGGATGCATGCAGCACCAGGCAACACGACGACAAGATGCGCGACACATTCAGGGAGACATGCTCCTCCGCCCCGCCGGGGCGGCAGGTGTATTGCGCTCTCGTACCAGGGGTTCCGCTGCGCTCCACCCCCGGCTATCCATGAAAGGCTCCTTCGGGGCACGGGCCCGCGGTGCGTCTGTGGACCGAACGTGCACCGTCATCTTGCCCACGGCCGACAAGACCGTGCGTGGCGCGGTTGGACGCGTCGCGCTCATTGCGTTGGAGAACTGATGCTTGGCACATTGCTGGTCGCCCTCACCGGTGCGTCGCTGCTTGCGGGTCCGGCGGATCCGGCTCGCTCGGAGCCTCGCTCGTTCTACTTCGACATGGGTACCGCCGACTCGCCGCTCGAGGCGGGCTACACGCGGGTGACGGCCAAGACCGTGTATGACAAGGACCGCGGCTTCGGCTGGGACCGTCCCGCCCAGGAGGCCTTCGACGACGAGATCGACGTGCCCGACAAGTTCCGGGCCACACACCCTAACTTCGCTCGCCCGGTTGACGACCCCGTTCTGCGCGATGGCATCGAGGATAAACGCCCGTTGGGCTTCCGCGTCGACGTGCCGCCCGGCCGGTACTGGGTCAGCGTGATCGTCGGTCGCTACGGTCGCAAGTGCCACGACATGCGGGTCACGCTCAACGGCAACCTCGTGGCCGAGAACATCGATGCTTGGGGAGACGTGTGGGGCTCGCAGGGCGGAACGCCGACCAAGAGCGTGGCCGTCGTGACCGAACCAAAGGACGGACAGTTCGCATTCGCGTTCGACTACGTCAAGCCCGAGCCGGACCGCTGGAAGGAGTACACGACGAAGCGACCCGAGGACGGCCGACTCTGGTACCTCGGCCCCAACCGCAACGCGATCGTCGCCATCCGCATCCGACCGCACGCGCGCGCCGACACCCACCTTTCCAACCCCCTCTTTAGATTCCATGGAGTCATCGACCTCGGAGGGGAGTCCTTCCCACCGCCAATGCGGACGGCAGTCAAGGCTTTCAATCAGGGCCGCCTGAACGATGCTGCCGAGGCGCTTTGCAGTTGGGATCCTGATAAACACGAAGTTGGGTACTTGACAAGCAAGGGAGTACTCCTTGACTGGCTCGTTGGCGACATGCGGCTCGACGATCAGGCCCGAGAGCTCGAGCTACTGTCGCAGTCGATCGCGACATGGGGAACGCTCGATACCACGTTACGAAGCATTCGGCCGGACTTCGTGGCGGGCGTGGCCGCACGGATCGAATCAGCCCGGAGATACCGCCAAGCCCTCATCTACCTCCACATGTACGGCTACGCCTGGGCGAAGGAAATGACCGGGCTGAACAAGTATCATCGCTACTGGGCCGCGTACGACCTGTGCGGACCGTTCACACCGGACGACCCGCTCTACTACAAGTCGCATCTCGTTCGCGGTCGGGTGGCCTACTGGAACGGCCGCGAGGGCGGCTGGAAGCACTGCTACGATCTGGCCAAGAAGCACTTCGCGGTGCTCAAGGAAGCTTTCCCCGACAACCGCCTCGTGCGCATGTACTCCGGCGAGAAGGTGCCTACCAGGAAGGACTACGCGATCGACGCGCGAGGCGCGCCGGAATGGGCCCGGCTCCAGCATGAGGCGTTCGCCCGGTACATGGACGTGATTCACTACTGGGTCGAGCACCGCCAGGCCGACAACGGCGAGCTGGGCGGCGGCTGGGGCGACGACGTCGAGATCCTGCGCACGTGGGCCCCGGCGGTGCTGGCCGTCGACGATCCGGTGGCACTCCGGGGACTTCGCGGCATCACCGAGGGTGTGTGGAATTCGGGCCAGATCGAGAACGGTTACTCGCGCAAGGTCGGCGATGTCGAGCACGCGGCCGAGCCCGTCTCCGACACGCAGCCGCTCATGATGGCCGTCGACTACGGCAACCCGCTCTACGTCGAGCGCTGCATGGCCACCATGGCGTGCATGCGCGACGTGTGGACGGCGGTCAACGACCACGGCCACCGGCACTTCAAGTCGCACTACTACTCGGCCACCGAGGTCGATGCGTCCGGCACGCGCGCCGCCGACGTGGCCCTCAACGGCCGGGCCGCCAAGCCCGGCATCTGGGTGCTCTGGTACAACCGCCACCCGGCCGTCGAGGAGGTGCTCGGCCAGTGGTGCCGGGCCTGGGTCGAGGACGCCTTCCGCACCGACAACGGCAAGCCCGCCGGCTTCGTGCCCGGCTCGGTGCGATTCGAAGACGACCGGATCGGTGGCTTCGCCGACGCGTGGTGGCAGACGCGCGGGTACTTCTCCGACTTCGAGAGCGTCGGCTACACCGACGAGCTGTACCACAACATGCTGGCCATGTTCGCCTTCACCGAGGACGAGCTCTATACGTCCGCGCTGCACGCGACGTTGCAGGCCGTCCTCGCCGAACGGACCAAACCCACGCCCAACCCGGCGGTCGGCTCGAAGGCATGGGCCGCAAGAATCTCCGACCATCCGGTCGTCGTCGACGTGTTCGAGAAGTGGCGCGTGCTGACCGATGACCGTCGCTACGACGACTACCTGCGCGAGCGCGGGTCGGCCTACATGCGCTACCTGCTCGCGGACAACACCACACCGCTCTCGGACCCCACCGCACCGCTGGTTGCGTCGCTCAGGAACATCATCGACGCCCTGTCCACGAACATCGAGATGTGCACGTCGGAGGTGCTCTTCACCGACCGCGTCGGCCTGCCGGGCAGCGGCGTGCTGTTCCGCATGATGACCGGTGGGGTCGGCAGCCCGACGTTCTATCCCGTGCACGCGGTGACCTGGGAACAGACGTACAACAAGGTGGCCGCCCTCGTCGAACGCAACACGCCGCAGCGCCTGAGCCTTCAGGCCTACCGGTTCGACGCCGACTCCCGACCCGTCGTCCTGCGCCCGTGGCGGCTCGAACCGGGCGGGTACGAGTTGACCATGACCGCCCTCGAGCCCCGCAACCGAAGCCGCGGCGTGCGGCGCAAGAAGCGCACCTTGCACATCACCGAGCGCGGCCAGCGCATCGAGATGTCACTGATCCCCCAGCAGCTCGTCCGCGTGGTGCTGCGTCAGACCGCACCGATGCCGAAGCTGGTCGTGTCGCAACCCGACCTTGCCCTCGGGCCGGACGCGATCGCGGTCATCGATCCGCCCGCCCGCGCCGGCCGCAAGACCCGCCTTCGCGTGACGGTCCACAACGTCGGCCTCACCGCCGCCGAGGAAGCACGGGGCGAGCTGTTCGACGGGGACAAACTCGTCGCATCGTTTCCTTTCCCCGACGTGGAAGCCCCGCTCGATCTCAAGCCCCGAACCGCAGTCGTCGAGGTCGACTGGACCCCACCCGCCGCAGGCCAACGGTCGCTCCGCGTCGTCGTCGACCCGGACAACCGCATCCCCGAACTCGTCGAGCTCAACAACGACCGCACCGTCACCGTCGGCGTAGTTGATCGCTGAAGCGCGGTGGCGTCAGAGCGGCCGGAACGAACACATCCAAGAGAAACACACGAAGGCCACAAGCTTCGCTCCCACACATGCCACGGCCAGCCGCTTCCCGGGAATCGGATCGTTCCAGCACCGGGCGCGGTACCGAACGACCCACCACTGAATGAGCCCGGATTCGAGCGCGGTCAGGAGCAGCAACGGCCAGAATCGCCGTACCGACTCCAATCCCCCCGCACCCACGGAGAGGGTCACGGAGAGCCCCGTGAAGAACACGGTGAGCGCGCACGCGCCATAGCCGATCAGTACACCCTCCCACCAGGCGCCAAACCGCCGCCAATTGGGCAGGCCGAGGAAGATCGAAGCGTAGCCGTACTCGACCGCGGCCTGAATTGCGCTGATCGGAAACGCAAACAGGGCCGCGAGGCCGAGGCCAAATAGCAAACTCAACACGAAAGCGGCCAGCCCCGGGACCCAGGGAGAGCACCCGACCGCCCCCTCGGTGATCGCTGCCAGCACGGTCACGAGCCAGACAAGTGTGATCAACGCACAGACCCACTTTGACAACACCGGCAACGGTTCGGTGGTCACCACAGGACTGGGGTGGCGCATCGCTTCCCAACTGGAACAATGCCCGCACTCCGGACATTTAGCCTCAGTCAAGCCACGCAGGTTGTACTCACACTCGGGGCACAGGATGGTTCTGGTGAAGTTCGCCCAGTCTGGTGGTGAATCCGCAACAGGCAACTCAGTGGACATCCGCACGACTACCCTTCCGCCCGGCATTCAATTGTAGGCGCCCATTGGCCGGACGGTCTGCCAGGGCAATCGCATCTAAACTCGGAGCGTCGTTCCCCGCCCGCAAACGCGGTTCTGTCGGGGCAACGAGCAGCCCACCCGTTTTCGCGCCCGCGTTCCTGAACGCGCCAGGCGGGCTTGAGCGATTTAGATGCGATAGCCCTGACGGTCTGCTGCGCGGCCTCGGGCTCGCTTTGCATCGTCGAGCCGGTGCCGTACACTGTCCGTACGCGCGAGAACGCACTTACGCCTTTGCACTCCGGCACAGGAGGAAAACTGACATGAATCGCATATCACGACGCAGCTTACTGGGAGACTCCCTGCTCGCCGCTTCCGCCGCGGCGACGGTGGGCGTGGTCCACGGCCAGGCCGAGCCGGCCCGGGCCGCCGCGCCGGCCAAGAAGGTCGGCGCCAACGAGAGGGTTCGCGTAGCCTGCATCGGCTTCCGCGGACAGGGCCGCAGCCACATCGGCGCCTACGCCGGCAAGGACGACGCCGAGGTCGTGGCGCTGGTCGATGTCGACAAGGCCCAGTGGTCCAAGGGCATCAAGATCTGCAAGGACAGGGGGCAGAAGAAGGAGCCGCGTTGCTTCCAGGACCTGCGCAAGGCCCTGGACGACAAGACCATTAACGCGGTGTCGATCGCCACGCCGAATCACTGGCACGCCCTGGCCGCCATCTTGGCCATGGAGGCCGGCAAGGACGTCTACGTCGAGAAGCCGGTCAGCCACAACGTCTCGGAGGGCCGGCGCATGGTCGAGGCCGCCCGCCGCTGGGGCCGGATCTGTCAGACGGGCACGCAGTGCCGGAGCTACAAGGGAACCCGCGACGCCGTCGAGTACGTCCACGACGGCAAGATCGGCAAGCTCCTGGTCGCCCGCGGACTTTGCTGGAAGAATCGAGGCCCTATCGGCCTCGTCGAGGGCGACCAACCGATCCCCGAGAGCATCGACTACAACATGTGGATCGGCCCGGCCCCGATGAAGCCGCTGCGGCGCAGACAGCTCCATTACGATTGGCACTGGATCTGGGACTACGGCAACGGCGACCTCGGCAACCAGGGCATCCACCAGATGGACATCGCCCGCTGGGGCCTGTTCAAGCAGGAACTGCCGCAGAGCGTGATCGGCGTCGGCGGCCGGTTCGGCTACAAGGACAACGGCGAGACACCGAACACGCACATCACCTTCTGCGATTACGGCGACTGCCAGCTCACCTTCGAGGTTCGCGGGCTCACCACCCAGCCGTTCAAGGGCGCCAAGGTCGGCGTCATCTTCCACGGAACGGAAGGGTACGTTGTGCTCGACGAGTACAGGCACGGCACTGCGTTCGACCTCGACGGCAACAAGATCCGCGAGTTCGAAGGCGGCGGCGATCACCACGGCAACTTCCTGGACGCGGTGCGGAGCCGGAAGCACACCGACCTCAACGCCGACATCCTCCAGGGCCACCTGTCCAGCGCACTGTGCCATCTGGGCAACCTGTCCTACCGCGTAGGAGAGCAGGTGCCGTTCGACCCGCGGGCCAAGGCCTTCGGTGACAACAAGGAAGCCTTCGCCACGCTCGAGCGGTTCAAGGACCACTTGAAGGACAACTCGGTCGCGATGGAAGGCAGCCCGTACGCCCTGGGCAAGAAGATCATGATCGATCAGAAGAACGAGTCGATCACCAACTGCGCCAAGGCCAGGGCGATGCTCACGCGCGAGTACCGCAAAGGCTTCGCCCTACCGTCGACGGTAGCGTAGCCCCATCGACTGGAAGACAACGGCCTCATCAAGCAGGGCGGGTCAAGAAAAGCAGCGCCGCCCCTTCGGGGCTCGACGGCGTTTGCGCCCGCTGACCCAGGGCTTGCCCCGGCTGGCGCCGGGCTGCGCCCTGGGCTAACCACCCGTCGCTCCTTCGGAGCTGAATCAGAGCATCCGAACGCGCATGCGGGGTAGTGTTCGCCTCATGTCACTCGGGAACGGGAGCTTCTTCGTGCAGTGAACGACATGAAGATGTATGTTCTCCTCTTCCGCTCCACCCGACCAAGCGTGTTCTCTCGGCCACATCGGGATCGGGCACGTATAATCCCAAGCGGCATGCGGACGCTCTCCGATTGCGGATCGCTGCGGATTTGCTGACAGGTCCGGGTGAGGGCGGGCGTCCATTCATACAGACATGGCGATGACGATGCCGGCACCGGCGACCACGGAAGACGAAGCTCTCTTCGAGGCCCTGCGGGGAGGGGCCGGCGATGCGCTGGCCGCGCTGGTGCGGCGTCATGGCCGGTGGGTCCGGTCGATCGTCTACGCCGTGCTCGGCAGGGCGGACCGCGTGGACGACGTGGTGCAGCAGGTATGGACATCCGCATGGCAACAGGCCGGCACGCTTCGCGATACCACCCGGTGGCGGAGTTGGCTGTCGCGACTGGCCCGCAACGCGGCCATCGACGCCGGCCGGGCCGAGACCCGGGACCGGCGGGTGGCCAGGCCGGGCGACGAAGTGCTGGAGGCGATCCGCGAGGCCGGCCCCTCGCCCGTCGAGCAGGTGATGCTCTCCGAGCAGCAACGCCTGGTGCTCGGCGCCATCCGCGGCCTGCCCGCCAAGTACCGCGAGCCGTTCGTGCTCCGCCACGTCGAGGACTGGAGCTACCGGCAGATCGGTGAGCATCTCGACCTGCCGGTCAACACCGTGGAGACCCGTCTCGTGCGGGCCCGTCGCCTGCTGCGAGACGCGCTGGAAGACAAGGTGCTTGTGCAATGACGCCGCCGATCAACGACGAACTCGAACGCCTCATCGTCCGGTCGCTGGACGGCGAGACCTCCGCGGCCGAAGAGCTGGAGCTGCAGAAGACCCTGCTGCGGTCGCCCGAGGCCCGGCAGCTCATGGACGAGTACCGCCGCAACGACGCGCTCGCGGGCGCTGCAATGCGAACCGCACTGGGCGTGGGCGAGTCGGAGACCGTAGCCCCACCGGCCGCGCCACGGATGAGGCCGGCGAGTCGGTGGCCGACACCGATGGCGCTGGCTGCCTCGGTGCTGCTCGCGGTCGGGCTGGCCCTGTCGATGGTGTTTCTCCGACCGCCGGACGACCGCGGCACGCAAACCGCACAACCGCTCCGGCCGGCCCAGGGCTACCGCGCACAGAACGGCACGCCGACGATCAAAGGTCCGGGGTTGATCCGGGCGAGCGCACCGTATCGCACCGAAGTCCCGCATCGACGGACCCGACAGATCGATCGCGACTACATCATCATCCAGGATGATGAGCAGGCCGATCGGTATTACGTGGTCGAACGAAATCGAACGCGTACCGTGGTCGTGCCGTCAGGCGGCGACTTGTAGAGCCGAGCAAACAGGAACCACATGTGGCGCGAATGAGAGCACCCGCGCCGGGGCGGCATGCATTCAGAGGAGACGGTCATGTTCAAGGCAGCATTGCTCAGCATGTTGTGCACCGGGTGGTTGACCGCCGCCGCGCAAGCGGACGAACGGTCGTCCCGGAAAGCCGATACGATCACCATCAACGGAGTGACGATCGCCAGCACGGGCGACGGACGGGTCCGGCTCGCCGCCGTAGACGAGGAAGTGGAGCTCGAGCCTGCGGGGGCGCGTCCTCACTGGATCGGCGTGCGCGTGGTGCCCGTACCCTCCGCCCTGGCATCGCACCTCGACCTCGATGACGCCGGTCTGATGGTCGTGAACGTCATCAAGGATTCACCCGCGGATGCGGTCGGGATCCAACGCTACGACGTGCTCGTGCGATTCGGCGACCGCCCCGTGCCTCCGATGGATCGCGCGTTCGCGCAGATGGTGCGAGAGACGTCGCCGGACAAATCGGTCAAGCTCGAGCTGATCCGTGACGGCAAGAAGACCGTGGTCGAGATCAAACCTGTGCTCCGCCCCGACCGCGAGATCGAGTACAAGCATGACCTCGATCCCGACATGATGGCCGAGGACGACGTGCGCTTCGGCGGCAAGATGCTCTTCCGGGGCCCCGAAGGACGATGGCGACTCCGGGATCTGGGGGAGCTGCACGATCTACCGGGCCCGCTCCACGACTTCATGCCGCGCCGACTCGAGGGCAAGTTCTGGTGGCGCCACGACGACGATGAGAAGGAGATCAAGATCTCCATCGTCGAGGGCGGCCGGCGCACGGAAATCGAACGTCGCGCGGACGGCACGTATGAGGTGCGCAGATCGCGAGAAGACGGCGGGGACGAGGACAAAGAAGTCCGGGTCTACGAGAACGAACAGCAGCTTCGCGAGAAGGACCCCAAGGCGTACGACCTCCTGCGCGAGGCGCGGACGGAGCCGCCGGATCGGGAGTTCTCTTCTCGACGCTTCGGGCTCAACTTCGGCCGACCCGGACACGGCCAATGGCACGTCGACATCGAGGGCTTGGGGCCTGAGATCCATGAGCACCTGAGGGAAGCCCAGCGAAAAGCGCAGGAAGCCATTGATCGAGCGCTGCGAGCGGTTCCCAAGGAGCATCGGAACACACTCGAACGGCACGCGTGGCGTCGCTGGCTCGACGAGCCGGACGAGCACCGACGGGCCGACCGTGACCGCGCCCGGTTCACCGTCGACGCGGATGGCAAGATTGAGGTCCGCGTCGAGGGCGAAGACGGCGAGCTGACCATGACCTTCAAGGACGCCGACGACCTCAAGAAACGCAAGCCCAAACTCCACGAACGGTACGAAGCCCTTCAGAGCGAACTCGACGAGTAGGCTTCGCGAGCGTAGTCTCTGGGAGGAACCGTACGCCCCTTGGAGACTGCTTGATGGACCTGAGCTGGTATCGTCACGAACTCGTCTGCACGCATCCGTTCGCGACCTCGCGCGACGTGTCGGAAGTCACGGAGACCATCGTCGTCCGTGTCGAGCACGACGGCGTCACGGGCTTCGGCGAGGCCGTGCCCACGTCCTACTACGGCCAGAACCTGGAGACGGTCGAGGCCACGCTCGCCGCAGCCGCGCCGGCGCTCGGAGACGACCCCTTCGCCATCGAGTCGATCATCGATCGTCTCATCGAGCGCTTCGGCGACCAGCGGGCCACCATCGCGGCCATCGACGCCGCGCTGCACGACTGGGTCGGCAAGCGCCTGGGCGTTCCGGTGTGGCGGCTGCTCGGCGTCGATCCGGCCCACATGCCCGTCACATCGTTTACTATCGGCGTCGACGATGTTGACATGATCGCCACAAAAGTGGTCGAGGCCGCCGACTATCCCATTTTGAAGATCAAGATCGGAACCGACGAGGAGGAGCGGATCCTCGAAACCGTGCGCCGACATGCGCCCGACAAGGTCGTCCGTGTCGATGCCAACACCGGCTGGTCCACCGCCGACGCCGTGGACAGGCTGCACCGCACCGCCGCGTTCAACGTCGAGTTCGTCGAACAGCCGATCGCGCCCGGCGATCTCGATACGTTGCGACGTCTGCGCGAGGCCGCGGTCGCACCGATCGTCGTCGACGAAAGCTCCGTCGTCCCTGCGGACATCCCCCCCCTGGCCGGCAGCGTTGACGGCATCAACATCAAACTCTGCAAATGCGGGGGCATCCGCGAGGCCTACCGCATGATCGGCATCGCCCGCGCACTCGATCTCGAGGTGATGCTCGGCTGCATGATCGAAAGCTCGCTCGGCATCGCCGCCGCCGCCCAGCTCGCCCCTCTCGTCGACTATGTCGACCTCGACGGCCACCTCTTGCTTGCCCGCGACCCTTTCACCGGCCTCGACTGGAAGGCCGGCAAGCTGGTCCTCTCGGCGCGACCCGGACTCGGCGTGGAGCCACGTCGGCAGACGTAACGAACCGAACCGGTGCAACCGGTGCTTGCGTAGCGTTGTTTCGGCAGGGGGAGACCCGCACCGAGACGCGACCGTAAGGGAGCGTGCACTCGAAACTGACGCGGCGCGCGTCACGCATTCTGGCGGCGTCTATGGATGATCCACCTCCCACGCGAGCATCCGACGTTTGAGGTTCAGGCCGCCTCGGGCGGAGAAGCCTCCCAGGGTGCCGTCGCTTCGGAGGACACGGTGACAGGGAATCACGAGCGGGATCGGGTTGTTGGCCATGGTACTGCCGGCGGCCCGCCCGGCTCGGGGGCTGCCGGCCCGCGCGGCCAGGTCGGCGTAGGTGGTTGTCGCCCCGTAGGGCACCGCGGCGCACGCCTCGAGCACCTTGCGCCGAAACGGCGATACGAAGCTCAGATCCAGTCGCACACGAAACCGGACCCGCTCACGGGCAAAGTAGGCGCGGATCTGTTCCTGCAATCCGGGGAGAATCGCATCGTCCCGCACGATGCCCGGCCACTGCGATTGCAGCTCGCGCACGGACGTACGCGTCGATCGCGCCGGCAGCCGCGCGCCGCACAACGCACCGCCGGCCGCGGCAATCAGCATCGGGTACCAGGGTGTCTCGACGATCGCATACCGAACCATGGCGTGCCGATCGTAGCGGCCGGCACGCGATGTGTCGATCCTTGCCGGTGATTGGTGAATCAGCGGTAGACGCCGGGCGTGAAGCGCTGGAACTGCGTCACGACGCGGGTCAGCCGGCTGAGCGTACGCGGCGAGAACTCCAGACCGAGAAACTGGCAGCCGACTTCGACCCGGCCCGGCGTCTTGGTCGGCTCGATGTGCCGCGCCCGGAATTGCACCATGAAGGGCGGGTGATGCTTGACCAACGTGAACCGGCCGGCGTAGACGGCCCCCACGCAGTCCTGCGGAATGTCCGAAGTAGAGGCGATGGCCGCAAGCCCACCCGCCGACAGGTTCACCAGCACGCCCGTGAACAGCGGCGGCGGCGGCGGCTTTCGGGGGGAAAGCTTGGTCTCGCAGGGCCAGAAACCCACCTCGATGTCCCAGGCGATCGGAACGTCGACGCGCCGGTAGGCACGGCGCTGCAACTCCTGCATCTCGGCCGGCCAGCGCAACACCAGGGCCCCGAGCTGCGTGTGCTCGGCCATCGCCACGCGTTGCTTACCCAGCACCATCGACGTGAACACGCACTTGCGATGCCCGCGACGGAAGGTCATCCCCACCAACTGCCCCTCCGCGATGTCCGGGGCGGGCTGCCCGGCCCCGCCGGCCGGGTACTCCACCATGAGCACCGGCGGGTCCGTGCGCACTTCCAGCAGACGCGTCTTGTAGTTCGACCACCCGTTCGACATGCGAGTCGCGAGCGTCACCCACGCAAGCTCCTTCGCGGCGTCCCGAAGGAACTGCTCCTTCTGCTCTGTCGCCAAGTCACGCACGTAGCTCAAGGGTTCCCACCTTCCTGTGGCGCACTGGCCGGGTTCGCGTAGAGCACCTTGCGAAGCGCCTCGATCGTCGCATGCGTTTCCGTGTCGCCCTCGCGCTGCCTGAACTGGATCCCCACTACGTACTTCCCTTCCGTACCCGCGGGCGTCTTGTTGCACACAACGGCCGGCAACGAGTACGTCTGACCTCCGTTGGGCAGCGCGAACGACAAATGCACCGGCTCGCCGATCAGGAGCGCGTCAATCGCGGGCTCGGTGACCGTGCACGCAAGTCCGTCGGGCGACAGGTTGCACAGCACGGCTTGAATCGGGCCCTCAACCTCATCTGCATCGCCGGTGCCGCTCGTCATGGGAGTCACGGACACCTCCGAAGCCTCCACCACAGTGGCTCGCCAGAACCGCCGCCGTTCACCCACAGACAGGCAATCCGGCATCGACAGCTCCAGCCAGCCGGGCGCGGGCGCCTCGGCGATCTCGAGCACGCTGGCCTCGAACAGATATCGGTGCTCATTCAAGCTCAACCGAGCGTCGCAGTAGCAGCCCAGCAGTCCCGGAAGTGGGCACGACGCGGGGCCGTCCAGCGATATCCGAATCGACTCACGGTTGATGCGGTCCACGATGCCGGTCAGCACCCCACTGGCATCCGCCGTGCGCGGCTGCAACTCGATGGGAATCTCCTGTCGCCGGGCCTGTTCGATTAGACGGGAGGACTGACGCGGCGAGAGCTCGTAGGCATACTTCATGGCGGGCACCACCCTCCCTCGGCGACCAAGCGGCAGGCCCGGACGCTTCCGGGCAGCCGTGTGGCATACGGAGCCGCCTCGCAGAGACCCGAGACGCCCGATGCGAGCGCAACCCCTCCACACAAGGAGTCTCGTCGGATGATTCTTCCGGGCACTTGACTT
>CAYMME010000138.1:0-18102 GCA_964391465.1 uncultured Planctomycetales bacterium
CCTGCGGGGACTTTATCGCCAACCGGACGATGTCAAGTGAACCTTGACCGTAATCGTTGCAGCAGCGAACATGGTGGTGTGGTTGTCCGGGCGGTTCGACCGAAGCACGGTTTGCGCTGGTTCGACGTGCGACCCCAAGGAGGCTTTCGACATGAAACACCGTATAGTGTCCGCAGCGCTTCCCGTCCTCATCGGCATGGCGGCGTGGGTCTACCTGAGCGGGGAGCGACGCGAAGAAGCCGACAGCGACGTATTAGCCGGCGCCGTGGAGCTGGTTTCGCAGGTCGAGGGATACGCGGAGCGATCGGAGTACATTGATGACCTCGTAACGCGCGCCCACCAGGAGGCGTTCCGGTTCGCGTATCGGGAAGGCACGCCGGACGGCAGCGGGGTCGAACAGGAGGCCGCGTCCTTCCGCAAGGACAAGTACCTTCAGTGGCTCTTTGCCAATATGCGCCAGGATTTGAGGAAGGGGTTGAAGAAGGTGGGGAAACGCCAGGCGCAATCGGACCGTGAACTCATGAACGCGCTGGATGCGCTCCGCAAGAAGCTCGACATCGCAAATCCGACCGGGGTATGAGCACGCACGCTCCGAGCGAGCGCCCGTTCGCGGCGCGCACGGCAATGTGCGATCGACGCATCACACGCACGAACGTCCGAGAACGTCTTCTGTTCAGGCCGCATCGGATCTCAGTTGCCGGACGGAGATAGCTCAACTTGCCCGGCTCGCCAGCCGATGATGCCGGGGACCCGCGCCCACGGTCTGCCCACCATGGGACCCGTGTTCGGACTGCCGACAGGGGCACGAGCCGGGCGCGCGGCAGTTGGGAGAGAAGCGCATGTTTCACCTTGCACGGCCGTCACACCCGCTGTTTGCCTCGATCGCTCTGGCTCTGCTCACCGCTGGCTGCGGCACGGACATGCCGCAACAACTCCTGTCGGCGGGGCCGGGGGGCGCCGCGGGCACAAACCGAGCCGACGATCCGGTCGTCATCGAAGACGAGCTCGTCCTCATCGCCAAGACCGGAGCCGAGGCCGACGCCATCAACGAACTCGTGGCCGAGAACGGTGCGACGGTCCGCGCCACCGAGTCGACGGGGGACCTCTACCTGATCGGCGTCGACGCGGCCAAGCGGAAGATCACACAGACCGCTCTGGCTCGCTCGTCGCTCGTCGAGGCGGTGACGGACAACCTCCGGTACGAAGCCACCGCCACCCCGGACGACTCGCGTTTCAACCGCCAGTGGCATCTCACCACCATCGGCGCAGCGGGCGCGTGGGACGTGACCGTCGGTGATCCCGAAGTCATCGTGGCCGTGCTCGACACGGGAGTGGACGGAGGCCATCCGGATTTGATTCCGAACCTGCTCGAAGGCTGGAACGCCTTCAACAACAACACGGATACCACCGACCCTCACGGACACGGTACCAAAGTCGCGGGAGTGATCGCGGCCGCCGGCAACAACGGCCTGGGTGTCGCGTCGGTGGCATGGGATTGCGGAATCCTACCCGTGCGCATCGCCGACGCCGACGGACTGACCACCAGCTACGCCATCACGGCTGGAATGCGCTGGGCGGTTGCCAGGGAAGCCGAGGTCATCAACATCTCGTTCGCCCCGCTGTACTGGGACACGTTAGTCGCTCGCCAGGCCCGGCTCGCCCGGCTGGCCGGCACCGTCGTGGTGATCGCCACGGGCAACAATGGCATCACATCGGAGGCCCCCGGTTCCGACGAAATCCTGTTCGTGGGCGCCACCGACCGAACAGATCAGCTTGCATCCTTCTCCAACAACGGTGACTTCGTCGACCTCGTCGCACCGGGCGTCGACATCTACACCACGATGCGCAACGGGCGCTACGGCCCGTGGTCCGGCACGTCGTTCGCCGCTCCAATCGTCTCGGGTGTGGCGGCGCTGATCTTCTCGGTCAATCCGGCGCTCCGGCCCGTCACCGTGGAGACGATTCTCAATGCCACTGTAGCCGACCTCGGCGAGCCCGGCTGGGATCCGTTCCACGGCGCCGGTCGCATCAATGCGGAGTGGGCCCTGCTCGTCGCGCGTGACGCGCGCGAGTCACTCGACGAAGTGCCCCCGACTGCGGTCATCGTCTCGCCATCCAGCGGCTCGTCCGTGAGCGGCTGGACCGTAGTCGAGGTTCGCGCGAGCGATGCCGGCGGAGTGGCCGACGTGCTGCTGTCGATCGACGGCGTGACGGTGGGAAGCGATCCGCTGTCGCCGCACGAGTTCTTCGTCGACCCGGCGCGCTACGCGGCGGGCACACACACGATTGCCGCGGTGGCGATCGACAGTCACGGTAACGCCTCCGACCCGGCCGAAATCACACTCGTATTCGGCGGCGCGGTGGATCGCTCCGGCCCGTCTGTGAGCATCACGCAGCCGCCCAACAACAGCACGGTCAGCACCGCCGTGTTGACCATCATCGCCGAAACGAGCGATGACCGCGGGCTGGCCCTGTACGAGGTGCTGATCAATGACGAAGTGGTCCAGACGACGCCGTTGGTTGACGCCGATCAAGAACTGCGCGTTGCGTACAATTGGAACACATCGGTGGCGCCCGGAAGCTACACCGTCGCGGTACGGGTGACCGACACGAGCGGCAATGTGGCCACGAGTTCGGTGCGCGTGAGCGTCGAGTAGACTGAGTCCGGCGGCCCGGCCAGGCTCGCCACGGTCAGGCGCGCTCAGCATCCGGCGCAGGCGCACGCGGAACCGGCGCCTCGGCCCGTGCATCCTCTACCACTGGAATGGGAACTGTCACCTCGTCCGACACGGGGGAGACGGCAGGTGACTCGCGCAGCCTGGCGTAACTCCCGCGCAGCCAGAGCCCTCGCTTGGGGGCCCAGCCCGCACCCACCTGGCTCGGCCTCGGTCTGTCCTCGCCGACCTCCATGCCGTGTCGCGTCGCCCTTCCTACGGTCCGCCCCTCCGGCATGTCCTCTTGCCCGATAACAGATTCATCGTCCACACCACAAGATTCCTTTGCAAAACCGCGGCGAGGGGCTGGCATCCTCCCTAACTTGCACCGATCAGCGTGGTCTTGTGTGAGGAGAGGTCGCCTCGCCACTGCGGCGACGCACCGGAATAACAGAGCACGAGCGAATTATTTACACTTGACAACTAATTCCAAAAGTGAAATAATCAGACGGACGCTACACCGCCCACGGAGCGACCGACAGGAGGAGTGACCATGATGACCTTCTTCGCAAGGGCTCGTACCCGATTGACCGCGCTGGCCTTGTGCGCGTCGCTGACCGCGTTCGGATACGGCGGCTGCACCGTCGACGCGCCGTACTTCATCGAGGACGTGGTGGGGCTCGCCCCCTACTACGATTACTACTACGAACCGCCCGTCTACTACGTGGACGATGTCGTGTACGACCCGTACTACGTCGACGTGTACTACGACCCGTACGACTACTACTACGACGGATACGACTACTGGTACTACTGAGCCGCGACGGTCAGGTTGAACTTCGTCGGGCGTGCCGCTACGTTGCCCGAGGTGCAGAAGGAGCCCTCGCGTGAGCACGACCGCCGAAGCCAATCCGTTGCAGGCAACCGACCCCACCGTGTGGGAGATCTTCGAGGCCGAGGAGAGGCGGCAGGCCGAGACGCTCGAGCTGATCGCCTCGGAGAACCACGTCTCGCCGGCGGTGCGCCAAGCGGTCGGCTCCGTCTTCACGAACAAGTACGCTGAAGGGTACCCGGGGCGGCGCTATTACGGCGGCTGCGAGAACATGGACGCGGTCGAGAACCTCGCTCGCGACCGCGCGAAGTCGCTGTTCGGCTGTGACCATGTCAACGTTCAGCCGCACTCGGGCAGCCAGGCCAATGCGGCCGTGTATCTGGCCGCCCTCGAGCCGGGTGACACCATCCTCTCGCTCGACCTCGCCCACGGCGGCCACCTCACGCACGGCATGCGGATCAACCTCTCCGGGCTGCTCTACAACATCGTGCACTACGCGGTGGACGCCGAGACCGAGCGGTTCGACATGGCCGCGATTCGCAAGCTCGCGGGCGAGTGCAAGCCGAAGATGATCGTGACCGGGGCGTCGGCCTATCCACGGACCATCGACTTCGCCGCGTTCGCCGAGATCGCGGCCGAGGTCGGGGCGGTGCAGATGGCCGACATCGCCCACATCGCCGGGATGGTGGCGATGGGGCTGCACCCTTCGCCGGTGCCGGTGGCCGAGTACGTCACCACCACCACGCACAAGACGCTTCGCGGCCCGCGCGGCGGGATGATCATGTGCCGCGAGCCACTGGGCAAGAAGATCGACTCTCGCATCTTTCCGGGCACACAGGGCGGACCGCTCATGCACGTGATCGCGGGCAAGGCGGTGGCGTTCGGCGAAGCCCTCCGCCCGGGCTTCAAGGCCCATCAGCAGCAGATCCTCGATAACGCTCAGGCCCTGGCCGAGGCGTTGCAGTCGCGCGGCTACCGGCTCGTCTCCGGTGGCACGGACAACCACCTCATGCTGGTCGACCTGCGCACGACGCACAAGGACGTGACCGGCAAGGCCGCGGAGAAGTGGCTCGAAGCGGCGGGCATCATCGTCAATAAGAACATGATCCCCTTCGACGAGCGCAAGCCCGTCGAGACCAGTGGTCTGCGCGTCGGCACCCCGGCCGTCACCACTCGCGGGCTGACCACCGGCGAGATGAGCACCGTCGCCGACCTGATAGACCGCACGATTCGGGCCGGCGGTGATCCCGGCGAGACCGAGAAGGTCCGCGGTGAGGTGCGAGAGCTGTGCGCCGCCTTCCCACTGCCGTGATGCGCGAGTCCTCTGCCATCAGCCGTCAGCCGTCAGCCGTCAGCGGAGGGCGAGCGGCAACTAGTGTGCTGTCTCAGAGTTGGCGAGGCTTATCTGATCCGAACCGCGCCCGTCAGGAAGCGGCCGCGGTAAGGCGAAGCATTGCCGCTCCCTCACGGTCGCGGTTCGGAGAAAATGCAGTCTGCCCGAGACACTACACTAGCGTCTCGCGGCCGCAACAATCCGCAATCCGCAATCCGCGATTCGCAATCGGACTGCTTCTAGCAATCCTCACGGGTTGCACCGGCGGCGGGCGTCTTCACTTCATCGAGCAGCAGACGAAGCGCATCGACGAGCGCCGGGCGCTGATCAACACGTTCGGGGTTGACGAGTGCTACTGCTGGACGGACGACGAAGGCCGACTCACGGTGGCCATGCGGGCGAAGCCGGCCGGGCTGTATGCCGGCACGCTACACTTGTCGCTGGTGCTGACCGAGCCGCCGGCCGGGTCGGGCAAGGAGTACGTCCTCCGCAAGGAGGCCATGCGGGGCTCGTACGGGATCGGGCAGCTTCCGGGTTCTCGATTCCGCTCGCTCCGCGGCATCGCGGCCGTGTGGCCGCAAGCCGACGGTACGTTCAAGGGCCGCATGCGCCTCTACGCCATGCACCGACGATTCACGCTGCTGCTCGGCTGGCGCCCGGCCTCGACGATGCTGCTGACCGGAGAGTTCCGCGCCGTCGAGAACGCCGAGAGAGGCCGCAAGCTCCTCGAAGCCAGCGAAGACGAGACCTGGCCCCGCAAAGCCCCGACAACGACCACCGCCCCCACCACAAAACCCACGCCGACCTTCCGCCGCGCAGGTTGATCGGCAACCACATTGCCAGCCCCCGCGCTTCTCTGATCTCTACTTCCGTTCCCCGTTCCCAGCTCCCAGTTCCCTGCTGTTCATGGCTTCGGCGGCAGTTCCTGTCCTTCCCAGGCCGCGTAGCCCGACGTGCCCCTCCATAGCTGCCCGAACACCGTCACGTCGTTCAGGTAGGCCTGGCCGTCGGCGTTCAGATCGCCCCGCCCGCGCTCTGCAGCGCCGGCGTCACTACGGAAGGACGATGCGAACGCGGTAACGTCGTTCGTGTTGACCTGGCCGTCGCCGTTGATGTCGGCCGGAAGATGGCCGAGACAGAGATTGAGAGCATCCTCACGTCCCGTTGCCCCCGCAACCGTCAACGTGATGAGAGTCCAGTGCCCAACCGGAATCGCATCGCTGAGCTCCACGCGGTAGACGCCCCCTCCAACGTGCGTGAACGCACCCACAGCGGGCCCGCCTCCGCCGGCGGTAGTGGCAACGCTCGACTCGACGAGAACCGCCGGTTGGTTCAGCTCGATGTCGACGACCGTGAGACCCACATCCTCGGCCTTGGGCCAGATCAGCCAAGCCGAATCCCCGACTGCCTCCGCACCGCCGACGATCCGCAGTAAGCTCGGGGGGCCAAACCCCTCGTAAGCCCCCATATCGACAATCGGCGGCGTCCCGTTGCCAGTGTCGGGCACAGTGGGATCGTCCTCAAACCGCGCATTGCCTTCCAGGTCGAAAGGTATCGGCTCGTCGGTGTCACCGTCCTCGTCGAGATCAAGCACATCCGCCGGCACGGCTGTGTTGTCCCCGGCGTCGATGCAGGGCGACCCCGGCAGCAGGCGCAGATCGCCGTAGTCGTTATTCGCGCTTTCGTCAATGTCTGACGTATAGTCATAGTCACCCCAACCGTCGCCTCCATCGTCCGGATAGCGAGTCAGCAACGGGGCATCGCCGATGTTACCGCTCCCCTCAAGCCACCCCCCCTCCACACAGCAGTAGTTGACAATGGCTGTCGGAGTATATGCCGGATCGTTGAAGATCTGCGAGGTGCTGCCTTGGCCGCTTGCATCTCGATTGCCCCACGCAATGCTATTCGAGACGATTGGCGCGTTATCCGAAGCGCTGTGAATCCCGCCTCCGTCCGCCGTCGCCGTGTTCCCGCAAATCGTGCTGTCGCAAACGGAAAGGCTGCCCTGCACATTCGTGATTGCACCCCCCGAGAACGCGTCGTGACGAGATCCGGCCGCGTTCCCGGCAAGAACACACTGAGCCAGCAGACTGGTGCCATACAACTGATACAACGCTCCGCCACCTCTGTCGGCCGCATTGCCGCTCATGACACAGCCAATCAGGACCGCGTCGCTCTGGTAGTTGTAGAGCCCTCCACCCCGGCCAAACGAGGTTCTGTTGCGCGTAACGCGACAACCCGAGAAGAAGACCTCGCTCTCATAATTGTAAGCTGCTCCACCCGAGCCTGCTTGATTGTCGTCGAACACAGTATTGATGAGCATACTATTCGAACGGGTACAATAGAGTCCCCCGCCGTAGCCGCCCGACTCGTTGTTTCGGAACTCGCAGTCGAGAAGCAATGGGCTACTCGAGGAGCTTGCCATCCCCGCCCCCCGTCCGCTAAAATGCCCTGCAGAGTTCCCTCGGAAGGAACAACCGGACACGATCGGGCTACCGCCGACGGTCAAGAGACCCGCCCCATAGCGGTCCGTGCGATTGGCGTCAAACACACACTCGCTGACGGTCAACCCAGCGCCCCTGGTGCACATGCCTGCTCCACCGTTATCCGCCCAGTTACCGGTGAACATACACTTCACGACGGCATAACCACCACCCGCATCGAACAATCCACCTCCGTAGGCGCGGGACCAGATGCCGTCGGCACGACCTCCCCTGATCTCGAACCCATCCAGCAGGGCCGTAGAATTCGGCCCCATGCTGGTAAGGACGTGGTAGCTGTTGTTGGCCGTTCCGCCCCCGTCATCATCGCGATTGATGTCGCCGCTCAGCACCGTCGGGTTGGCCGAGGGATCGCGGTGATGGCGCTGCGTCTCGGTCCCGTTGAAACCACCATAGACGGCCACATCGTTCACGAGTTGGAAAGTGGCAGAGCGAGCGTCTGCCGAATCACGTCGTACTGTCGGCGTGTAGAGCCCGGCGGCAATCCAGATCTCCTCGACGAGTTCCGGGGAGCTTGCCGCAACGGTAAGCGCGTCTTGGAAGTCGCTATAGGCCGCAGTCCAACTGGTACCGTCGCTCGCACCGTCGGCGTCTGCGCGCACAAACAGCACCTGCGGAACGTCGTCCTCGATCTCTCGCGCGGTAACGTAATCCTCACCGATACCCGGTGCGCTGAGACGAATCGTCGCGATTCCGCCAAGTTGATCTGCATCGTCGACCGCGGACAGGGTGACGGACTGCGGAACGTCGTAGTCGGCGGAGTCGAATGCAAGCGTCGAACCCCCGGTTACCGAGATATCCTCGTCGCCATCGTCGCACTGCACCGAGACGGTCACCGGTGCGCCAGGGTCGTTGAGGAGAGCCACGCTGAACGCAGCGTTCCCGTCTTCCGGGACAGACACGGGATCACCAAGAACCGAGAAGA
The DNA here is from genome assembly GCA_964391465.1 of uncultured Planctomycetales bacterium. Taxonomy (GTDB): domain Bacteria; phylum Planctomycetota; class Phycisphaerae; order UBA1845; family CAYMME01; genus CAYMME01. The sequence continues at coordinate 8,246 of CAYMME010000138.1, forward strand.
AGCGGAAAGCACGGGTGACTCCCTCATACGCCCCGAGATCGACGACCCCATCCACGATACGGCTTCTTCCGCCTCCATCGAACGGGATCGGCTCGCTCACATCACCGTCGCCATCGAGGTCGGTGAGGTCGGCGGGAAGGTCGGCATTGCTTCCGGCGCCGAGACAGGACGAGCCGAACTGGAGGTGAAGGTCACCGAAATCGTCGTTCGCGCTCTCGTCGATCGCCGGTGTGGCGGGGTCGTCACCCCAGCCGTCACCGCCATCATCAGGGTTGCGCAGGAATCGAGGTTCGTCGTCGAAATAGCCAACGGAAGAGGAAGAGTAGAACCTCGGAAAGACGAAAACCCCCTCTATGCAACTATTCCTTAATATTAGTGAGTCGTCAGGATACTGTGATATCTGCGCACCGGAATTACCCCACGCAACACAATTGGCCACAACCGCACCGATGGCGCGATTGAACAGGGCGCCCCCCTCGTCGTTGTCGATCACAACGTTCCCGGCGAACGTGCAATTGACGATCAAGGCGTCATCGCTCCGGTTGTAGAGCGCCCCGCCCTGCCATCTCGCGGAGTTGCCGCTGAAGACGGAGTTTGCGAGAAGCAGAGTTCCGCGTGGGACGAGGGCACCACCTCGTGTAGCCGAGTTGCCCAGGAAGACACAGGCGATGATCCGGGTCGTCGCCCCCTGAGAGTATATCGAGATCGCTCCGCCCTCGTCGAACGCCGCGTTCGCCTCGAATCGACAGCTCACGAACGTGGAGCTGCCGTATTCGACGTAGACCGCCCCGCCATAACCGTCCGGCTGACATTCCGCCTGGTTCTTCCGGAACGTGCAGTTCCTGAAGATGGGGGCACCCTCATCGCTGTAGACGGCGCCGCCCCGACATGCGGTGTTGCGCGCAAACGTGCAGTTCACGAACGTCGGACTGCCCCCGTCGTTGTGCACCGCGCCGCCGAGGAGTGTGAAGGTATTCTCGGCAAAGAGGCAGTTGACCACGGTCGGGCTACCGTCTTCGTTGTACATGCCTTGTTCGCCGGCAGTGATCGCGAAGCCGTCGAGGACGGCGGTGGCGTCCGTGCCGCTCCCGCACACCACGTGGTAGACAACCTTCGAGCCGAGATCACCCCTCAGGGTCGTGCCGTTCGTGGCCGGATCCGGATTGCGCTCGTCGAGACTGCTTTCGGTCCCCTGGAACCCACCGTAGACCGCTACGCTGTTGACGAGCTGGAATGTGCTGGCGCTGGGCCACGAGGCAGGCGGAGGCCCGTAGGCGCCCGCGGCCACCCACACCGCGTCGCCGGGATTCGCCGCGTCCAACCCGTCCTGAAGATCGGTAAAGGCGTGCTCCCAGCTTGTTCCGTCGTTCAGGCCGGCCGCATCCTGCTTGACAAACCAGACCCCGTCCGGATCGCACGCATCCCCGACGCCGTCACGGTCAGTGTCGAGCTGGTCGGGATTCGTCACGCCGGGACAGTTTTCGCAGTCGTCGGGCAAACCATCGGCGTCCGGGTCGTCGCAGGCATCGCCGACCCCGTTCCCGCCGCAGTCTTCCTGTCCGGGGTTCGCAACGTGGGGGCAATTGTCCACATCTGCGCAGAATCCGTCGCCATCGATGTCGTTGTCCGTATCATACGGACACGGGTCGACATCCCCACAGATCCCGTCCGCATCCACGTCGTTTTCAGCATCATGCGGACAGGCATCACAAGCATCGCCCACGTAGTCGGCGTCGGTGTCTTCCTGGCCGGGATTCGGATCGCCGGAACAGTTGTCGCATGCATCCACGATACCATCAGCGTCGGCGTCGCCCGACAGCGCGAAGAAGCGAGCCGCACCGGCAGGAGACGCATCGTCATCGTCATTTGGGGCCCCGACGACCATGGTATCGCCGTCGACGGAAACGGAGCCGCCGAACCGGTCATACCGAGCGCCGTCGCGGGCGAGGAACCTGCCGTCCTCGAACCACGAATCATCGCCTGGATCGGAAGGCGTTCCATTGTCGTCACGACGGAACAGGTACGCCGCGCCGTGTTTGTCGGCGGCGCGGGGTGCTCCAATCGCAATCGTGTCACCGCTCGCGGCGACGGATTCCCCAAGGAAGGCATTCTGGGTCGCATCAGAAGCAACGAGCTTCGCGTGCTCGACCCACGAATCATCGTTCGGCTCGGACGGCGTCCCGTTGTCATCGCGCCGGAACACGTAGGCTGCACCGGTACCGTTCACTCCCATGCCATCCGCCCGAGTCGCGCCGATCACGACGGTGTCACCGCTGATCGCAACGGCGCTTCCGAAGTAGTCGCGTTTCTCAGCATCCGACGCGGTGAGCTTGGCTGTCTCAACAAACAGGTCGTCGGTCGGGTCGGACGGCGTGCCGTTGTCAGCGCGACGGAACATGTAGGCTGCACCTGAATCTGTCGCAGCAACATCCTTGCCGCTCGCACCGACCAGGACGGTATCGCCGCTCAATGCAACGGCACTACCGAAGTAATCTCCCTCAGCAGCGTCCGATGCGGTAAGCTTGGCTGCCTCGATCCACAGGTCGTCGGTCGGATCGGAAGGCGTCCCATTGTCGTCGCGCCGGAACACGTAAGCTGACCCGGGGTCTTCCTATGCCCCGCCACCTCCCCGAATCGCGCCGACCACGACGGAATCGCCGCTGACCGCAACAGCGCTCCCGAAGAGGTCAGATGCCGCAGCATCCGATGCGGTGAGCTTGGCCATTTCGACCCAGGAATCGTCTGTGCGGTCCGACGGCGTGCCGTTCGCGTCGCGCCGAAACACGTAGGCGGATCCGGCATTGTTATCTACGTCATCATCGTGGGACGCCCCGATCACGGCCGTGTCGCCGTCGATGGAAACGGCGATCCCGAATCTGCGACCCTCGGTGGGGAACGAGCCGATGAGCTTCGCTTCCCGTATCCACTCGCCTCCGTCGATGCGGTAGATGTATGCTGCACCGGCGTCGTCTGCAGCGTCGCCGTCACCCCATGCCCCGATCACAGCGGTATCACCGCTGACGGATACAGAAGTCCCGAAGTATCCGTACGCAGTAGCATCCAAAGGCGTGACCTTGGTCGAACCGGTACAGGTGAGCGACACGCTCTCAGGCATGAGGTCTGCGGCGCCCGGATCATCTGCCAGGGCCGCACCGGTCGCAGGCAGCATCATCGCAAGTATCGCGACACAGGTGCCCATACCGGGAGGCCAGGCAACGGTCAGCGTCGCGCACCTTGCCCTCGTTACGGTAGTCCATCCGGAAGCCGACATGGTTTTCCTCCTCGCGTTCCCATCGGCCCGGCCGCACGACGTGGGTTGGTGGGCGGGACCTGGTTGAGGTCGCCTTTCTGTCGCGTACTGCGCGTGGCTCACCCGGTGAGTGGTTCGTGCCCACTCGATGGTCCTGTCCCCCGGCGCCCACGATGCACTGGGTGTTGCCTTGGGCGAGCCGCAGCAGGGGGCCTGGACCGACACGGACCGCGCGCGGCAGATTCGCCGCGGCGGAAGGGGCCGGAGCACGGTCCAGGCTATTACAGACACTGTACCACTCACCCGACGGCCACGTCAACGAAGAATGCGTGTACCATTCTCGTTTTCTTCGTGTGGGGTCGGCCGAGCGGACCGGGCGGTCCGCGTGGGGGCCCCGGGCGTGCGGTTGGGTCTACGCGTGAAGGGCCTGCATGTCGATACCCGTCGTTCGCAGCACGCTGGCAGCGAAGTACCTGGGGTGGACCGGATCGCGCACAACTTGTCAGCGATTGCGGCCGTGCGCGGTCGAGCGACTTCTTGCGTCGCTCGGGCCCCTGCTGGCTGAGGCCTCCGTAGGAGGCACTCGTGACTCCGGCCTGACGGGCCACGGTCTGACTCCGGTCGCGGGTCGATGAGGTCTTGCGCCGTCGCGGCACGAGACCGTAGTACATCCCACGTCGAAGTGAAATGCGGCTTGCGGATGCGGTGGGGGATGAAGGATGAGAGATGAAGGATGAGGGGCGAGGCAGGAGCGGGGCTGCGCTCGACACCCTTGCCCCTTGCGGACGGGGGCGGCGGGCCGTAGGCTTCCCTGCCCGGCACCGTTGCGATGGAGCGGCGGTCTGCCAGGAAGTAAACCACACGCGCAGTCAACGACATGCACCCTACACTGTTCCACGCTCCGGGCGTCGGCATCCCGCTACGGGCCTACGGTCTGTTGGTGATGGTCGGATTCCTGATCGCCATCTTCACCGCAACCCGGCGGGCGGGGCGGGTCAAGGCCAACCCCGATCTCGTGCTCGACATCGGGTTCGTCTGCTTGATCTTCGGCATCCTCGGGGCCCGGGCGTTCTACGTGATCCACCACTGGGAAGACAGCTTCGCCGATAAGGCGAACATCTTTCGTGAGGTCGCCAACGTGTGCGGCGGCGGTCAGGAACTCTACGGCGGGCTGCTCTGCGCCACCGCCGCAACCGTCCTCTACATGCTGTACAAGCGCGTCTCCCTGCGGCTCTACCTCGACATCGTCGCCCCCGCGGTGATGCTGGGTCTTGCCTTCGGGCGACTCGGCTGCTTCATGCACGGCTGCTGCTGGGGTGGGCTCTGTGAATACCCGTGGGCCGTTCGCTTTCCGTACGGGAGCCCGGCCCAGCGAGAGCACTGGATCGACCGCCGCATCACCGTACCGGCCAATCTGCTCGTCCATCGCGACAACGGTGCGTGGGGGCCGCTCGCTACCGGCGACGTCGAGGTGGAGCCCGAGATCATGCACGGCCCCGCCCTCAAAGTGAAGAAGGCGAAGCAGGCGTATGAGGCCGCCGTGGCCGGTCACGCCGACGCCAAGGAGCAGGCCAGTCTGAAGCGGAAGATCGAATCGGCGCAGAAACGGGTCGAAATCTACGAGGAGGCGTTCGCACCTCTCACCGCCACGATGCAATGGTACGGCCGGACGCTCACCGAACTGCGGGATGACGCATCGGTCGTGGCCCGTAGATCACTTCCCGTGCACCCGACCCAGGTCTACAGCGCGATTCATGCGTTGCTGCTTGCGATGCTGCTCGGCGCCGTGTTCCGATGGCGCAAGCGCCACGGTGTCGTGTTCGGCCTGTTGATCACGCTGTACCCCATCACGCGCATCATCCTGGAGACCGTGCGCACCGACAACGCGCTGGACACGGGTGGCCTGACCATCTCCCAGGGGGTCAGTGTCGGGGTCCTCGCCGCCGCCGGCCTCTACTGGCTCTGGCTGATGCGCCAGCCGCTACGGTCGCCGAAGGCGGTGCCCTACGTGCCTCCGCCCGAGAAGACGAAGAAGAAGAGAGAAGAAGCGTGACGCGCAGGGCACGCGAGGTGCGCACCGCGACGCGACCTTCAGCGGTGGTCCTGTGGCAGTATCTCGTGGGGCCGCCTGCGGCGGACATGCCCCCTCACGGTCGTGTCTCGGTGTCGGAGGTCAACCGACACTCGCCCTCATCGTCAACAAGGAGATCCCACGTGAGAAGCAGCATCGCGGTTGCGAACGTGTTCATCGTCATTCTGTCCGCTTGGCTGACCGGTTGCAGCGAGCCACTGAAGGCCGTTTCTTCGGAGTCAACGTCGTCCCCTCACGCGGTCGGTGTCGTCTTCCACGACCGCAACGGCAACGGCGTGCGTGATCCCGGCGAGAGAGGGTTGCCGAACGTGCGCGTCTCCAACCAACGGCAAATCGTGTGCACCGACAGCAAGGGGCGGTGGCGGCTCCCGGTCGACGACGACATGACGTTCTTCGTCATCAAGCCGCGCGGTTGGATGACGCCGATCGACCCGGAGACCATGCTTCCGCAGTTCTACTACACGCACAAGCCCGGCGGTTCGCCCAAGCTCAAGCACGGTGGCGTGGCGCCCACCGGCCCGCTTCCGGAATCCATCGACTTCCCCCTGCGCAAGAGCCATGAACCGAAGCGATTCCGCGCGATCTTCTTCGGCGACACGCAGTCCAGAAACGAAACGGAAATCGGGTACATGGCCCACGACGTGATCGAGGAGTTGATCGGTACCGACGCCGCCTTCGGCGTCACGCTGGGTGATATTGTCTTCGACAACATCTCACTGTTCGACCTGCACAACCGCACCGTCGCCCTGGTCGGCATCCCCTGGTACAACGTGATCGGCAACCACGACCTCAACTTCGACGCGGCCGCCGACGGCCATTCGGACGAGACGTTCGAACGGGTCTACGGACCGAACTACTACTCGTTCGACCACGGTCCCGTGCACTTCATCGTGCTGGACGACATCAAGTGGACCGGAGCCACGAAGGAGAAGAAGGGGGGCTACACCGGTGCGTTCGGGGTCGAGCAGCTTGCGTTCGTGGAGCGCGACCTGGCCCTCGTGCCCGACGACCGGCTCGTGATGCTCATGATGCACATCCCGATCACGCAGACCGAGGACCGAGAAGCAATGTATCGCCTCATCGAGCGCCGGCCGTACGCGCTCTCGGTCTCCGGGCACACGCACACGCAGGAGCATCGGTTCATCACCCGTGCCGACGGCTGGCGCGGCCCCGAACCGCACCACCATGTCGTCAACGTGACCGTGTGCGGAAGCTGGTGGCAGGGCGCGACCGACGCGACGGGCATCCCGCATGCGACCATGCACGACGGGGCACCGAACGGCTACTCGATCTTCACGTTCGACGGGCATGAGGCCTCCATCGAGTTCAAGGCCGCCCGACACCCGGCGAGCTATCAGATGAGCATCCATGCTCCGGATCATGTCCCCGCCGCGCAGGCCCACGAGACGGAAGTGGTCGTCAACGTGTTCGGCGGCTCGGAGCGTTCGACGGTCGAGATGCGACTCGCCCCCGACGGACCGTGGACGCGAATGAAGCAGGAGCGTCGCGAGGATCCGGCCTACGTGCGGATGAAGGAGTCGGAGAAGAGCGACCGACCGCCCACCGGAAAACCGTTGCACAAGCCATCCAAGTCGTCGCACATCTGGGTGGGCAGGCTCCCGGAGAATCCGGCCCCCGGGCTACGGCTGATCCAGGTGCGCACGACAGACATGTACGGCCACAAGTATTCGGCCAGCCGGATCGTTCGCATTCACACAGACTGAGGCCAAGTGGCTGGTCGGCAACAGCAGTCTCTCGCGGCTGTGCCTCGGATGATGAACGGATCGCTACCGACTATCGGTCGGTCGCCGGTTTGTCTACGGACTTCGGTTGTTTTGACGGCACTGCGGATGCCGCCGCCATCGTAGCAAACGCGGAGCCGACCCTGCGGCGAACGCCTTCGTCATTCGGCCTTCGAGATTCTGTCGTCATTCGTCACTCCGGCCCCGTCCGCCGCGCGACACGGAACGCCGGCCGAATCGCGTGCGGATGTCGTCGACGGCGCGGTCGAGCCGCCGACGCCGGTCGATCGCATCCTGCTCAAATAGATCGAGTTGCCGCCCCGCCTCGACCGCCAGTTGCGAGACACCCATACCAATCAGGCGCACGGCCGGCGGCTTCCGGCGCGACCATTTTTCGAACAGCCCGACCGCAGCGTCCCAGAACACGTCGGTCTCGTCGGTCGGGGCATCGAGCGTGGTGCTCCGGGTGATGGTGGTGAAGTCCGCGGAGCGGATCTTCAGCGTGACCGTCCGCGCGACCAGCCCGGCCCGACGCAGCCGCAGAGCGACGTGCTCAGTCTGCTCGAGGAGCACGCTTCGCAGCCGGTCGTGATCCTCAATGTCAACGGCAAACGTATGCTCGTGGCTGATGCTCTTGGCCTGGTGGTCGGGCGTGACGGGTCGGTCGTCGATCCCGCGGACCAGACGATAGTAATGTCCACCCGCCTCACCGAAGTGTGCCCGCAGGTCGGACTCCGACACCCGGCGGATGTCGCCGAACGTGTGCAGGCCCAGCGACTCGAAGCGGGGTAACGTAGCCTTGCCCGCGCCCCACAGGCGCGAGACCGGCAACGGGTCGAGAAACGCTTCGACGCCGTCCCGCGGAACGACGACCAGCCCGTCGGGCTTGTCGAGGTCGCTGGCGAGCTTGGCGAGGAACATGTTGGAGGCCACGCCCACGGACGCGGTCAACTGCGTCACGTCGCGCACGCGTTGCTTGAGCTTTCGGGCCATCCGCTGCGGGGACCCGAACAGGCCCGTCGAGCCGGTCACGTCGAGGAACGCCTCGTCGATCGACAGCGGCTCGACCAGCGGCGTGAACTGCTCGAAGACTTCGAAGACCTGACGCGAGACTTCGAAGTAGCGTTCGATGCGGACCGGCAGCACCACCGCCTGCGGGCAGAGGCGTACGGCCACAGCCATCGGCATGGCACTGTGACATCCGAACGGCCGGGCCTCGTAGCTGGCGGTCGAGACGACACCCCGCGCGTCCGCGCTCCCACCCACGAGCACGGGCTTGCCCCGCAGTTCCGGCCGGTCAAGCTGCTCGACCGCCGCATAGAACGCGTCCATGTCGACGTGCAGGATGTCACGCTCGGCTGCCGGAGTCATGATGTCACGACACCACGCCAAGTGCGATTTCTCCGAACGCAACTCTTAATCTTGTCGAAAAGCCGCGTTCCGGCGATAGTATGTGTTCCAACACAGCGCCAGGATATCTCGTAGACTGCACCGATGGTAGGAGCGAGGCGCACATGCCAGGGAGTCGATCATGACGCGAGGTGGAGGCTCTTTCGTTTGTTGCGTGGCCGGCGGCGTTCTGGTCCTGTGGCTGTCTGCGTGCCGTGAGGAAACGCCACCGCCCGAACCTGCTGCGAAACAACCGTACACGGGTCCGCCGGCCGCAATGCTGCTGCTGAAGGCTCCCTGCTACAGCGGCGCCGCGGTGGGCGTTGAGGGCGGAATCGTGCTGCGTGAGATCGCCCGGCAGTCGCTGGCCATGGCCGTCTGGGACGAGTTCGGGCTACCGACGCGTGACGGCGCGCTGTGCGAACCGTTTCCCGAAGCTCCGGGTCCGGAGAACGAGCCGATGGACATCACGGTGCGACCCTGCAAGCGTCGCCCGAGTCGGATTCTTGTCTGGCGGGAACCGGACGACACTCCGGACGACATCGCCGTGCTCTCGATCCCGCCCGGCGGTGAGACGGCGGAGTTCGATTACATCAAGTATCTTCGTGAAGTAGCGACTGTGACCCAAGGGCCCTTTCTCGATGCCCTGCGGGCGGTCGGATTCCGCGGCGAACCCATCCGCACGGCTTCGAACCTGCCGCTTCCCAAGGGCATTGAGGTGAAGCTGCGTCGGATGGATTTCCTCTCGCAGTTCACGGCTGTGCGCATCCTGCACGACGCCATTCGATCCGAGGGCGGATCCTCGGCTCGGTTCGCGGCGCTAGCTCGTGGATACGCGCATCTCGGCAAGCTCACGGAATTCCACTGGAACGCGACCCCGAAGATCTTCCAGGCCCGGTCGTTGCTCTACGCCCAGCGGTTGGTCACGATGGAGCCGGAGTCTCCCTGGGGTCTGTGGAACCGGGCCTACGTTTGTGCGTGGCTGGGCATGCATGCGGTCGCATTGGAGGATCTGGCCGCGGCCCGCGCGATGCAGGGCGAGCAGGATGACGCCTCACCACTTCCCAGGTGGGTCGAGATGATTGATGCGCACTGTCGATACGACGCGGAGCGCCTCGCGGAAATCGCGACGGAACAAACCGATCAGAGCGCCGCGGCGCTGCTGTTGCGCTTCGTGACGGTCGAGCATTGGGCGCCGGACGCAGTGCGTTACGAGGCGGCCGCGCAGGCATTGGAGAAATCGCCCGCATGCCTGCGCGTGGTGGACGCGATGTGTGAAATCGGGCCACTCGGCTCCATGCGCAACCGCGTGCGATTGCTCGGGCGCATACTTGATCCCTTCGTAAAAACCCCCTCGTTTTCGAGCGAAGGGACACTTGGCGGC
>CAYMME010000139.1:0-18054 GCA_964391465.1 uncultured Planctomycetales bacterium
AAACACGGTGTCCCCCTCGGTGATGGGGCGGTTCTCGGCGAAATGTACGACCGTCACCTTGGCCGGATCCGCGGGCTCGAACTTCAGCAACGCCAGATCCAGAAACGGGTTGACGGCGATGATGCGCACGTCGGTGATCTTGTCCCGTCGAAACGAGCCGCCGGTCTTTCGAAAGATGCTTACCGCAACCTGCGTTTCGTTCTCGATGACATGGAAGTTGGTGATGACGTAACCGTCGGAATGAATGATGAAACCGCTGCCCAGCCCGCCCGGCGACTGGACCATGACCACGGCCTCGCCGAGTCGTCGGGCCTGTACCTCGAGCGGCGCGGGAGCCAGATCCGCCGTTCGATACAGGTCGCGCGTGACCCGCTCATTGGCCACGTACGTCTTCTGCGTGGCCGTCCGGGTGGCGGCGGCATCGGGCCGGATGATTTCGCGAATCTCGCTGCGCGGGATGCGCAGCACGTCGTACCCGACGTCCACGAACACGACCGACGCCGTCTCCTTGATCACCGCGCCGTGCACGCGGGATTCACCGTGCAGCACCACGGTCTCGCCGGCGAGCGCAGTCTCCCCGAACAGCACGGCCAGTACGACCACGCAAACCGAGTATCTCGACATCACCTCGTGTCCGTTCCTGGTAATCGACCGCGCTCGCGGAATCATGCCGTGTCCCAAGACGGCAGTATAGCTGCATGAATGCTATCATTGCAACCAACGTCAAGAGTCCGGTTGCGATGCAGGCGTCGGACGGTACAATGCCACGGTCGCATGAGACGACGGCGACGCTCGACGGGGCTGCAAGGCCATTCATTCCCACGATGCCGGTATGAGGAGTAGAACGCATGGCAGGCCGACCCGGTTCTCTCGCCCCGAACGCCTTATGCCGTCGGGCCGGCGCGCGCACGCGGTGTGACCGGTGCCGAGCGGTCGCGCGTGCGGTTGCCGGTTTTCTGCTCGCGGCGGGCCTGTGTTTCGCGGATTCCCGGCCGGCACCGACAACGCAGGCTCAGCAAGGCCAGCTTGCGCGACACTTCGGGTTCGGTCCGCTCGAGGTGTTCAAGATCGATCCGGCGATCAGTCAGCTCCGCGTCGCGGATGTCAACCGGGACGGGGCCGCCGATCTGGTCGTCGCCAACAACAGCAAGAGCACGATCGAGGTGTTGCTGCAACGCACGCGGAAGCCCGACGCGCCGGTGGAGCCGACCGAAGTCAACGTCCTTTCCAACGACTGGCGGTTCGAGCGGCACAAGGTTTCGCTGACGTGGCGGGTGGCGTGTCTGCGTGTCGCCGACCTCACCGCCGACGGCCTTCCCGATCTCGTGTTCTTCGGCGACCCACCCGAGGTGGTCCTCCTTCCGGGCCGCGGCGACGGGACGTTCGGTGACGCGGTCACGCGCCGCGTCCACGACGGAATGGTCCTTCCCGGCGGGATCGACGTGGCGGACATGAACGGCGACGGTCGGCTCGACGTGCTCGCCCTCGGCGAGTCCGACGTGCTCGTTTTCTCTCAGCGCAAGGCCGGTGGGTTGGGCAACTCGGAACGGTTCGCTCACGCGATACAGGACCCGCGCGGCCTCAAGGCCGGGGATCTGAACGGCGACGGGCGAGCCGATGTCGCCCTGATGACCGGTGATCAGGATTACCCGTTGCACATTCGCTATCAGGACGCGGCCGGCACACTGGGTCCGGTGCACCGGATCAAACTGCCCGCGCTGCGCAGCGCGCGGTTTGCGCCCTGTCTCGGACGCAAATCGATGGATCTGCTGGGCGTCGAGCGGGTCTCGGGCCGCCTGAAACGGTGGCACGTGGATGCGAACCGCGATGCCGCCTCCGACGCCGATTCGGACTGGTCCGTTCTGTACTACCCGCTGCCGGGCAAGTCGGACATCGAGCGGTTGCCGCTGGCGATCGGCGACGTGAACGGCGACCAACGCCTCGACGTCGTTTCCGCCAACGTCGACGCAGCTCAACTCGTTCTGCTGCGACAGGTTTCGGATCTCGGGCTGACCCGTCCGCAGTCGTTCGGCGGACAGATCAAGATGCTGGACCTTCGTTGCCACGATGCGAACGCGGACGGCACCGACGAGATCTACGTGCTGAGCGCGGAAGAAGGAACCGTGGCTCGCAGCACCTTTCACGAGAATCGCATGGTCTTTCCCGAGGCGTTGCCGACGTCCGGGAAGCCCTACGCCCTCGACGTCGGGCGGCTCACGACCGAATCCGAACCGGTACTTGCCTATGTCTCGCGCGACCGCGAATCCGCCTATCAGCTTCACCTTGCGCCCGTTGCGTCGCCGACCAGCGCCCCTGCGACGCGTGAGCCGCTCGCCCTCGAGACCCTCGATGAGCCGCCTTCCGCCGTACGATGGGCCGATGCGAACCACGACGGACGAAACGACATTCTCGTCTTCGTGTCCCACGGTCCGCTGCACGCGGTGCTGCAGAAGGCGGACGGCACGTTTGCCCCGCTCGACGAGAACGACAACGCGCGTCTCGGCCTCGTCAAGCAGGCTACCGTTCAAGGCTTCGCCTACGCGGATACAACCGGCGACGGCACCCGCGACGTGCTGCTCGCCCAGAAGGCGTTCGTTCGTGCGTTCCGTATCGATGAACACGGCGCATGGCAGATCATCGACCAGTACAACGCTCCGACGTCGGACGCGAACATCACCGGTCTGTGCGTACTCTCCGACGTCAAGAGCAAGCGTCCCATCCTGGCCATGTACGATCGACGCGGCGGCGAAGTGCACTTCTTCACGTCCGACGAGGGCGGCATGTTCTCGCTCGACCGGTCGGTGCGTGTGGGCACGTTCGACGTCAAGGCGATGTGCGCCGGCCCGCTGGGCGGCACCGAGACCCCGTGCGTCCTTCTGGCGGATAGCCGGCGACTGGTGCTGATCCGGCCCGACCGGCCCGCCACCCGGGCCCGGGAACGCGGGGCCTACGAATCATCGATCAAGGACGCACACCTCTGGCGACTCGCGGCGGGAGACCTGAACCATGACGGCGTGACGGATGTGGCCGTCATCGACACGCACGACCACTTCGTGGAGATTCTGACCTTCGCTTCCGACGCCTCGCTCGTGCGGGCCACGAAGTTTCGCGTGTTCGCCAAGAAGCAGTTTCGCGGCAAGGACGAGGAATCGCCCGAGCCACGCTCCATTGCCATCGCGGATGTCACGAGTGACAAGAAGGACGACCTGCTGCTGATCGCCCATGACCGCATCCTGCTCTATCCCGGCCAGTGATCGTTGCGATCAGCCTGCGACTACTACCAGCGGTGCCTTCTGGATTGCGTTGTGGCCGGATTTTGGGAACGGGCGCGGCATTGGTTGGGCCACGCCGTTCGCATCGATCGTGCGGCAGCGGAGGTCGTATTGACCCGCGGGAAGACCAGTCACCAGGGTTGCCCAATGCGCAGTCGTGCCGCGCATCGGCCAGGTGCGCGGTCTGCCGGTCGCCGGATCGATTTGTCGCGGCGTCGCCGGCAGCTTGCCGTCGGGGAGCCCGCCGCCCCAGTCCCGCGGCGGGGGTAGGATCTCGGCGTCCTTCCAGTCGGCCTTCGCAAAGTGCGGATCGTCCTCGGGCCAGACCGAATCCTTCGGGCACAGCCAGTACTGCACCTTGCTCAGACCGGACATGCCCACCTGGGCCACGCCCGTGATCGGCACCGGGTCGCCCGCCGTGACCTTCTCCGGCACGTGAATGAAGCGGGCGCAGGTCTTCATGTGACTTTGCGTGTCGTTGTTCCAGCCGGCATAGGTATCGTTGGCCTGGAAGCTGTTGGTCAGCACGACCCGCTGTAGCCACTTGACCGACTTGTTGCCGTACGCGTCGGGCACGATCATCCGCACCGGCGCCCCGGCCTTGGGCGAAAGCCACTGGCCGTTGAGCTTGTAGCAGAGGATCACCGGATGCTCGCCCGGCGGATCCTCCAACACGCGGCCGATGGGTAGCGAGCTCTGGAAACGCTGCTTGGGGTCGTCGTTGTGGTAGCCGTAGTAGAAGACCCGACGCACGTTGGCCGTCGGCCGCGCCGCCCAGATCACTTCCCGAAGCGGGACACCTTCCCACAAACCCATGCCACACGGGAACCGGCCGTTGGTGCAGGACATCACGTGCAAGAAACGCGCGGCGTGTGTCTCGGCCAGCCTCATCAACCCTTCGAAGTCCAACGCGGTACCGAGTGCTTTCGAGAGCGGGGCGCTCACCTTGGCATCGCTTTCGGGGTCGGGCACGACCTCGAGTTGCCACGTGTCGCGCACCAACCCGACCGCCCGGAGCTTCTCCGGCGGCAGCGTGTGAGGCGGCGGCTTGCCCCGTCCGTACATCTTGAAGCGGTCGTTCGGGGTGAGGTACTCGAGCTTCGCGATCGCCTCGTCGAGTATGGCCTTGGCGTTGCCCTCCCAGGCCCGAAGCGGCGTTGTGCCCAGTGCCGCGACCCCCGCCGCCGACATCCGCAGGAAGCAGCGGCGCGTCAGATCCACGTGCAGTTGGGCAAGATCTCTAACGTCCTTCACGGTTCGTACTCCCGCCGATGCTCCCGCGGCGAAGTGGCACGGAAGCGCTTCACGGCCTCGGGCCTCGATGCCGTATCGAGGCCCTCGATTCACCGTGCGTTCACGGTTTGCCGATCTTCTGTCCGCCGACGCGCTTGACCCAATCGATCGTCCACTGCACCGCGCGCTCGTCGTTCGTGATGGTGAGGAACACGATGCCTTGCACGCGCTTGGTGTGCAGCAGCTTCAGCGCCGTCTCGCACTGACGCTCGTGCAGGTCCATCGGCATCCGTCGACCGTTGCCGTAGTCGTACAAATACAGCCCCACGACGATCGGCTTGCCGGGGTATCGTTTCTCGCACTCGGCCACGTTCTTCTCGAGGTGCACGGTGTCCTTGGCGTGCCACGTCCACAGGTTGATCACGTCCAATTCGTTGACCAACGAATCGGTGATCGGCTTCGGGAAATTCATAGTGTACAGCACGCCCCAGATCTTCAGCGGCAGCGCTTTCTCCTTGATGAGCGACCGAATCCCGCGAATGTGCTTGGGCTTGAACCCCTTGCTGGCAGCAACGCTGGTCATGTCGTCGAGCAGCACCGCTTCGATGCGGGGGTGCTTCTTGACCAGCGGCTCGATGTCGGCGATGCGGCGCTTGAAGACGAATGGCGGGCTGCTGTCCTTCTGGCCGTCGGGCACGACTTCCCACACGAGGTGCGGTGCGGCCGCCGCTTCGCGCGTTAGCCGGGCCGCCTTTGCCCGATCGTGCGGCAGCCCGGACCCGGCCATGATGATGTTGGGCACGCCGAGCATCCGGGCCCGACCCTGCGGCGACGCCTGCGCGAACGTGGCCGCGGTGTGCTTGCCCGGCTCGGTCATGCCCGGGTTACCCCACACCCACAGCCGATCACGCACGAGTTCCGGTTTGCTCGCCGGGTCGGCGCCCCCGGCCCGCGCCGGCTCGGCACCGGCGCCCCAACCGATCGCGAAAACAGCCAGAACGATAGATGCAGAGACAAGACGACGTGGTTCCATTGTTCCAAGACCTCCACTTGCAGGTGATCCGCAAAGCATACACGCAGCGCCGCCCATCCGAAAGTGAGGCAGCATCGGCCGACAACCGTGATCCCCTTGTCATCATGGTGAAGGACCCGTAGGATCGCGTGCGCCCACCGGGTTACCCTGGATCGACATGATGCAAAGAGGGCTTCGGAATGAAGAGCAACTGGCTACTTGCGGTGCTGATCCTGACGCCGGCCGGCTTGGCGGCTGCGCAGGCAACGAGAAACGGAACTTCACCTGCCGCGACCACGTACGCCAACATCAACGACAAATCGTGGGACCGGATTCTCGCCGAGAATGCGTTTCGTTGGCGGCCGCCCTACACGGTCCACCTGCCCATCCAGCCCGTGCACTCACCCGACTTCGTCCACGTCGATGCCGCCCTCAACGTGTGTCGGCGCCGGGTGTTCCCCAACGTTGCCATCCATGACAGGAAGGCACGCGCCGCCGCAACCGGCCACGAGACCTTCGTTGTTCAGCTCGCTTTCGACGACCCGCCCTTCATTCCGGATTTCCACTGCTCTCGCCTCGCACTGGCCGAGGGCAAATACCCCGTCGTCACCGCCGACTACTTCGCCTGGGACGTTCACTACCGGATCGAGTATGCCTGCTGTCCCGTCGACGGCGGGCAGAACCTGCTGTCGATCCAGGTTTCGGTAACCAATGAAGGCGAGAAGAAACAGCCGGCACACGTCCGGGCCAAGGTCAACTTCCAGCGGGAGCGCGACATCTTCTACTATCATTACGTCCCGTTCTACTGGGATATCACCAAGTGGCCCCCCTGCGACAAGGTGAGCTTGAAGGACAACGCCATTCTGCGCGAGTCAGACGTGATCGGCAGAGTCTCGCCCGGTGAGTTCACGGTGGCCTGGCAAAGCAAGCAGCAGTTTGAGGACAAACAGTACAATAGGCGATTCGGTTGCAGCCGACCCTACTTTGCGGCACCGAATATGCGATTGAAGGACGTCCGCGATGTGATCCACGCTCGCACGGACCTCGAACCGGGCGAGACCAAGACATTCTCTCTCGCGCTCCTGACGGACTTTGAGGGCGTTACGCCGGCCCACCGTGAGTTTCTCGCTCGAACCGACGCCGTCGAATGCCGGCAACGAGCGATTGCCCACTTCAAGAGCCGCTTCGCCGATGTGAATACGACGCTTGTCTGCCCCTGGCAGAGGTGGCCGGACATCTTCACGGAACTGCAGACGTCCACCCTTCAACTGCTCGTCCGCTTCCCCGACGAAACCGGCTTCATGCCCACGCAGGGAGGGACTTCCGAGCGGTTCTACGTTTGGGTCTGGGAGGCCGTCCACATGCTCCGACCCATGCTTCGCGTCGGACACTTCGAGCCCGTCCGCGAGGCGCTCGACTTCATCTTCCGCCTTCAGGACGCCGGGTGCCCGCCGCACGGCAACTTCACCACGACGGCCGGGTCCATCGGAACGACCGGCCCCAAGTGGATCAACTCGACGGGGTCCGCGCTCGCGCTCGCCGCCGACTACTACCTCTACTCGCACGACGAGGATTTCCTCGACGAGTATCTCCCGCGAATCCTCAAAGCCTCACGCTGGATCGTCGGCGAACTCCGGGCCACGCGGAAGCTGAATCCCGACGGCACGCGACCCCTTTACTACGGGCTCATGCCCTTCGGCTGCGGAACCGACGGGGACATCGGCTACATCGTCTCCATGAGCGATGCCTACACCCTCTGGGGACTCGAGAAGACCGTTCGTCTTCTGGAACGCACAAGGCACGAGCAGGCACCGGAGTATCGCCGCGAACTCGACACCTACAAGGCGGACCTGGCCCGGGCGATCAAGGGACTCACTCGCCCCGACGGATTCATCGAACGGAAGATCCTCACCGGCGACAAGGGAACGAAGATCACCAAGAAGTTCGAGAACGTGTCGAGTTCCGCGAAGCTGGCCCACATCGGGGCCGTCGATGTTCATTCCGACGTGTTCCGGCGATTCGTCAGGTACTTCGAGGAGAACCGAGCCGACGGCCTGTTCATGGGACGGATGGATCGCGAAGTCGTCTACATCGGCACCGCCGAGTTCAACTGGCAACACATCTACCTGGCCCTCGGCGAGTGGAAGAAGGCCTTCGCCGCCACGCAGACGAACCTGAAATACGGAATGACGCAGGACACCTTCCAGGTTCAGGAGCGGTTCTCGAGGACCAACCCGGCCTTCACCCCCTGGCAACCCAACGGCAGCGGGAACGGAAGAATGCTCGACATGATGCTCAACGCCCTCTACTTCGAAGGCGACGAGGCGGTGACGCTGCTGGGTGCGATTCCGGCGCCCTGGCTTCGTGAAGGCACCGACGTAGCACTCGACAACCTGCACACGACCAACGGCCGCGTCAGCCTACAGATCCGCCGAACCGACGACACGCACTGCGGCGTTACTCTGTCCGCCGTCGACGCCGGGGCGATTCCCGACGCCATCCGCTTCCCCGAACACTGGCACGCCAAGAGCCGCTCCGCCGCCGTCAAGGACAGCGGCCAAGGTCGCTTCGTCGTTTCCGGAAAACCGCGGGCGGTTGAATTCACGATCGCGCTCGCCAACGAACGATGAGCTGCCGACGAGAGGACACGCGTCAGGTTGTCTGCGAAGGCGCGGGCCGGCGGCGGGCAATGAGAACAAGCACGGCGCACGAGACAAGAACGATCATGCCGATGAGCAGCCCGGCAGTCGAGCTGGCGGGAACGCTCGCGGCGCACGTCGCACTGCCCGCCGGAGACCATGTCCCGAGTGGACAGTCGGTGCAGGCGTCGGCCCCCGAGTCAGAAAACATCCCGCCCGGGCATTCCTCGCAATCGGTCTGCCCGGCAGCCGGCTGGAACGTGCCGGCCGCACATTCGGTACACGACGCGCTGCCGGGGTCGGAAAACGTACCGGCTCCACAATCCGTGCAGGCGTCGCTGCCCGAGTCGGAAGACGTTCCGCCCGGGCATTCTTGACAATCGGTCTCCCCCGAATCCGGCTGGGAGGTGCCGGCGGGGCACTGCAGGCAGGATGCAGAGCCCGGACTCGGTTGAAACGTGCCGGGCGCGCACGCATCGCACGACGTCGACGCCACACTGTCCGCGAACGTGCCCGGCGAACACGCTGTGCACGGCTCCGCCCCGTCGGGGCTGAAGAAGCCCGGCTGGCAAGCCTGCTGGGCGTTTGCAGCAGACGGACCCAAGTTGGACACGAGACAAGCGGCGAGCACAACGACGCTTCCATCCCTCAGCGTATGCATACCAGTACCTCCTGATCTCAGCGGTATCTCGAACTGAGCACGCAAGGTTCGGCCGGAAATCTTGCCATCAGTGAGCATATCGGTGCGCCGCTGCAGGAAATCAAGCGGAGCGGGTACACTGTCGTCCTCAATCTTCGCCCGACCACGATCCGATAAGATGCGTATGGCCGCGACGCTTGAAGCCACATCGCCGCCGGGTGCCCGTGCGTATCACCAGGCCGTCGAATTGCTGCGGACCGGGGAAGTGCAGGCCGGAACGCGGCTGCTCGCCGAGGTTGCTCGCCACACCAACGAAGACCCCCTACGCTCCCAGGCCCTGTTCAGTCTGGCCGAGGTTTTCGAGCAGTTGGACGAGGCCGAACACGCATATCAGACCTGGTATGCCCTTGCCCATAAGCCGCTGGTCGATCGCAACAAGTTCGACCTGGCGGCCCGCCAGCGGGTACTGGGCCTGTTCGAGCAGCGAGCCCTGCGCCTACGGCCGCCGGACTTCCCGCCGCGACTCCAACTCGAGGTCACCAACCTGTGCAACCTGCGCTGCGTGATGTGCACGCGCAATCAGATGACGCGCGGCACCGGCGACATGACCATCGAGACGCTCCGGCGGGCGGCGGACGAGTGGTGCCGCGAGCCGGGTTGCGTACTGTGCCTCTACTTTCTGGGCGAGCCGCTACTGCACAAGGGCCTCGAGGAGATGATCCACTACGTCGACGCGGTCAAGGACCGCGCGCTTGTGCCGATGACGTTCGGCATGCAGTCCAACGGCATGCTCATGACGCCCGACCGGGCTCGCTCGCTGCTCGAGGCCGGCATGCGCAGCGTCGCCTTCTCGGTCGACGGCCTCGAGGGCGACCTGGAGCGCGTGCGTCCCGGTGCCTCCTATCCGGTCGTCGAGGAGAACATCCTCGGCCTCGTGCGCACGGCCCGCGAGATGGGCATCGATGATCTCCAGGTCGACATCACCAAGCTCTGCGACGACCGCAACGCCGATGAGGTCAAGCGCTTCGTCGAGCGCTGGGAGGGCAAGGTCGACAACGTGCTGCTGTCAGGCATCACCAAGGCCGAGGGCAACTCGTACATGACCGCCGACGGCACGATCGAGCTGATCACGCCGACGCTGAATGAGAAGCGCCGCGTATATTGCCTCCAGGGCAACCGGTTGCTCGTTTATTGGAACGGCGACTTTGGCTTCTGTTGCGGAGATATCAACGGCCAACTCGCGCTGGGCAACATTCGCGACCGCTCCGTGCGCGAGGTCTGGAACGGCCCGGAGATCCAGCGCATCCGAGAGAAGATCCTCGCCGCCGACTACAACGGGCTCGCCGCCTGCCGAACCTGCCCGCACTCGTACCACTGACTGAGGCTGTGGGTGCCCAGTCCTTCGCACCCTTCTGCGAAGCGTGGGGGCGGACAGCTCGCCGTCTTCATCAGTCCCCCACCCTGGTCTCGCCTTCGGCGAGCCGAGGATGGGGCACCCGAAGTTGTGTTGCTCGGCTGCGCGGACCTACAATCCGTGCATGCTTCAAGCCGCTCGACACTTGGGCCTCTTGGCTCTGCCCGCAATCGCGTCTGTTCTGCTGGCGGGCTGCGCGACGGTCTCACTCGATATCGAGAACGGTCTGCCTTGGGTTCGCCACACGATTGACGATGCATCCGAAGGGGCCGACGGCACCCGGCTGGCCGACGTCAACGGCGACGGACTGCTCGACATCGCCACCGGTTGGGAGGAGGGCGGCCGCATCCGCGTGGCACTGAATCCCGGCCCCTCCGCGTCAGCGCGGCGCTGGCCGGCCGTCACCGTCGGCGCGGTCGGCTCGCCGGAGGACGCGGTCCTCGTCGATCTCGACGACGACGGCGCCGTCGATGTGATCAGCAGTTGCGAGGGGCGCGTCAGAACGATGTGGGTCCACTGGGCCCCGACCGACGAGGCGCAGTACTTCAACCCGTCCGCATGGCAGACCGAGCCGATCCCCGCATCGGAGAACGCGAGGCAATGGATGTTCTGCCTGCCCATGCAGATCGACGGACAGCACGGCATTGATCTGGTAGCCGGGGCCAAGGGCGACAACGCACAGATCGGCTGGTTCCAGGCCCCCGCCGACCCGCGCGACCTCGACGCCTGGCGATGGCATCCGCTCTACGATGCGGGCTGGATCATGTCGCTCGTGGCCTCCGACATGGACGCGGACGGCGACCTCGACGTGGTCGCCTCCGATCGCCGGGGCGACACCCGCGGCTGCCTCTGGCTCGAGAACCCCGGCCCCGGTCTGCTGCAAACGCTGCCCTGGCCGGAGCATCGCATCGGCACCGACGATGTCGAGGTCATGTTCCTGGACCTGGCCGATCTTGACCGGGACGGGTTGCTCGATGTGCTCGTGGCCGTGAAGGGGGGCGACTTCCGCTACTACCGACGTCGCTCGATGCGTCCCGACGCGTGGGAGACGCACACCATCGGCATCCCCGAGCAGGCCGGTACGGGCAAGGCGGTGCGGGTCGGCGACATCAACCTCGACGGTGAACCCGACATCGTCTTCACCTGCGAAAACGCCAAGGACCAGTCCGGTGTCATGTGGATGGCGTACACGAACGCGCCGACCGACACGACGTGGCGAGCGTACGACATCAGCGGACCCGAAGGGGTCAAATACGACCTCGCCCAGTTGATGGACCTCGACGCCGACGGTGACCTGGACGTCATCACCTGCGAGGAGCGCACCAACTTCGGCGTCATCTGGTACGAGAACCCGGCGCTACGCTGAAACCGCGCGCGATGGGAGGTGAGTCCGCAACCGAGACGCGACCGTAAGGGAGCGTGGGATGCCGGCAACGCCGGCATCCTTCTGATGTTGGTGTCGGTATTCGTGGCGCGTGGCTTGCGCCACGTTTCACGCTCCCTTACGGTCGCGCCTCGGTGCGAGCGCATGGCACAGCACTTGATTCCGCACGGGCGCATGACTCAACCACGATGAACGATCCAGAACACATTGCACTGCTGCACGGCGGCGCGCTTGGCGATGTGATTCTCACGCTCCGACTCACGGCGGCGATGAAGCAACGCTTCCCTACCGCCCACCTCACGCTGTACGCGCGTGTGGACCTGTCCGGTCTGGCGGGGCAAGTGGGAGACGTGGATACGTTTCGCTCCGTCGAGACATCGGCGCTGCACACGTTGTTTCGCGAAGCAAGCGATCCGGACCCGGGCTGCGTGGCGGAGCTGTCGCGATTCGATCTGCTCGTCAACTGCTTGGGCGGTCCGGATGCACGCATCGCACGGCGCCTGGGCGCGCTGCTGCCGGGCCGCGTGTTTTCGTTCGACACGGCGCCCGAGCCGGGATCGCGCGACCACGTCACGGTGCAGTGGCTCGAACGGCTGGCCCGCGCCGGGTTGGAGCTTCGCCGTGACGCGTTCCCCCGCGTCGTGCTCCCAAGCGACCGCGTGGGCACGGCACGTGATTCCCTCGTTTCGTTGACGGCAAGCGGCGACCGGCCGATTGCCCTGCTCCATCCCGGCAGCGGGAGTGCGGCGAAGTGTTGGCCCCTCGACAACTACGGGCGACTGGCCGATGCGCTTGGCCGTCATGAAGTGCGGCCGTGCTTCTTGATGGGGCCGGTGGAGATGGAGCAGCACGGCGAACCGTTGCGGGACGGTTTGGCCCGTCACGCACCCGTTCTGTGCGACGAGTCACTCGCCGTCGCCGCCGCCTGGACTGCCGCCGCCGACGTTTACGTCGGCAACGACGCGGGCATGACCCACCTTGCGGCCGCACTCGGCACGCGGGTGGTCGCCCTGTTCGGCACGACCGACCCTGCGGTCTGGCGGCCGATCGGGGCGCACGTGGACGTGCTCGGCGACGCACGCGGCGGCGGCGTGCCGTTCGACGACATCGATGTCGAGACCGTGTGCAACACGACCCGACACGCCGCGCTGATCCAGCGCGGAATTGCGTGATGGTGTTTCTGCCCGTGCGCTGGCGTCCCCCACCCTTCGCAAACTGCCGCGAAGGATGGGGCACCCGGCTCGGACGGTGCTCTTGTGATCGGTGACCTATTTGAGCAGCGGATCGGCGACGGTGCGGATGCGGCCGATCAGTTCCCTGGCGGCGTCGGTGTCGCGGCCTTCGGCGATGATGCGCATGATGGGTTCGGTGTTCGACGGGCGCACGTGGACCCAGCCGGCGTCCCAGTCGATGCGGATTCCGTCGGCGTCGTTGATGCGCTCGCCGGCGAACTGCTCGCGCACCGCGACCAGGACGCGGTCGATGCGCTCGCGATCGACTTCGAGCTTCTCCTTGACCATCGCGTAGCGGGGGATCTCGTCCACGATCTCGCTCAGCGGCTTCGACGCATCGGTCAGCAACTCCAGCACCAGAGCCATGGAGCCGAAGCTGTCGCGCACCGGCACGACGCGCGGGTCGATGACGCCGCCGTTGCCCTCGCCGCCGATGACGCAGTCGTGAGCGTTCATGGTCTCGACGACGTTGGCCTCACCGACAGGTGAGCGATGCACGATGCACGCCTCGCCGGCCGCGGCCGCGAGATCATCGATCATTCGGGAGGTCGACAGGTTCGCCGCCGCCGGACCCGGGCGCGTCGCGAACACCTGCCGGGCGGTCAGGGCAAGCGTGTACTCCTCCCCGATGTAGCGGCCTCGCTCGTCGACGATGGCGAGCCGGTCGCCGTCCGGATCCTGGGCGAAGCCGATAGCGGCCGCATGGTCGGACACCGCATCGCACAGGTGGGTCAGGTTCTCGGCCAGCGGTTCGGGGCGGTGCGCGAACCGACCGGTCGGCTCGCCGTTGATGTGCACCACTTCGCAACCCAGCGCTTCGAGCAGCCGGCGTCCGCCGGCCCCGCCGGCCCCGTTGACGCTGTCGAGCACGACCTTGAATCTCTTGCTCGCGATTCGCTTCACGTCGACGACCTCGAGCACCGCCCCTACGTGGTGGTCGTGCGTGGACGTATCGTGCGCGAGCTTGCCGAGGTCCTCGACCTTGGCCCGGGTGAACGTACGGTTGCGCCAGCGTTCGTACAGGGCCCCGGCATCCGGCGGCGGCGGCGCGAGCCCTTGCGGCGTCAGAAACTTGATGCCGTTCCACTCGATGGGGTTGTGACTCGCGGTGATCACGGTTCCCCCCGCCGCGTCGAGACGACGCACCATCATCGCCGTCCCCGGCGTCGTGACCACGCCGAGATCCACCACGCCGCATCCGGTGGAAAGCACGCCGCCCACGTAGGCATGCTTGACCATCTCGCCCGACGGCCTGGAGTCGCTTCCCACCACGACAACCCCGCCGTCCAGCGATGTCCCGAACGCGCAGCCCAGTTCACAGGCCAGTTCCGGCGTCATCGTCTCGCCGATCAAACCCCGAACCCCCGACACACCCATCATCAAGCTCATGAGGAGAACCCCAGTACCACCGGATCGGCACGGCGGGTACCGCCCACCGCGAACGTGGAGATTGAGATACCAGATTCTGCGAGCGATGCCCACCCCACAAGGCTGCGGAGCGTAGCGCCGACCGCCGAACGTCCAAAAGAAAACGGCGGAGGCCGTGATGGCCTCCGCCGCGCGCATACCCTCTCAACGGTCCTTCGCAATCAAGGTTGCGCCTGGCGCGCCGTTTTGCCCAACTGCTCCTCCAGCATTCCAAGCAAGGTCTTGACGCGCATCTCCTCCTTACCTGCAGCGTTGACCCACGTGACGGTTCCGTCCGTGTCGAGCAGCCGCTGGATCTTGCGGCACGCTAAGATCACCGTCGAATGGTTCTTCTTGCCCATGAACCGACCGATCTCCGGGAAGCTCATGGACGTGTGTTTCCGAGCGAGGTACATCGCGATGTTTCGGGCCAGGGCGATGGATCGCGTCTTGCGCGACGTGTGCAGGTCGGCGGGCGTGAGCCCGAAGCAGGTCGCCACCACCGACTCGATGTCCGACAGTCGCACGATGTGCGCCGTGCGGATGAAGTGGTCCTCCAGCGCCAACCGGGCCGTATGGGCCGTGATCGGCTCGCCGCTGATCGTGCTGAACGCCACCAAGTTCAGCAACGCCCCTTCGAGCTCGCGTACGTTGCCCTCGACGTTCTCGGCGATGTAGGTAATGACCGGTTCGGGAACCGTATGCTCCACCGCCGCGGCACGCCGACGAAGAATCTTGCACCGCATCTCGAAGTCGGGCACGTCGATGCGCACGACCATCCCCGACATGAACCGGGTCACCAGCTTCTCCGACAACTGCCCGATCAGCTTCGGATGGGCGTCGGAGGCCATCACCACCTGGTTGCCGTACCCGTCGATGGCGTTGAAGGTGTGCAGGAACTCCTCCTGCGTCGCCTTCTTGTTCGACAGAAAGTGAATGTCGTCGATCACGAGCACGTCGAGGTGGCGGAACTGGTGCCGGAAGCTGTCCAGGCGCCGCGTTCGCATCGCGTAGATGTACTGGTTCGTGAACTCCTCGCCCGACACGTACTGCATGGAGCAGTGATCGTTTCGTCTCGCCAGTGCGTTGCAGATGCCTTGCAGGAGATGGGTTTTCCCTAGCCCGCACCCGCCGTGGATGAAGAGCGGGTTGTAGCGCGAAGCCGGCGCTTCGACGACGCTGAGGGCCGCATTGTAGGCCATCCGGTTCGACGGACCGACGACGAAGTCATCGAGCCTCCCGCGCAACGGGCGATCGGTCGGGCTGCCGGTCCGTGCGCTGCTCGGTTTCGCGACGCGCATTTGCTTCTCGGGGTTCGCGGCGGCGATGAACGCGGCCTGCGAGTCGAAGTGACGCTTGGGAAGGCTGCCGAAGAGCTGCGGATCGATCGAATACGTGACGTGCACGTCACGACCCGTGATCTCGCGCGCTGCCGCACTGATCGTTTCGGTGAAGTGATTCTCGATCCATCCACCCACAAACAGGTTGGGCACGCCCACCTTCAGAAAGCCGTTGGCCAGCGACAGGCGCGTCGAGTTCTTGAACCAGACGCGGTAACGCTGCGGGCCGACCATCTCCTTGATTCGTGTTTGGATCTGTGAGACGGGCTCCGCACCCAGAGAATCCACAGAATCCTCCTTTCACTCTTTCCCTCAGGGTCGGGGGATGATGATGACGAATCCCGCTGCCACGGCCGAGATGCTTTGGAAAGACAGAAGCTGCCGCGCCGTTCCAAAACCAACTTGCCAGTGCTGGGGCGATGGTATCGATCGCGCGCGCGGCCGTCAACGAAAAAGGTGCGCGGCGCTCGTCGAGGATCGCCATGTCATCACCTGTGGCAATCACTTGCGCGCGCAAAAAAAAACTTTGTTCACCGGTTGGTCACACAGGCTTGGATCGAATGTGAATAAGCGGTGGAAAACTGTGGGATGCGGCCCGTCCTGCGTGCGGTCAGAGGGGGCAGATCCATGCCCGTCGGCGCGCCGTCTCGAAGAATCCGAACTGCCCGTACAGGTCCCGCGCGGGCTGGTTGTCCGCGTCAACCGCGAGCGTCAGATTCGTCGCCTTCCGCTCCCGTCCCCGGTCGAGAGCCCGTTCGATCAGTGCCGAACCCACGCCCCGGCGGCGGGCCGAGGGCACCACGCCCATGTACACGACTTCCATCCCCTGTCCGTTTCCCGCCCGCGGGACGCGAGACAAGAGCAAGACACCCACCGGACGATCCGCCTGCGTGGGCTGCGACGCCACGAACCAGTCCGAGCCGTCGAACACGCCCGTGGCCTTGTGACCCTCCAACACGTCCTGCATCTCCCGTACTCCGTTGAGCTTGGGGCAATCCAGGCTGTTCTCGTACGTGGCCCGAATCGTCTCGACGAACGTGTCGTGGGTTCGGGATTCGTACGTTCGCCACGTGAATCGCGACGCCCGCTCGGTCTGAGTGGGCCGCCGCCCGGCATCCGGGATGAGCTGCCGGTCGAGGTAGATCAGCTCCGTGAGGTAGTCGAAGCCGGCCTCACGAAGCATCCCCTCGTCCTCACGATGCGGCGGCCAGAGGAGACACTGGAGCAGCCGCACACCACCCATGCTCGCGGTGCGGCGGAGTTCGGTCAGCATGCGAACCACCCAAGGCCGCAAAGCCCCGTGAACGCGCATCGTGGGTGGGAAGACAATGGACGTGCGACCGGGCGAATCCACGCACAGGCACCCGGCCAGCAGGCGATCGTGGCCTTCGACCACGAACTGACGCTCCGGACGCAGTCGGTCTCCGCTGGCGTATTCCAGAAACGCCTCGACACTTCGGTCGAGGTCGCGGGACGACAGCTCCGGGTGAGTCAGCACCGACCGGACGATCTCTCGAACCTCGTCGGCACAACCTGGTCGTACGGTGAACATCGCGTCCCCGTCCGCGTTCCGGACCGACAGGTTCCCCTGCCGCATAGCCACGCAACTGACAATGATAACACCACCGGCCGCCCCCACAAGTTCTTGCATCGCCCCTATGCCGGTCTATAATCCGGACCGGTCATTCGAAGAGAACCTTTCAGGAGCGTCGGGCCGATGCAAGCCCGTTTGTGCGGCGGTAGCGCTGCCATCCGCCCGGCGATGCGTTCCCTCATGTGTGGACGGATGGTCGTCATCGGTGGGCCGCTGTTGGTCCTGCTCAGCGCCGGCTGCGGGGCGCGCCGGGTCGATTACCCCGCGGACCTCGCTGCGCAGGACCCGGCCATGAGGATTCGTGCGGTTCAGGTTGCCGGGGAGCGTGGCGATCAGGGTGCGGTGCCCCTGCTCGTGGATCGCCTCGAGGACGAGGATGCGGCCGTACGCTTCTACGCCTTCGAGGCACTTCGCAGGATCACCGGGGAAGACCACGGGTACCGCTACTACAAGCCCGGACCGGAGCGGGCGAAGGCGGTCGAACGCTGGCGACGGCACCTTCGTCAGACCGCCGAGCCGTCTCCCGGCAAGGCCGGACCGAACCAAGCGTCGCCGGCCGGCTCCTCGAGCGCGGACCTGTCTCAGTGACTGACGAGCTCACCATTCTCGAACTGTCCATCCGGTCGCACCGGGATGAACTCCCGGACGTGCGCAAGGTGGTTCGTCGGCTCACGGCTGAGGAAGGGTTCGACGATGAGGCCGTCGCGCGCATCACCCTGGCGATGGACGAAGCCCTGGCCAACGTGATCAAACACGGCTACGAAGAAGCGGAAGATCAACGCATCGACATTTGCTTCCTGCGGACGTCCCGCGACAAGCGCCGTGGGCTCGAGATCGTGGTTCGCGACGTGCTGGTGCAGCTCGTGGAGACCTTCAACGGCGAGCTC
>CAYMME010000140.1:0-10553 GCA_964391465.1 uncultured Planctomycetales bacterium
TAGCGAGGAGTTCGTCAGCAGTCGAAAGCACTCCCCGCTAATCCGTGAAGAACCTTTCTTCTGCCTGTTCCACGACGATCATGGCCCTCACCGAGAGCCAACTCGATCATCTCTGCGGCTCCCAGTGGCGTGCGCCGCTGCCGCCGATCTGTCCGGGTTGCGGGTACAACATGACCGGCCTGCCCGCGCCGCGATGTCCGGAGTGCGGACGGCAGGACACATGGCGCCGGCTCGACCGCCGCGCTCGGCGCGTTTGGTTCAGCATGCGGCGGCTTCAGAACGCCAACCAGGACGCCCTGGCCGGGCTGCTGTTCGTCGGAGCCGCCTGGCCCGTCCGACTGTTGTTGTGGCTCGCCGACATTCCGGGGGCCGGTCCCTTGGCGGTCGTCCTGACGTTCTGCGTGGCTCTGGCGTCGTTGGTACTCGGGAGTCAGGTGTTCCTGCTGCAGCGGCTGCCGCCGTGGGCGCGAGAGCGGTTGACCGAGCCCCCGCGGCTCGGAGTGGGGTTCGCGACGGTGCTGCTGTCCGTCGGGTTGCTGATCGCCGGCGTGGGCATGCTGTAGGCGGGCCAGGACGCAATAATCCCATCTCTGTGCGGTCAAGGAGCGCGTAGAAAGGACCGATACGCGATCCAGACTCCCCCTGAGCGAGGGGGCGAACTTGACTTGCGCCAACGGCGTAGAGAAGATCGGCGATGTTATCGGGCCTAGGGGAACCTCTCGGTCGCATGCCGTTGTCGAAACGCACGGTGCCGACTCGCAGGAGAACTTCGATGCATAACGTGAGAACAACGACGGTGGGCCTCGGCGCTGCTGCGCTGGCCGTGGCGCTTGTGGGTACGCTCGCCGTCGCCCAGCAGCCAACGAAGACGCAAGCGACGGCCAAGCCGGCAACGCCCCCCAAGAAGCCGGACTTTCCGCCGCTCGACAGCGTGGTCAAGGGCATGCAGGCCAAGTCCGCCCCGGCCGACGAGAAGCCATTCTTCTACGACTTCTACTATGACCTGAAGAAGGGCAAGCTGTTGGCGGAGATCCCCAGTAGCCAGCTCAACAAGCCGTTCCTGCTCTATGTGAGCATCGCGGGCGGAACGTACACGGGCTTCCAATGGGAAGACTTCATGCTCAAGTGGGAGCGGCGAGACAAGCGGCTCCTGCTGGTTCAGCCGGAGGTGCGGTACAAGGCCAAAGGTGGAGAGCTGGCCGAAGTCGTCCGCCGCACGTACACGGACACCATCCTGACGACGGTGCCGATCGTGACCATGGGCCGCAAGGGACCGGTCATCGACATCGGAGCCCTCCTGGGTCGTGGGGCAAGCACGTTCGTGGGCTCCCTGGCGGGCGGCACCGACGCATCACTCATGAAGTTCCCCGCTCCCAAGGCGTTTGCGCAGAACGTCGAGATCGAGATCACGCTGCCCCGGGTCGGGGGCTCGAGCGGCAGGAGCATGTACTCTTTCCTGTTCGGTAGCCAGGGCAGCAGCAACCTGACCGTTCACTACTCGATCTCGGTCTTGCCCAAGACCGGGTACAAGCCGCGGCTCGCGGATGACCGCATCGGCTACTTCCTCACCGCGATCAAGGACTTCAGCAAGGACCCGCGGGACGAGACGCGCTTCGTGCGCTACGTCAACCGCTGGCATCTCGAGAAGGAAGACCCCAAGGCCGAGGTGTCCCTGGCCAAGAACCCCATCGTGTTCTACGTCGAGAAGACGGTACCAAAGAAATACCGCCGCTGGGTGCACGAGGGCATCGAGGAGTGGAACAAGGCGTTCGAGAAGGTCGGGATCCTCAAGGCCATTGTCGTGCGGCAGCAGACCGATACCCAGTTCGCCGAATTCGACCCGGCTGACCGTCGGTTCAACTTCTTCCGCTGGATCACCAGCGACACGCCATTCGCGATGGGGCCGTCGAGGGTCCATCCGGAAACGGGAGAGATCCTCGACGCGGACATCATCTTCGACGACTCGTTTCTGCGCTACTGGTTGCAGGAATACGACATGTTGATCCGGGACGAGCCGGCTACGGCGCTCTCGCCGCGGCTTCAGCAATGCCTCGAGCGACAGCCATGGCGGCATCCCATGCGGCGGTGGATCGCGAACGATCCCGTCTCGACGACGGATGAGCGCGACAAGAGCGCAGCTTGGCTCGAGAGCGAGCTTCCCATGCACTCTGCGCGGCTGTGCCGGCTCGGGGTCGGGATGCGCCACCAGTTGATGTTCGGATTGACGGCGCATCAGGTGCTCGTCGCGAATGCCGCCAAGGAGTGCGAGAAGAAGGACAAGGGTAAGGAGGCCGACAAGGACAAGAAGAAGTCGCCGACGACCACACAGGCCACGACCGCCGTCGCGGCGAAGGATGAGGCCAAGAAAGACGAGAAGCCCGCCACGCAGAAGACGGCGGACACTCAGGCGGCTCCGTCCAAGAAGAAGGCCGACGAGTTCCCCGAGGAGTACATCGGCCAGGTCCTCAGGGAAGTCGTGATGCACGAGGTCGGTCACACGCTCGGCCTGCGTCACAACTTCAAGGCCTCGTCGTGGCTGACCCTCGAGGAGATCAACAAGCGCAAGGAGACCGGCGAGCCCACGGTCGGGTCCGTGATGGACTACAACCCGACCAACGTCAGTCCCGAGGGCGAGGCGCAGGGTTCCTGGAACACGACGACCATCGGGCCCTACGACTACTGGGCCATTGAGTACGGCTACACGGCCAAGGGCGATGAGAAGAACCTCAAGAAGATCGCCAGCCGCGCGGCCGAAGCGGGACTCGACTACGCAACCGACGAGGACGTCTACCACTCCGACCCGCTGGTCAATCGCTACGACCTCGGCAAGGAGCCGCTCGACTACAGCCGTCAGCGCGTCAAGCTCGTGCGGCAGATCCTGGACAAGCTCGTGGACGCTTTCGTCAAGGAGGGCGAAGGGTACCAGCGCGTGCGTCGGGGGTTCGACATGTTGCTGTACGACTACCGCCACGCCGCGGCGATCGCGGCGAAGTACATCGGCGGGCACTATGCGACGCGCGACCACAAAGGGGATCCGAACGCGCGTCCGCCCGTGCAGGTGGTCGAGCCCGACAAACAGCGGACCGCGTTGGCGTTCCTGCGCGATGAGGTCTTTTCGGACAAGGCGTTCCGGTTCCCGCCCGAGCTCATCCAGCACCTGGCCGCGGGACGGTGGCGACACTGGGGCAGTCGCGACGTGCGGGAACCGATCGAGTACCCCATCCACGACCGCATCCTGCAGATCCAGCTCTGGACGCTGTTCGACGTGCTCAACGGAGAGACGCTGGCCCACCTGCATGACGCGGAGATGCGGGTCAAGGCGGACGCCGATCTCGTGACGCTGCCCGAGCTGCTGAACACATTGTCCGGGTCGATCTGGTCCGAGGTCATCAAACCGCTTCCGCCGGACAAGAAGTGGAACAACCGGGCGCCGCTGATCAGCTCGATTCGCCGCAACCTCCAGCGTGAGTACGTTGCTCAGCTCATCGACATCGCTCTGGAGGGACCGTACGGCATGTCGCCGCAGGTCGCCCGGACGCAGGTGTGGTACGAGTTGAAGAAACTGCGCGGGCAACTGGCCGAGAAGCTTCGGCCCGAGCAGGCGCGATCGATCGACGACTACAGCGTGGCGCATCTCGACGAGACGCGCACGCGCATCGAGAAGGCTCTCGAGGCCATCTACTCGCTGAACGACGGCGCGTCCGGCTTCGGTGGGCTCTTGATCTTCCGAGAGGCAGGCAAGGCCCCGGCGCGACCGAAGATCAACGGTTCGAGGGGACCGTTGGTTGAAGAATAGCCTATCAACGATCGGCCGTCAGCTATCGGTGGTCTTTCCGCACAGCGGACCAAGACTACGGCTGACAGCTTCTCTTACACCACCAACATCGCATCGCCGTAGCTGTAGAAGCGATACCCTTCGCGAATGGCCTCATCATATGCGGCCAGAATGCGCTCGCGCCCGGCGAACGCGAATACAAGCGCCAGCAGCGTGCTCCTTGGCAGGTGGAAGTTCGTGACCAGCGTGTCAACGGCGCGAAACGCGTACGGGGGCGAGATGAGCAGATCCGTCCATCCGCTTGCGGCTTCGAGTTGTCCGTCGCTCGTGGCACAGGTCTCCAGCACGCGCACCGAGGTGGTCCCGACGGCCACGATGCGCCCGCCACCTTGCCGCGCCGACTCGATGCTTCTCGCGGTGGCGGCCGGGAGGTCGTACCACTCACGGTGCATGTCGTGGTCTTCCAGCCGCTTGACGCTGACGGGCTGAAACGTGCCCAGCCCCACGTGGAGGGTGAGGCGAGCGACGGTTACACCGGCGGCTTCGATTTCCGTCAGCAGCGGCTCCGTGAAGTGCAAACCGGCGGTCGGCGCCGCCACCGAACCGGGATCCACGGCGTAGACCGTTTGGTACCGTGTCCGATCCTCGTCCGTGCGCGACGCGGCTTCGGTGCGACCTCGCTTGATATAGGGCGGCAACGGCGCCGTCCCGATCGTCTCCAGGATCTCCGACACCGACCGACTTGCGTCGACCCGTATGCGCCACCGACCGCCGCCGAGCGACGCAATCAGCTCGAACGATCCCGATCCGACGGCCGTCGCCAGCACCTCGCCGACGCGCAGTCGGGCCGACGGCTTGAGCATCACCTCCCACACGCCGGCCTCGACCTCGAGCAGGAACAGCCCTTCGACCCGTCCGCCGGATTGCCGCCGGGCCGCGAACCTGGCCGGCAGCACCCGTGTCTCATTGAGCACGAGCACGTCCCCGGCGTGCAGGAACCTTGGCAGGTCGGAGAACCGACCGTGCGACACCGATCCGTCCGATCGGTCGAGGATCAGCAAGCGGGATTGATCGCGAACGGCAGTCGGGGCCTGGGCGATCCGCTCGGGGGGCAGCGCGTAGTCAAGCTCGTCAACATTCACTCCCGTTCCCTCTATCTCGCACGGGGAGCCGAGCTTGGCGGGTCCGGCGACTACGCACCGGGGGAGTCCTCGGCCGCGGGGTCGCCTTCTCGTCGGTAGAATTCGCCGCGGTGGTCGGTCTTGTCGGTGCGGGTCGACTCGCGGTACCGGCCGCTGAGACCGTGTTCGAGACTGCGGCGAACGAAGTCCACAAGGTAGGCGACGTTCGCGTCGAGCGGGCCGTCATTCTCGACTGCGTCGAGAGCGTCATGGAGCGTTCCGTGGTTCTGCTGGGCCCGCTTGCCGAAGAGCGCACGATAGACTCGCCGCAACGCATCGATCTCATCGGCGTCGAACCCCCAGCGTGCCAGCCCCTCGCCGTTCAGGCCGCGCACACGGCCCTGGTACCCCGCGAAGATCATGAACGGCGGCACGTCGGTGGTGATGCGCGTCATGCCCGCTATGTACGCACACTTGCCGATGGTCGAGAAGTGATGCATGGCCGCCGCCCCGCCGATGGTGACACGATCCTCGATGTGCACGTGACCGGCCAGTAGCGTGTTGTTGGCCACGATGATGTGGTCGCCCAAGTGCGTATCGTGCGCGATGTGCACGCCGACCATGACGTGGTTGTCACTACCGACGCGCGTGATCCCCCCGCCGAGCTCGGTGCCGCGATGCACGGTCACGCCCTCGCGGAAGCTGTTGCGGTCGCCGATTTCCAGCCGCGTCGGCTCCCCGTGATATTTCAGGTCCTGCGCGTCCTCGCCGATGACCGCGTTCGCGAAGAAGGTGTTGTCCGCACCCACGGTCGTGTGTCCGGTAAGGGTCACGTGGTTGCGCAGAGAGCAGCGCGGACCGACGACCGCGTGCGGGCCGACATAGCAGTGCGGTCCGACCTCCACGTCCTCGCCCAACCGGGCCCCGGATTCGACGACGGCAGTAGGGTGGATTTTAGTCATATAGGATCGGCGTCAACCATCATGAACCGGACGTCGGCCTCGGCAACGAGGGCCTCCCCCACGCGGGCGGAGCACCGGACCTGGCCGGTCCGGGACTTCACCCGAATCGCCTGAACTTCGAGGATGAGCTGATCGCCGGGGATCACCGGCCGGCGGAACTTCACCTTGTCCAGGCTCAGCAGCACCGCCACCTTCCCTTTGTGCTCCAGCTCCTGCGACAGCAGAACGCCGCCGAGTTGGGCCATGGCTTCGATGACCAGCACGCCCGGCATGATCGGGTGACCGGGATAGTGTCCTTGGAAGAATGCTTCGTTGATCGTTACGTTCTTGATCGCCACCGCCCGCTCCGATCCCTGCAGTTCGACGACGCGGTCGATCATCAGCAGCGGGTAGCGGTGCGGCAGAATGCGCTGCACCTGCCGAATGTCATATGCGGGCTCGCCCGGGGCCTGCCCCCCCGCCTTTCGCGTCGCCCCCACCTGGATCAGCCGCCGCACCAAGGCGTGGTTGAGGGCATGGCCGGAACGCTTGGCGAAGATGTTGCCGGCGATGAAACGACCGAGCAGCATCAGATCCCCGATGAGATCGAGAACCTTGTGGCGGACGCACTCGTCCGGGTAGCGCAACGCGTTCTCGATAGGCCCGTCGCTTCCGAAAACGAGAATGTCCTTGTAGGTCAGGTGCTCGCCCATTCCGGCCGCCCGGAACTGCTCGGCCTCACTCTGCAGCAGGAAGGTGCGTGAGGGGGCAATCTCCGCGAGGTAATCTGCCGGGGCGAGGCGCAACG
This sequence comes from uncultured Planctomycetales bacterium, assembly GCA_964391465.1. Classification (GTDB taxonomy): domain Bacteria; phylum Planctomycetota; class Phycisphaerae; order UBA1845; family CAYMME01; genus CAYMME01. The sequence continues at coordinate 6,646 of CAYMME010000140.1, forward strand.
TGTATGCCTGCCGGCCGATCGGGCCCGATCCGTAGTCCAGCTCATAGCGAATGGTGAGCGTATCGTCGTCGCTGGGCCAGGCCACCAACTCGCTGTCGCCCTCGACCACGCGTTCCATCTGCTCGATACGGTAGACGCGACGTTCGGTGTCCTGCGCCTCGATGCCGGCCTCCTGAAGGGCTTCGACGAACACGCTCGACGAGCCGTCACCGCTCGGCAGCTCCTCGCCTTCGATCTCGATTTCGAGGTTGTCCACGCCAAGGCCGGCGCAGGCGGACAGGCAGTGTTCGACCGTCTCGACGGCGAGGGTGCCGTTGCGCAGCGTCGTGCGCCGCGCCCGCTTGCTGATGTTCTCGACCAGGGCCGGTACGCGCACCGGCTCTCGCTGGTCGGCGCGCACGAACACGATGCCGCCGTTGGGGGGAGCGGGTTTGAAGCGAACCGTGGCTTCTTCTCCCGTGAACAACCCCCGCCCGGAGATCTGCGTCGGTCGACTAATGGTCTGCTGCGGCTTCAAGCTGCTCGACTCGTCTGGTCAGCTCCTTGATCTGACTGACGTATTCGGCGAGGCGTCGTACGTGTGCCTGCTCACGGAGGTACTGCCGGTGGTCGATGGCCGGAACTCCGTTGATAATCGAGCCGGCCGGCACGTCCTTCGAGATGCCGCTAAACGCGGCTGCCTGCACGCGTTCGCCGATGACCACATGGTCCCGTACGCCCACCCCGCCGCCCAGAACCGTGTAGGCGCCCACTCTGGCGCTGCCGGCGATCCCTGTCTGAGCGACGATCACACAATGCGGACCAGCCTGCACATTATGTCCGATCTGAACGAGGTTATCAATTTTCGTTCCCTCCCCGATGCGGGTTTCGCCGAACTTGGCCCGGTCGACGCAGCTTCCCGCACCGATCTCCACGTGGTCCTCGATGACCACGGTACCGATCTGCGGGATCTTGGTGTGCCTGCCTTCTGCGAAGTGGTAGCCGAACCCGTCGCCTCCGATGCTGACGTTGAGGTGGCAGACGACGTGGTTCCCCAGGCGGCACCGCTCGCGAATGACCACGCCCGGCCAGAACACGCAGTCGCTGCCGACGGTCGTGTCCGGTCCGATCACCACGCCGGCGTGGCAGACGGTTCGGTCGCCGACGATCGCACGCTCGCCGATGACCGCGTTCGGGCCAACGGCCACGTTCTCGCCGAGGGCGGCGCTGGGGGACACTACCGCCGTCGGGTGCACGCCCGGTTCCGGGTGCGCCGCGGGTGGGGCGAAGGTTCTCAGGATTCCGATGATCGCCAGGTCCGGGTCGCCGACGAGGATGGCCGGCATCGGCGTCGCCCCGAACCCCGTGCGCACGACGACGGCCCCGGCCCGGCTGGTGTCGAGCTTCGCTGCGTGGCGGGTGTCTGATGCCCACGCGATTTCGTTCGCGCCGGCCGCCTCCACCGAGTTGACGCCTTCGATGCGCCGCGTCGCGTTGCCGCGCACCGCACCGTCCACGGCCTTGGCCAATTCCGCAAGTGTGAACGAACGGGACATCGTCAATCCTGCGGTCCGACGTAGAGGCGGATGCCGCTCCGGCCGCCGGCGGCCGCGTAACGCTTGTTCAACAGGGTGAGCACGTCATTCGTCAGGTCGGTCTGGTCCGCACGGTACAGGACCTCGCGGAGGATGATCTCGCGACGAATCGCGGCCGTGTCGTTCCCCTGCAGTTCCGCCGGGTGATAGGACAGCACGATTGTGGCCCCGCGCGCCTTGGCGATCTCGTCGATGGCCTGCTCGATCTTCGTGTAGGTGTCGATCGTCCAATTCTTCCGCTCGCGGGCGATGTCCTGCTGAACCATCGTTCCGAACGCCTCGAGGTCGACCCGCAGACGCGCTGCCTTGTGGGCCTGCGCTCTCGCTTCGGCCGAATTGGGGTTGTACTCATTCAGGACGCTCTTGGCCTGATCGAAGGCTTCCTGCTTCTTCGTCGCCTTCCCGCGCACGTCGGCCTGAATCTGCTGGAGCATCTCGTCGATGTCCTTGGTCTGCTGGCATTCGTTGAACAACCGGCCGACATCGACGACGGCAACCGGTCCGGTCGGCGCGCGCGCCGCCGCCAGCAGGTCGTCCTTTACCATCCACAGCGTACCTGCGAGGGCGATGCAGGCGACGGTCGGCCAAGTCCAAGTAGTCCGCATGGTGGGTCTCCTCAAGTTGCCGGCCCGGTCGGCCGGACGAGCATCTTCCGAAACGGCCGCGCGACGCCCGTGCCGCACCGGCACTCAACGGGCCCTATTGTCCGCACAAATGAGACGGTGACAAGTGGCTGCCTGCATCAGGCCGAGGCGGTGGCCAGTGCCTGCTGCTGCAATTGAGACTTGAGCCGTATGAGGGGTGCCAGTCCGACCTCGACGTAGGAATGGCATGGGACCGGCAACAGCGTCGGCTTGATGCCGGCCTCGGCGGTCAGCCGTTGGCACAGCCGTACGCCTGCTTCGAGCAGGGTCTCCGCCGGGGCCAGGATCGGTCGGCTCAGCGAGGCGAGCGGCTCCCGGGCGAACAGCGTGGCCGACAGCCCGACGACGTCGACTTCGCTCGGGCCTTCTCGCCGCTCGGAATCGATTTGATCGAGCGGCGTCACCCGTCCGAAGTCATCGACAGCACCGGCCTCATACAGGACTTGGGCGTCCTGCACCATGCGACAGCATGCTGCCGCCACCGGTACCTGAGCGGAGAGGGCCCGAACCAGGAAGTCCGGAGGGGGGCCGATGTCATCCGAATGAACCAGCAGATGCGAGCAGGCCGACTGATCGAGGAACTCGTCGAAGACCCGGTTGCAGGCCTGTACCAGGTCGGTTCCGTAGTTGTAGCTCACTTTCGATACGCGCGCGGCCGGTGTGGTGAGCTGTTGGTATACGAAGTCGGATACGTCAACGTTCAGCCACTCGTCCGATCCGACGGTTCCGATCATGACGTTCGGCTGCTCGTCCGTCAGCGGTGCGATGGGCCCTTCCGCCCACGGCCAGCCCATTTGCTCGTCGCTGAACAGCTCCTCGATTCGTGCAAGGTCCAGCGTCTTGAAATGATCACAGAGCGCAGTGGGATCGGCCACGAGCGAGAGGCCCTGCTGCCGGACCTTCCGGCAGAAGTAGACGTCCTCGGAGATGATCTTGAAGTCGTTGTCCATCATCACCTGGAACCACGGGGGTTCGAGTAATTCGAGCACGTCACGGCGGATCAGCATGAAGCCGGTCCCGACCGCGTCGCACTGGACCGGACCCGCGTCAAGCTCGTGTAGATCGTGCCAACGGTAGTGCACGTCCTTCACGTCGGGAGCCGGCGGGTCCTCGCGGTACCGCTCGTCGACGTACTGGCCGACAGCGGTTGACAGGTTGAGACGATCCGAGCCGTCTGTGCGACTTACCCGCGTCCGCATGATGGGACAGACGACCCCCGCGACCGGTGCGTCCAGACGCAGCAGCTTGTCCAACCCGTCCGCTGGAAACGCCTGATCATTGTCAACGAAGAGCAGGTGCGTGTAGCCGGGCATGTCGAGGAACTGGGTGACGAGCTTGTTGCGCACGATGTCCACGGGCGAGCCCGCCCGCTGGACCACGCGGACCTCGACGGCTTCGCGGGTGGACCGGATCATGTCATGGAGCGTCGCCAGGGCCTGCACATGGATGCGACGCGCCGTGGGGAGGCCTATCATCACCTTCGCCGGCATGGGGACTCGTCCTTGTCTTGGCGCACAGCTCGCGCGCGGCCGGATTGCACCAGTAGCTTATCGGTCTATCGGCGGATTGCGGGCGCAACCATCAGGGAGAATCACCGGGAAAGGGTAGGGAATCCACGCGGCGCGGGGGGGGGGGGGCCGCGGGCGCGCGCGGCGGGGGGGTGGGTGGGTGGGGGGGGGGGGGGGGGGGG
>CAYMME010000140.1:10563-18038 GCA_964391465.1 uncultured Planctomycetales bacterium
GTCACCCCCGGGGGCGGGCCCCCCCCCGGGGGCCCCGCGCCGGCTTCGGTGAATCATTGCTGCTCGACTGGTGCGGACGGACGCGTCGCTGCTACTTGCCGCGTTTCTCCATCGGTACGTACGCCCGCTGCGGGGACCCGGTGTAGATCTGCCGCGGCCGGCAGATGCGTCCCTTCGGGTTCAGGCTCTGCTCGCGCCACTGGGCGATCCACCCGGGCATGCGCCCCAGCGCGAAGATGACCGTGAACATGTTGACCGGAATCCCCATCGCTCGCTGGATGATGCCGCTGTAGAAGTCGACGTTCGGGTAGAGCTTGCGCTCGACGAAGTAGCCGTCCTTGAGGGCGACCTCTTCGAGACGTAGGGCAATGTCCAGCAGCGGGTCCTGGATCCCGAGCTTGCCCAGCACCTTGTCGCAGGCCTTCTTGATGATCTGGGCCCGCGGGTCGAAGTTCTTGTACACGCGGTGACCGAATCCCATCAGCCGCCGGCCCGACGTCTTGTCCTTGACCTTCGCCAGGAACGAGTCGAGGCTCTCTCCGCTCTCGTGGATTTCCGTGAGCATCTGAATGACGGCCTGGTTCGCCCCGCCGTGCAGGGGCCCCCAGAGCGCGCACACGCCGGACGCCACCGATGCGTAGAGGTTCGCCTGACTGGACCCGACCATTCGCACCGTCGAAGTCGAGCAGTTCTGCTCATGATCGGCGTGCAGGATAAGGATCTGCTCGAGGGCACGGACGATGTCCGGGTCGGGGTCATAGGGCCGATTCGGCTTGCTGAACATCATGTGCGTGAAGTTGTGCACGTACGGCAGATCGTACCGCGGGTAGATCCAGGGCACGCCGATGGACTTCTTGTAACTCGCCGCGGCGATGGTCCGCACCTTGCTCATCAACCGGGCGACCGTCTCCAGGAAATCAGCGTCCCGATTCGGTTGCAGCAGGACCGGCTGATAGCAGCCCAGGGCGTTGATCATCGCCGACAGGATCGCCATGGGATGGGCGGTGGGCGGGAAGTCCTCGAAGTGGGCCCGCAGGTCCTCGTGGATGATCTCGTGTTCGGTCAACAGGGCGCGGAACTCCGCCAGCTCCTGCGGCGTCGGCAGCTCGCCGAAGATCAGGAGATACGTCGTCTCCACGAACGTGGATTTTTCCGCCAGCTCTTCGATTGGGTAGCCGCGATAGCGTAGTATGCCCTTTTCCCCATCGATGAAGGTGATGGAGCTGCGGCATGAGCCGGTGTTGCCGTAGCCGTCGTCGAGCGTGATGGCACCGCTCTGGCCACGGAGCTTGCTGATGTCGACCCCGACCTCGTCTTCCGTGCCGACAATGACCGGCAATTCGTACGTTTTGCCGTCGATTTTCAGTTCTGCCGTTTTGCTGCTCATTCGACTGCCCTCTCAGAAATGGTCCTCGTGGAAACGCTGGCGGCTCCCATCCCGCGTGTTGGCCGAAGCCGACAGGTTCGCCGCCGTTCGCCCGTCACCCGTATCCGCCGTCGCCCGAAGGACAGTCAGGACCTGCTTGGCCTAACCGGCTCAGACGACGTACGGCTGGCCGCCAAAAATGCTAACACAAAGGGACGCGCCTGCAAAGTTTTCTTCGCGTCCCCGTTTCCCGCCGGCCCGGCGTTCAGTTCTGCTTGTCACCGCCCCTACGTTTGGGCGGCCGCAGCCCGCGGGCCGTCGCTTCCTCGGCCGATGAGAACCAACGCTTGTTCTTCTGCGTGATTCGTCCGGCCGTGCTGCTTGACACGTCATGAAACACACCCGATTTCGACTTGATGCTCGCCACTACGGGGTCCTTCGCGGGTTCACCGATATGCTTGTCCATGAAGCCCGCGATCGTCGCGGGCAGCGTCTCGATTTCGTCGAACATCCGTGTGCCGTGTCCGGCTTTCGGGGCGAGCCTCACCTCGGCGCCGGGCGCGAGTTTCGCCAGCGTCTCCGGCGCCTTCTTCTCGTCCTCGCTCGCGAGCATCAGGATCGGGCGGTCGCCGTATTTGCCGATGTGGCTGACGGTGGGGACACCCATGTAGTCCGTTCCCGGGGACAGGCACACGACGACATCCACCGACCGGTCGCGGGCGGCGTAGTCGATGGCCACGCTGCAACCGACGCTGGCCCCCACGAGGGCGAACCGGGTCGGATCGATACCGTCTTGTCGGGCGGCCCATTCGTATGCGGCCTTCACGTCGCGATGCATGCTCCGAAACACGCGCCCGTCACGCTTGATTACGCGGTCGGGCAGCTTCTTGTTCTCGGGGCCGACCGACTCGCCGTGTCCACGCAGGTCGATGGCCACGACTGCGTACCCGCGTTCGGAAAGCGCCGGCACCAACGGGGCCCACGTGCCTCGGTCTTGGCGATACATGTGAAGCAGAATCACGAGTGGCGCCTTGTCGCCCTTGACGCCGGGCTCGGGCGCGAAGAAGTCGCCGAAGATCGGTACGCCGTCGTCGGTTTCAACGGCGACCTTGCGCGTGTCTGGTTCCGGTGCGCGGTCGGCGCCGCCGCACACGCCGCCGACGGCGAGGAGAACGAAGGCAACGTGGAGGTATCCCGGGAATGCGGCAAGTCCGACTTTGCGTAAGTGCGTACTGAACACGTGCCTACCTTGTGCCTCTGCACTCATCAAGCACACTCGTTCATTTGCGTCCGGCAGCCGGTGACGGCCACGCGGCATTCAGGAACCGCCCGTTCCTGCTGATGACCTTGCCGTCAACCTCGACTCGCCCACCGCGGCGGAGGTCACAGACCATGTCCCAGTGCAGGCCGGACTTGTTCTGCGACCCCGACTCCGGATACCCGGCCCCCAACGCGGCGTGGAACGTCCCGCCGATCTTCTCGTCGAACAGCGTGTTGCAGGTGTACTGCTTGATCGCGTAGTTCGTGCCGAGGGCGATCTCGCCGAGCGATCGGGCCCCGCGGTCCATGTCGAGCATCTTGAACAGGAACGGCTCGCCCTTACCGGCCGAGGCGTCCACCACACGCCCGTTGCGAAACACAAGCCGAATGTCGTGCACTTCGCGCCCGCCGTGCACGGCCGGGAAGCTGTAGCAGACCGTGCCGTCGACCGCATCCTCTATCGGGGCGCTGAACACCTCGCCGTCGGGGAAGTTCTCGTGCCCGTCGCAGTTGATCCATCGTCGGCCCTCGATCCCGAGTCGCAGATCGGTGCCGTTGCGCGTGACGAACCGAATCTCGCGCCGCTTGTCGAGGTAGTCGCAGACGCGTTGTTGGCGGGTGCTGATCTTCCGCCACGCCGCCGCGGGTTTGGGCAGGTGCAGCAGCCCGGCCCGGTAGACGAACGCTTCGTACTCGCGCAGCGACATCTTGGCATCCTGGGCCGAAGCCTGACACGGGTACTGCGTGCCCGTCCAGCGGAGCTTGCCCCGCTTGCCCCGGGGGATCGCAGCCCGGCGGAGGAAGGTGTCCATGATCGGCTTGCGGGCCTTGGCCGCGGCCGCTTGCTTCTTCGGGTCGGTGTTGGTCAGGGCCTTGGTGTTCTCCTCGGCCCAGAAACCGATCCGTACGTTGATCTTCTCCACCTCGAACTTCTCGAGGGGGTCGACGAACTTGAGCTGTTTCTGCGATCCGTGGCGAAGCTTCAACTCGGCACACGCCTCCGGCCGCATCCGCACCACCGGGTTCCCCCCCGCCTCGAGCACGGCCTCATAGACCGCGACGACCCCCGGCTCGGCCACCGAAGGTGCGTCGATTCGAACCAGATCGCCCGGCTGCACCGCCACCGAGTAATTGACCAACACGTGGGCAAGCGTCTCCAGCCGAGCATCCTGCATCAGGCGTGTGTCCTTCTGGTTCAGGAGGGCTCTCGCCCCATCCGATCGATCGCAGGGTCCAGCCCCCGCACGCGATCAGCGCCGGCCACCGTAGGCCCGCCCCGCACCGAGGTCAAGATGAATCGTGAGCGGGATGAAGGATGAGGGATCAGGTGGCGGGGCGAATGACGAATGCCCAATAGGTACACCTGCGGTGCTTCCCACGAGTGTCGTCGTGTCGCACCCCCCGTATCGTGCGTTGCGGCATATGCGTCGTACCTGAACCCTGAACCCTTCTCCGGGCCCTTGCCCGTGCGCGATCCGGCACGATATACTCCGTGGCGACGAGTATGGCAGCAGACGAGTTGGTGGCCGAACTTTCCACAGAATCCACCGTGGCACCGCCGCGGCGCGGGGGGCGTGTTGCGCAGTCCGTTCCGGACGCTCCGCGCATCGGCCTCGTGACGCGCGCGAAGATCACCGTCGTTCGCACGTTCCTCTGGGGATGGGCGAGGCTGTTTTCGCTGCGCGGGCTCTACTGGCTGGGCCAGGCCTTCGGGACATGCGAATGGTGCGTCGACTACCGGCGCCGCGGCCGACTCCGCCAGCGCATTCGCGAGATCCTCGGGGCCGACACGCCGGCCTCCGTGGTCCGCCGGACCGTGTGGCGGCACTTCATGCGAACGCGTTGTGACAAGCTCGCCTACCTGATCTTTGACAAGCTCCCGCGCGAGAAGATCCTTCGCCGGGTGCGGTTCCACGGTCGGGACAAGCTGGACGCGGCCCTGGCCCGCGGCAAGGGCGCCGCCGTGGTGCTTGCCCACTCCGGCCCGCACCACATGGCGTTCCTGCTCATGGCATTGCTCGGGTATCGTCTGGTCGCCATTCGGGACCGCAAGGAGAGCACCGCCCGCCGATACGTGCTGCAGAAGCTCCAGGATTCGTTCGCGGAGTTCCGCACCGTCCGCTGGTTCTTCGCCGACGTGTACCCGCGCGAACTGTATCGCTCGTTGGGCGACGGCTACATCCTCAGCGGGGCCCTGGACGTCAGTTCAGACCGCGGTGGACGGGCCAGCACGACCACGGTCCGCATCTTCGGCCGGGACCACGCGTTCCGCAACGGCACCATGCGGCTGGCGTTTCGGTGCGGAGCCCCGATCCTGCAGGGCTTCATCACGTCGCGACGCAACTACTACTACCGGTTGGTTGTCACCGACCCCATCGTCGACCCCGATCAGACCGACGACGCCAACGACGTGATCGACGCGGCCATGCAGCACTACGCCGACCACGTCGAGGACCACGTGCGCCGCTACCCCTGCCAGCTCTCGCGGTTCTGAGCCGACCCTACTCGTGGCTTGCGGCACGGCTGCTCCACTTCTTCCAGACCGCCTCGTCGGCCAGCAGCTTGACGAAGACGCCGCCGATCACGGGCCGGGCGCGGAAGTGTATGCCCTTGGCGTTCTTCGTGTCGTACCAGTCGGTCAGCGGCATGCGGTCCGGCGTGCGCTGAATGAACCGATAGAGCGGGTCGAACAGCCGGGCGAAGTCCTGCTGCGATCCAGCCAGCGTTGCCGACCAGACGACCCAGTCGGCCTTGGTGTACGCCGCGCGATTGTCGAGCGGCAGGCCGAACTCGTTGAGGCGTTGCAGGTAGAAGGCTACCTCCGTCCGTGCCACATTCTCGGGGAAGAGCTTCAAGTCCAGGAGGCGGTCCCAGACGAGGTTGTACTTCTGACTCCAGGTCCCCGACCGGTCGAACGCGAGCCGGTAGTGGTCCCCGTCTGCGGCCATTTTCTGCCACTGCTGCGCCATTTGGGCGGCCGTATCCTTGAAGTGCTTCGCGCCGGCCTGGTCGCCCCGCATCTCGCACAGCATGCCGAACGCGCCCAGGGCGACGATTGCCTTCACGGACAGGTTGGCGTTGTGAGCGAGGTGACCGGCGAAATCGTCGGTGCAGAGCTGGTCTTCCGGATCGAGCCCCTTGTCTTCGAGGTACCCGGCCCATTGCCGGAGCATGTCCCAATGCCGGGTGGCGTACGCGGCGTTGCCCTTCGCCTTGGCGGCGGCGGCCGCGGCCAGGATCATGTTGCCGCACTCCTCGACCGGCATCTGGTTCTTCTCCTTACCGAGGCGATAGACCTGCCCGTTGGCCTTGGGGTACGTGCCCAGATCGTGCGGTGCGAACCGGTGCGGCCAGGCGTCCGAACGGGCGTACTCGAAGACCGGCGTCATCATGCCTTCGAGCAGCGCCGGCGAGAGCAAGGCGAAGAAGGGCGAGGCCGGGTACAGGACATCGACCGTGCCGATGCAGCCGTTGCTGAAGCACTCCTTGGTGAAGAACCAGGGCCGCCCGTCGCGCGAGGCCACGACCTTGCCGCCGGCCAGTACTTGCCGATAGGTCAGGCCGATGAGTCGGGCATACTTCTCGCCGCCGACGCGCCGGGCGTCGGTGAGCAGCTCGGCGTCGAAGGCGTCGCAGCGATCGCGGATCTTCTGGGGATCGCCGGCGCACGCATTGAGCATGGTCTCGAGTTCGCCGTGGCGGTGTCGCCACCACGGCCGCAGCCGCTCGCCCATGTACTCGATCGAGTAGAGGTCGTCGTACGCAACGACCAAGTGTCGCCGGACGGTGTCCGCACCGACTTTGCCCAGTGCCATCGTCACGGCGATCACGGGCCAGTCGTCGCGGGCCGGACGGGGCTTGCGCGCGTCGTCGTCGGTCGGGATCTCGCCGCGGTCAACGAACTTCCGGCGGGCCGCCACATGGGGCGCAATCGACGACGCACTGCCTGACGCTTCCGGCACACCGACGTAGAAGTGGCCCCAGTCGATGCGCAGGTTGTCGCCCGCCTTCTCGAGGATCGGCTGCTGCGTCGTACCGAACCGAAGAAGCGTGAGTCCGGCCGGTTTCGTTGCCGTGCGATGCCAGGTCACTTCCTGCTCGGGCTTGTTGACCGCCCACTCGGCCGTGGCGTCGAAGTAGAGTTGAACGTCGTGCGCCCGGCCGTCGTGCGAGCGAACCTCCCAGGTCAGGAACGTGACCGGGCAGGAGAGCAGATCCAGATCGTCGGGCAGCATCGGCGTGGTGAACGTCAGGACGAGTTCGACGCCGGCGGCGTGAAACGTGTAGATGGTTTGCGTCGGCTGCACGACCAGCCGCACCTGCCGGGCCGCGGCGCCGACCAGGGCCTCGTGCCCCATGATGCGCATCGCCCGTCCGTCCACGCGGATCATGCCGCCCATGGCGTGCACGACCCCGGTCCAGTGCCGCGGCCAGTCGTCGTTGAGCCGATCGGTGAACGACCAAGCGCTCATGTAAGGATCAACGGTCACCAGCGGCACGGCCGGCGGCCGCAGCGGCGGAAGCACATCGGCAGCAAACGCGCTCCGCGCAGCAAGAAGAAGGACACCGGCGGCAAGCACGGCACATGTTTCGCTCATGGTGGGAATCCCCTTGCGGTCAGGCGGTACGTCAAGACACGTCTACCGGAGAATCGCGCAACGTGGAACGTACACACGCACGCTCACGCCGACAAGCCCCGCAGGGGCGCGTGAGCCGCAGCGGCTCGGGATTGAGTCTACCACGAAGCGTGCTCCGTGAAGAAACGGTGAGGCAAGGAAAGGAGGTGGTATCGACGCCGAAGCCTACCTGAGCGAAACCGTACTCGTTCAGAACGCTCTGCCCGAACTCC
>CAYMME010000141.1:0-18016 GCA_964391465.1 uncultured Planctomycetales bacterium
GACCCGGGCATGATGACCAACTGGCAGATCGAGCCGCTGATCAAGACGGACGAGGACATCGAGCGCGTGCTGTCGATGCCGGAGCCGCCGGGCGAGGTCGACGTGCGTCGCCTACGCGAGCTGGAGGCCCGTGTCGGTGAAGAGGGCGTCTTGTGCTTCAGCATTGGGGATGCGATCGGGCACGTCGTGGGGCTGTTCGACTTCGAGGACTACGTCATGCGCTGCTACACGGACGACGGTCCGATTCGCGCGCTGCTGGACAAGGCGCAGGCGCAAGTGCTACGTGCCATCGAGCGGTTCGGGGCCGTCGTGTCGGACGCGGCGCTGCGGCTGTGGGGTCCGGAGTACTGCGGCGCGCCGTTGATGGATCCGCGCGTGTACTTCCCGCGGTACGTGGTCGATCAGGACCGGCAGGCGACGGAGGCCATCCACGCGACGGGCAACTTCTCCGTGATTCACTGTCACGGAAAACTGCACGACTTGCTCGACATGATCGGCGAGATTGGAGCCGACGCGCTCGAGCCGATCGAAACGCTGCCGCTGTCGACGGCGGACGTTACCCTGGCCGAGGTCAAGGAGCGGCTCGGGGACCGGATGTGCTTGATGGGGGCGGTGCAGGCGAAGACGCTCGATACGGGCACGCCCGACGACTTGCGGCGCGAAGTGCGCGAGGCGATCGATGCGGCCGCGAAAGGCGGCGGCTTCGTGCTGCTGCCCACGTCGGCGCCGTTCATGGTGCCGCTTGATGCGTCGTGTTTGGCGAACTGCAGAGCGATGTATGAGGCTGCCCACGAGTTTGGGCGATACGGGGAGTAGCGGCAGCGCTTCGCACGGAATGGGTGGCCCACCTCTGAAGCCATGGGGCATCCATGGGGACGTGCCGTCCGTCCCCCACCCTTCGCATACGGCCGCGAAGGATGGGGCACCCGTGCGGTTCTGTTGTGTTTACCGACTCTTCTGCCTGAGCACGAACGGTTTGAAGAGGCCGTAGCCTACCGTTGAGTAGTCCTTTCCGGGTGGGGGGCCTTGCTCGGGGGCCTTGTCCCACATGCTCGGCCAGGCTGAGCCCAGGGGCGGCTTGCCGTGGTGTGGGCCGAGCGTGTTCTTCAGGGTTCCGGTCACGACGACTTCGATTTCGTTGGGTCCCGGCTTGATTCGGTCGGTCACGTCGCATTCCCATGGTTGGTGCCAGACGTGGCCGGCGGGCTTGCCGTTGACGGTCACCTTGGCCACGCTTCCGTACCAGGAAGGAAGGTCGACGACGTATCGTCCTTTCGGTTGGCTGACGGCAAACTTGTGGGTGTACGAAACGCGGTGTCCGTAGAGCGGCAGGCCCTGTCCGTTCCAGGGGCCGAGTTGCAGCGGTTGCGGGGGCGCGATCACGAAGCCTTTCTCCGCCGGCTCGAGAGCGAAATCGCCGATGATGAACGCCGCTTCGAGTTCACCGAGCATGGTCAGCGGTGCGGCCTTGATCGTGACTGCGTTCTCGCCGATGCGTGCGGCCGCGGCGAGGTCGATTCGCGGGAAGGCCTTGTCGAGCCACCACTTGTCTTTGGTCACCGCGAGTTGCTGTCCGTTGCAGGTGACCGTGTAGAGGTCTCCGCGTTCGATCACGATGGAGAGTGAGTCGGGCACGCGGTCCGCGATCGTGAACTTGTACGTGGCTTCGAAGCCGCTGTCGGCCGGAAGCTTCTTGGTGATCAGCTCGTCGCGGAACTGCACCGCCCGCGACCAGGGGTTGCCGTCGAGTCCATTCTTGCGAAACGCGAAGTCGGCCGCTTTGAGGACGTAGAGATCCTTCTTCGTTTCGCCGCCGGCGGTGATGTCGACGTAGTCGAGGGTCAGCACGTTCACGTCGACGCGCCGAATCTTCAGTTCGCCGGTCGGCGGGATTACCTTGGCGGCTTCGGTAGGGCTCGGCGCCGGCGCCTTGCGCCCCTTCGTGTCGTTGGATACGAACAGGAGCAGGCTTCCGCACGGTGCAAGCTCGAACGGCACGCTCATTCGTGCTGCGTTCTGTTGCGGTGTTCCCGGTTGGGGATACGGCGCGATGTTGCCCGTCTCGAGGTCCCACTGCTCAACGAAACCCTTGCCGCAAGCGAATTGCCCGGACGAGGGTGAGTCGATGCTGGTGTTGGCCAGGAAGAGCAGCCAGCCGTCGTCGAAGCGGCGCGTGTGCTGGAACAAGATGCCGCGCTCGTTCTCCGTGTGCGTGACGACGATGTCGTCGGCCGCGGTCGGTGCGCTCTGCCTCAGGATCGCAGGGATGTCCGCGGCGGCGGGCGGTTCCGGCTTCCCGGCGTTCCACGTGGAATGGCGGGCGACCTTGCTTCCGCGGTCCGAGGGTCGGCCGTCGATAAGCGCAGGGGGCGGGCCGCAGCACCAGACGCGGCCGCCCGCGCCGACGTACGCTTCGAGCTGATCCATCGTCTTGGCGTTGAGGTTCTCGGTGTGGGGCGGAATCACGAGGGTGGTGTAGGCGCGCTCACCCACGATGAGCTTGGCTCCGTCTCCCGAACCGTTTCGGGCCATGATGTCTTCGCAGCCGATGTCGTACTTGATCGGTGCTTTCTCAAGGGCTGTGACCAGCGCCTGGAACGTCGCCCCAAGCTTGTCTTTCTGCGCCTTTCCGTCGCCGGGTTGGTACATCCACGCGGTGGTCGTGGGTTCGAGGAGCAGGATGGAGTTGACCTGTTGGCCGTGCGACAGGGCCGCCGAGAGCCGCGTGAAGTACGTTGCGAGCACGTGGTACCCCTCCCACCAGGGAGTGTGATAGGAGAACGACTGGGGATGATCTCGTTTGCGGGCGCCGCGGATCGTGATGTACGCGAGGTGTTCGTTCAGCGTGTTGACGCCGAGGACGTAGAGCCAGTCGCCGATCCGCTTCATGTCCTCGAAGCGCAGGTCCCAGCCGCCGGCGCCGTAGGCCTCGCACAGGGTTCGACGGCGACCGAGCTGGTTGGCGACGCTGCCCAATTCGCGCACGGCGCGCACGTTTCCGAACTGGGCGTTCACGTTCTCGGAGTACTGATTCATGAGGGTGTCGATGGCCGGGCGCTGGTGCCAGGCGTACATGGCCATGTTGTCGGGCACGCCGTGGCACGACGGCCAGCTATGCTCCCAGTAGTGGCCGGTGAATTCGAGGTTGTGCTTCTCGCAGTACTCGTAGTAGGGCTTGCCCCAGCGTTCGACGAAACGCTCGTGGAGCAACTGCATGTAGTTGTGCCGGACGCGCTTCCAGTCGCCCACGCGGCGGTTCAGGGCCGGTAGGTGTTCGATGAGATCGTAGCCCCAGCGCTCCTTGAACAGGCGCGGCAGGGCGTCGGTCCAGGGCAGGTGGCCGGCCGGGGTCAGGTGCGGTTCGTCGGTGAACGAGCCCGGGACGCGTTTGCCGAAATGCTTGCCGATGCGCTTGCGGTAGGCTTCGAGCGTGATGTCGAGGAACTTCTCGGTCACGCCGTCGCGCATGAGATCGACGTACCACTTGCCGCCGAACCATCCGCGGGCGCCGGCCCGAACGATCGTGGCCGCGAGGTACTTGCCCTCGGGTAGCGATTCGCCGGAGCGCACCTTTGCCGAGACGTCCTCGGAGCCGTTGTCGGTGAGCCGGAAGATCGCGACAGTGTCTTCGGTCGAGGCCGGCGGCTTCTTGTGCTCGCGGATGGCCAGCCCCTGGCCGCGAGACTCGGGCATCGCGTCGGGAACGAACCCGCCCGCGAACCCGGAGGGGTACGAGTTCTCGTCGTAGATCCAGATGTTCATGTCGAGCCGCTCGGCCTCGGCCAGGGCGGTCTCCCACAGGTGCATCCAGCGCTCGGAGAGGTAGGGGGTCATGAGCCCGGGGCGGGGATGGACGAAGGGAGCCCTGACGTTCTGGGCGGCCATGTCTCGTAGGGTGTCGACGATCTGCTTGTCGGTGAGGTCGTCGTTCCAGACCCAGAGCGGGCCGGTGCTGTAGTCGCGCGGCGGGTCGGCGAACAGGCTGCGCAGGGCGCTGGAGCTCTCGGCGTTCGCCGCGGGTGGGCTCCACACGGCATGGGCAACGAGCACGCAGAGCGGGTACGCAGAGAGACGAGCGAATCGTGGCATGGTGTTCCTCCTCATCCTCATCGTCATGGGCACATGAGGCTCCGGCCCGACGGGGGACCGAAGCGAAATGGAAGCCGTACCAACGTGGTGCGAGCGTGTCAATGCGAGGCTCCGACGGGGTCAGGCACGGGGCGCATGACGATTCCCGCGGAGCGCGTTGCAGGCCGGGTAGAAGGAAGGGTGTTCTGCGACTTCAAAAAGTAGAATGTCCCCCTTTTCGAGTTGCGTCGGCGGTGCACGCCGTCGTCGATTCCCCAGGCAGCCCACCCGGGCGTCAAGTGCGCATCGCGAGCGCGGTGCGCCGGGCCGGAGTTTGGCGGTGCGCCTCGAGTTGCGGTTGAGCGGGCGTACGCTGGTATGTCGGTTGGGTTGGTCTGTTGTGAGGTCGGTCGGGGGCTCCTGTGATTTCAGAATCTGAGAATTCGAGATTTCACAAGGAATGAAGCGGAACGGCTACAGCCGCCTTGTTTGTTGTGGCTGTAACGCTCTCGCGCCGTCTTTCGTGTCCGCGGCGTCGCGTGACGCGCTCGGCGCGGCAGGCGTCGCGGCCGAAGGCCACGAGACCAGGTGAACAGGAGATCAGGTGAGCAGGAGAGGCGGAAGGACGCTACGTGCTCGTTAGTCAGGTCGTGGTGCCGACCGTTTCCAGTGTCGATTCTTGCGGCCGGCGTTGCATGGCTCGGGCGGGCGAGCAAAAAAACGAGTGCGGCTGTAGCCGCCGAGGGTACTGCGGTGCTCCGAGCGTTCATTATGCCACTTTCAGTGAACCTGCCGCCGCATCCCGCGACGTTCGCCCTTCACCTGTATAACGTGTGCGCTGTCCCGCGTGAGAGGCGGTTGAAATGGAACACCGGTGTTCGGTTGTCTCGCCGGCGGGCTTCGGGGGGGCTTCTCGCTTATGATTCGAGGCCAAAGGAGCTTCCACGATGACAGATCGAGTGTTCGTTGCGTGGTTGGTTACCGGGTGCGTGCTTGCGGAGGTGGCGCTCGCCGGGGCCAAGGAGCGGAGCCGGTTCGTGACCGCCGAGATGCGAGTAAACGTGTTGGCCAATGCAGAGCGGTACGAATGGGCCCGCGAGCGGCAGAAAGGCGCGATTGCCGCGGCCGAGCCTTGGGTGAAGCGTACGGACGATGCGCTGTGGACGATGGTCCCGACGCAGGAGGTGCCGCGGACGATCTACACGAACAAGGGTGTGATCTACGAGGGGCAGAAGCCCTTCTGTCCCGGCTGCGGCGAGACGGCACCGGCGAAACACGGTCGCAGTTGGTGGAAGCTCGACGAGAGCAGGCCGTGGAAGGTCGAGTGCAAGGCGTGCAACGCGGTCTATCCGAAGAACGACTTCGAGGCGTTCCACAAATCGGCGCTCGACGAGCACGGGATGTTTCGCCGGAAGCTGGGTGACCGTTCGCTCTTGTTCAACGCGGACCATCCCGATTCCGCAGACCCGTTGCACAAGCGATACGTCGATGACGGGTACGGCATGTTCGACGAGAAGGGCAAGCGGCATGACGTAGTCGCCTACTACTGTTTTCGGCGGTGGCGCGAGATCCAGACCGGCGTGAACGTGCTGGCGGACGCCTACGCGCTTACTGGCGACCGGCGCTATGCGCACAAAGCGGCCGTCCTGCTCGACCGAATCGCCGACGTCTATCCCGAGATGGACTACCTACCGCTGCACAAGGCAGGGTTTCAGCACAGCCAGGGTGGTACGGGGCGAGGACGCATCGCGGGGTGCATCTGGGAGACCGGCGTGGCCCGGCAACTGGCTCGCAGTTATGACGTGATCTTCGACGGCGTTCGGAACGACAAGCAGCTCGTCGCGTTCTGCTCGGGCAAGGCGAAGCAGCATCAACTCGGTGACAAGAGCAGCATCGCCGCTATGTGCAAGCACATTGGTAATCACCTGTTGCTCGAAGCCTTGCAGTCCGTCAAGGATGGTCGAATCTCGGGTAACACGGGGATGACCCATTGCTCGCTGGCCGTGGCGGCGATCGCGTTGGACGATCCCGAGTTGACGCCGCAGTGGCTGGACTGGCTGTTCGACCCCGGTTTTCCCGGCGATTTCATGCCTCGGAAGAATCCGGTGCCGTGGATCCTGACCGAGGGGCTCGACCGCGACGGCATGGGCGGTGAGAACGGCGGGTACGGACTCATCTGGACACGACGCATGCACGAGCTGGCCGAAATCCTGGCTGCGTACCCCGAGTACACAAAGCACAACCTCGTCGCCGAGTATCCCAAGCTCCGACAGAGTTTCCTCGTCGAATCGCGTCTGAACGTGCTGGATGCGATGATGCCGAATACCGGCGACAGCGGGTCGGTGGGCGCCTGGGGACGGCAGGGTCGGGCTTCGACGTACATGCTCGCGTACAAGCTGTATCGGGACCGGCGTTTCGCGGACCTGGCGTGGCGCGAGCACAAGGTTCGCAAGGCGTCCCTGCGCCTCAGCGACGACGTGTATCAGAAGGATCCCGACGTACTGATCGAAGAGGTGCGGGGCGTGGCCGAGGCCAGGCCGTTCGAGTTGAGGAGCGAGCACTTCGGCCGTTACGGGCAGGCGTATTTGCAGACCGAGCACGCGGACACCGGTCGGGCCGTGTTCATCCACTACGGGCAGGGCAAAGGTCATTCGCATCGCGACTGCCTCAACATCGGGCTGCTGGCGAAGAATGTCGCCATGATGCCCGACCTGGGTTATCCCGAGTACACGGGCAGTTGGCCCAAGCGGCGGGCGTGGACTTCGAACACCATCAGTCACAACACACTGCTGATCGGCGATGCCGCTTCGGCCTACAGTCCGGGTGGGAGGATCGAGCTGTTTGCGGCTGAACCGCCGCTGCGCGTGATGCAGGTCAATGCGCCCCGTGCCTACACGGGCGTGCGGACCTATCGTCGCACCGTTGCTCTCATCGACATCAGTGACGACGACAGCTACGTGTTCGACGTCTTCCGGGGACGCGGTGGCACGAACCATCGTCTTTCGTGGCATGGTGCGGCCGAAACCGCTCGGGTGATGGGGTTCGCGCCGGTGAAGCAGGAGACGGGTACGTTCGGCGGGGCGGACGTACCGTTCGCCAAGCTCGACGGCGACCGTGCTGCCTTCTACGAACAGAGCGGATTCACATACCTCTATGACGTCGAGCGTTCCGCCGGCCGCGTGGCAGAGCCCTACACGATCGACTGGAGAATCGCAGATATCCGAGGACGTGTCCGAGAGGGGCGCGAACCGCACCTGCGTCTGCATGCGATGACGCCCTGTGACGAGGTCGCGCTGGCTACCGGCGATGCGCCGAACCGGCGGCAGCGGCCTCGGTATCTCATCCAGAGCCGGCTCGGCGAGAACATGCAGAGTCAGTTCGTCAACGTGCTCGAACCGTATGACAAGACGCCGTTCATCAAGCGGGTGCGCCGGCTGAAGGTCGATCACGACGCGGATGCCGATGCGGTTGCGGCCGTTGCGGTCGAGTTGGCGGACGGGCGCACCGACATTCTCATCAGTTGCGAGCAGCCGACGAACGTGACCGTCGAAGGGGACGTCACGTTTCGCGGGACGTTCGGCATGATCCGCCTCGTCGACGGCAAGCCGGAGCTCATGCGCATGTGTGGGGGAACTCTGCTCGCTTATGGCGACCGGAAACTGACGGCGCCCCGGGCCGTGTGGCGCGGAAAGATCGTGCGGATCGATGCGTCCAACGCCGAGAACAGCCTGGTTCTGCTGGATCCCCCTTTGCCGCAGGACGCGAACCTGGCCGGACGGACGATTCATTTCGTCAACGACCTACCGATGGACACGAGCTACGAGATCAGTGCGATGACGGCCGACGGTATTTCAACGGGTGACATCACGATCGTGCGCGGGTTCAAGGATCGCGCCGATTTCGCGGCCGGGTACACATACCTGGTGAATTCGGGAGACGAGTACGTCGTGCCGGTCATCGCCGCCACGGGACAGTAGGCCCCGGATCTCGCGGATGCCGTCGCCGTGCCGGAATGGTACGTGGCCATCGCTTGGATCGAGCCGGTCACTGCGGTAGGATGCGTAGTCAAGGTCTGACACATGGCAAACTCCGGCTCACCAGGCACAGGAATCCAAGTTGACCGAGCCCCAGTCTCGTGTGGGTTGGCGGCCGGGTCCTCAGGATGGAAAGGCTGATCGCTCATTATCCCAGGAAGGCAATGAAGATACGGAGGAACGACTCATGTGCACGCATTGCACTCGTCGGCAGTTTCTCGGGACAAGTACGGCAGGCGGGATAGCGCTGGCAACCGGTCACCTGGCGGCCGGGAGCGACGCATCGGGCTCGCCGTCCTCGGCTGGTTCGAAGGTTCGGATCTGCGTGGTCATTGCGGGCAAGCCGGCCGAACAAAGCTGGGCCCTTTCGGAAACGGAGGTCACGGCGGCGCGCAAGCGTTTGGCCGAGGCCGAGAAGAACCTCGGCAACGTGGAGTTCGTCATCGGCCAGGCGAGCAACGCCAAAGAGGTGGTCCCGTTGCTGGCGAAGGCGGGCCCGGACGCTCCGGTGCTACTGGTCAGCACGGACATCTTCGGTCCCAGTCGCGTCGTGCCCGCGATCTTCAAGGAGGGTCGGCCGGTGGCCGTCTTTCACATGCCGGTCGTCGGCGGGCACGACTGGTGTCTGGTGAACCCGTGGCGCGAGGAGGGGCACCGGATCACGCTCTACAACAGCAGCGACTACGGCGAGTTGGAGCGAGCGGCGGCATTGCTGCGGGTGATTCCGCAGTTGCGAAAGAGCCGGGTACTCTGCTCTCCACCGTTCAAGGGTACGCCGGAGGCCTACGCACCGGATCAAGTGAAGAAGCGGCTCGGGGTCGAGATGGTGCGCATTGCCGACGGACGCTACGACGAGGTCCTGGCGGGTGTGGACGCTGCTGCGGTGGAGAAGGTGGCGCAGCAGTGGCTCGACGAGGCGAAGGGCACCATCGAGCTGACCCGAGAGGACGTGGTCAAGGCTGCGCGGGCGAGTCTGACGTTGGATCAGCTCATCGCCGAGAACCGGGCCAACGGGCTGTGCGTCGGGACGTGCATGCGTTGGCTGTCGCGAGGCTTTCCTTGCCTGGGTTTCTCGCGCCTCAACGACCGCGGGATCCCGGCTGCGTGCGACGGGGACATGGACTGCTTGCTGACGATGCTGATGCTCCAGTACGGATTGAACCGGGCCGGCTTCCTGGGTAACGCCGCGGGTGTTGACACGTCCAAGAACGCGTTTCATCTTTCCCACTGCTCAGCCCCGCTGAGGATGGAAGGTCCGGCGGGCCCGAAGGCGCCCTATCTGCTCCGCCGGCACGCGGAGGTCCGTGGTGGAGCGGTTACCGAAGTTCATTATCGCATCGGGCAGAAGGTCACCTTCACCAAGCTGGTCCACCTCGACACCCTGCTGGTGTTCACGGGGAAGATCATCGAGGTCCCCAAGGTCGCCAAGGGCAAGGAGCGCGGGTGCAGGACGGAAATCGTGGCCGAGGTGAAGGATGCGGACAGGCTGTCGGACAATTGGGGCGGCGGGGCGCTCGGGGCGAGCGCCAAGGACTACTATGCATCTTTGCACCGCGTGGCCTACTACGGGGATCACACTCGGAGCATCCGCCACCTGGCCCACCTGATGGGGCTGAAGGTCGTGGAGGAAGGCTGACAAAGGGGAACCCGGTCGGGAACACCGCACTCACGAAGATGGCATGATGCGACACAGGCGAATCCTATCCGTCGCGACGGCTTCGGTCTTCGTATCGTTCGGCCTTGTCCGTGCGGAGGTGGGCAACTACACCGTCCAGCGTTGCGACGGGGTCACGTCGCTGACAAGTGTCTCCGTGCAAAGAGGTGCCGGCCGAGCGATTTTCGACGCAGAGCGGTTGATCCCGGCGCGGGTCACGCACTTCAAGTCGTCTCAGCGCGGGACCGTGATCGTCCCCTCGGGCGGGCAGCCTCCTCAGCGCGGCAAACGCGTGGAACTGCCGGGCTTGACGCTCAACGCGGGCGTGATCAATCCGGGCGGCGCCGACAGGCCGCTCGATCGCGCCCCGGTCCTTGAGGGGCCTGATGCCACGCCCGGGCTGGCGGTCGCGTTCGAGACGCCCGTCGTCAACCTGCCCGGAGACGACGTCGTTCTGTTCGAGATCCAGCGACGGCAGGCGAGTCCTCTCGCGGGCGATCCCGTCCACGTCAGCCCGCTGAAGTGGCGGGGCGGGGCTCGCTCGATCACGATCCGCAAGTTCGACATCGCGCTCGAGCACCCCGGCGCGCGGACCGTCGACGCGTTCGATCTGCTGCAACTGCCGAAGCCGCCGCAGACGGTGAGGGACCTGCAAACCGAATCGCTGTCGCGCCTCCACGCGGCTAAGGAGTTCAAGGCCCTGGCCGTGGGCATCGACCTGTCCGCGTTGGGCTACGGCGAGGGCGAGGCGGTGACGGGGCTGTTCTTCCAGGCCGTCCCGTCCACCAGGGCGTTCGTCGACCCCGTGTGCATCGCCGGGTTGCCGCGGCCGATCTCGCCGAACATCCTTTCCAAGGAGCCACCCGTCGACGTCCGAGCGCCCGGGCGATTGCTCGCGGGCTTCCTGGACGGTCCGTTGCGGGATGTTTCGGAGGTCGTCTTCGCCGTTCGCGTGCCGGGCAACGATCACTGGTACGCGAACTTCGGATACTACTCGAGTCCGCAGCGGGAGTATCCGCCACAGCGGGCGATCGACGACGAGGTGAAGCTGCCCCCGATCTTCAAAGACGGAGGGCGACTGTGCAAGTTCGACCTGCGAACGCGAGCGGTAACGACTCTGCTCGACGATCCGAAGGGGAGCGTTCGAGACCCGCAGGTGCACTACGATGGTGGGAGGATCCTCTTCAGCTATCGCAAGGCGGGCTTGGAGTATTTCCATCTCTACGAGATCAATGCGGACGGCACCGGCCTGCGGCAGATCACCGATGGGGCGTTCAACGATATCGAGCCGGCCTACCTGCCCGATGGCGGGATCGTTTTCTGCTCGGACCGCTGCCGGCGATTCGTGAACTGCTGGATCACGCCGGTGGCGACGCTCTATCGATGCGAGGCCGACGGGAGCGGTCTTCGAATGCTCTCGTCGAACATCGAGCACGACAACACCCCATGGGTTCTTGATGACGGTCGCGTCGCTTACACGCGGTGGGAGTACGTCGACCGTGGCCAGGGGAGCTTCCATCATCTCTGGACGACCAATCCGGACGGAACGGGACAGATGGTCCTGTTCGGCAACCAGCATCCGGGCATCACGATGATCGACGCCAAGCCGATTCCCGGTTCGGAGAAGATCGTTGCGTCGTTTTCCCCCGGCCACGGCAGGCCCGAACACGCCGGACACGTCACGATCGTGGATTCCCGAATCGGTCCGGACGCCAAAGCCTCCGCCCGGCGCATCAGCCGTGGCGGACCGACCTATCGCGATCCGTATCCGATCACTGAGGACTGCTTTCTCGTTGCGACCGGCCGCGAGATTCGCGTGATGGACGGCCGAGGCAACACGGAAATCCTCTATCGGTTGGACGACTCCGATTCGCGGGTGATCTGTCACGAGCCGCGACCGCTGCGGCCTCGACCGCGCGAGCGGGTGATTCCACCCCGCGTGGACTTGAAGAAGGCGATAGGCCGACTGGTGCTGGCCGACGTCTACAGGGGCAGGAACATGGAGGGCGTTCGGCGCGGTGAGATCAAGAAGCTCCTCGTGCTCGAGCAGTTGCCGAAGCCGGTGAACTTCTCCGGCGGCATGTGGCCGACCAGTGCGGGCGGGACGTTCACGCTTGCTCGCATTCTCGGCACGGTGCCGGTCGAGGCGGACGGTTCGGCTTACATGGAAGTGCCTGCGTTTCGGTCGGTCTTCTTCGTCGCGCTCGATGAGAACGACTTGTCCGTCAAGCGCATGCAGAGCTTCCTGAGCGTCCAGCCGGGCGAAACGACGGGGTGTGTCGGTTGCCACGAGCAGCGGAAGACGCCGCCGCCGATCAATTCGATGGACCTCGCCGCGGTTCGACGCGGGCCGAGTCGTATCCGTGCGATCGAACACGTCCCGGACGTGCCTGACTTCCCGCGCGACATCCAGCCGATTCTGGATCGGCACTGCGTGCGCTGTCACAGCGCCGAGCGACGCGACGGGGGCGTCGATCTGTGCGGCGATCATACGCCGCTCTTCTGCCAGAGCTACTGGGCGATGCTTCAGCACAGTCTGATCTCCGACGGTCGGAACGAGGGCTACGGCAACCGTGCGCCCAGGACCATCGGCAGTTCGGCGAGCCGGTTGATGCAACTGATCGACGGCAGCCATCATGAGGCGAAGGTGACGCGACGGGAATCCGACACGATTCGGTTGTGGATCGAAGCGAGCGCGCCGTACGCGGGCACGTATGCCGCGCTGGGCTCGGGTCTGTATCCGGTGGAATTCCCGATCGAGGCGATGGTGGAGCGCTGCGGCGATTGCCACCAGCGCAAGCCCGCGGGCCGCCCCATCGGCGAGTATCCGTACTTCCAATTCGGCGGGAAGGGGCCACCCGCCCCGCTCGTGCACGAGTTCCTGGACCTGCAGCAGATCCGAGCCCGCATTGGGTACTACAAGTTCGGCAATACGCGGCCGCCCCAATCGCTGTGCAATCTGACGCGGCCGAGCAAGTCTCTGCTGCTTCAGGCGCCGCTGGCCAAGAGCGCCGGCGGACTCGGTCTGTGCGAGCCGGCGGTGTTCGCCGACGCTGACGACGCAGACTACCAGGCGATACTGGCCGCCCTTCGCAAGGCCCAGGCCGCGCACGACGCGTTGAAACGGTTCGATCTGCCGGGCTTTCGGCCCAACGACTACTACATTTACCAGATGCAGCGCTATGGCGTATTGCCGAAGGACATCAAGCCGACCGATCCCGTCGACGGCTACGAGACAGATCGTGCCTACTGGAAGCTCTTCCGTTACAGGCCCGAGGACGCGCTGACGGTGCGGACGGGGTTCTAGGGCGGGAAAACAGTCACGAGCCCTTGGCGTAGCCGACGCGCAACTGCACGTCCCGCAACCGTGCCTCCGCCTTGGCGCCGTTGCCAAGCGTTATCTCGATCTCGTTTCGACCCTTTCGAATCGCCTCGGGCCGTATTTCGTAGTCAATCCATTGCTCGGCGCGTGCGCCCTGGCCAACGGCTGTTCCGTTCAGCGTCACCGAGATGTCTGCCGGTCCGGTGAGACCCTCGATCTCGATGCTGAGGGTGATTTTTGCGGTGATGCCCTGCTGTTTGCCCCACAAGACGTTCTCGCCGACGGCAATCGCGGTCTTGTAGGGCTGTTGGGCGATCAGGGCAGCGGGCCGTTCGGGAGTCAGCGTGGGTGCGGTAGCGAAGCGCTCGCCGTCGGCCAGGAAACTCCGGGCCCGGGCCGCGCCCCGCACGGCTACGAAGTAGATCTTATCGAGCCTCTCGAGGCGTTGCGGATCACCGAGCTCTCGCCAGTGGGGCGTGGTCGGGTTGAACAGGTTGAAGAGGTAGATCCCGGCCGCGCCGGCGCTGAAGCAGTTCATCGCGCGGCCGCGGTACGCTTCTATTGAGTTGCGCACCTTGCGGGTGTCCTTGCGCACCCGCGACTCGTCCAGAGACGGGTAGACCGGGACGCCGTACGTGCGACCGAGCGCTACCGTCTCCTCCCACGGAGAGAGGCGGAAGTAGCCGCCGGCGATCAGCAGGTCGACCAGATCCTCTTCCAGCCATCTGGTCAGGTCCAGACCGATCGCCTTGCAGTAGCCAACCGAGTCGGGCACTCGGACGGCGATCAGGATCGGGCGTCCCCGCCGCATACTGACTTCCTCCGTCATTGTGCGGACGCGCCGCAGCAGGCCGGTCATCATATCCCGCTCTTGCTCGCTGACGGGCCGGTTCCAGGCATGGCTCTTGAAGAGGATCGGGTGCCGGAAAAAGTCGAGCTCGATCCCGTCAACGTCGTAGTTCTGGCATACTTCGCGGATCGTCCGGAACTGCTGTTCGCGGGCCTCGGGGCGGGCATAGTCCACTCCCGACCATGCCCCGTACTTCGGTCGCTTCTCGGGCGTGCCGAACAGGAGTCCCCGGTGGTCCTCCTTGAACTGCGGCCACATCTCCGGGACCTTCAGATTGGCATCGTGGGTGTCGTTCATCCGCATCGAATAGAACACTTCCATGCCGTGCCGATGGCCGAAGTCGACCATGATCTTCAAGGCGTCGGTCCCCTGGGCGATGAGATCCGGCACGATGTTCTTCGCGTAGATGCCGACCTTGCGGGTCTGGACTTGCCCCACCTTGGTGTTGTGGAGGCTCATGCCGAAGCTCTGCGTGCTACAGTAGAAGATCGCGTCTACTTGTGAGCCGGCCAGGGCGGCAGTTCGCACCTTCAACAGCGCGGCGGCGGTGGGCGCGTCGGAGAAGGCCACAACGTCATCCCCGTCGTTGTTGAAGATGACTCTCCGTTTGCGATGGGCGGCCTCCTTGCGCCGCTGCTTCATCTGCTCTCGTTCTGCGCTTGTCGCGCCGTTCTGCGCGGCAGGCAGATTCGGCGTCGTCAACAACAGCAGCGACGCCGCCAACGCGAGACTCACCAGTGATTTCAAGGCTGTGTCCTCCCTCGGAAGGTTGGCGGAGGTGCGTTCGGGCCGGTCGCTCGACCTCCGGCACACACGTCGATACCGTTCAGAGGTGCTTGCGTCTTCCTGACACCGATCAGAATACCAAAGCGCACGAGCCAAGGCGACTCCACGACTTCAACGATCAGCGTACGACGCCGCGAGTCGATGGGTTGAATAACCCTGCGATGGCGATCAGGTTTCAGCCTCGCTGAAGGCCGTGGGCAAGTGGAGGCGGCAGGGTCCCCCGCGCCTCGTTCCGAGTTTGGGTTGCGGCGCGCTCACGTCACCTGCGAGTCGCCCAGGCCGTAGACCTGCGCTGGTCCGAGGACGGCGGGAAACCGTTCGCGGAGGGCGGCGCGGGCCTCGTAGCAGAGATGGCAGGCGTCGACGTAGCCGTCCTCATGGGGCAGATCGTGGCGACGGACCAGCTCGGCGGGACCGCCGGCGATGAGGGGGCCGAAGATGGGGTGTGCGTGCGGATCGTAGCCCTCGATCAGTTCCGCAAGCTTGGACTCCTCGAGATTGCCGAGCAGCAACCCCTGGCAGAGGTGGACGTTGCCATAGCCGTCGACGTGGACCCGCTTGGGATCGACGAAGTCCTCGTCCGGGCATTGGTCGAGGTCGGTCCACGGCCGGCGGGGCAGGTCCGAAGTGAGCTGGGCGGCCGCCCGGCCCCGGAACCGGACCGAGCCGCCGACGATCGGTTGGCCCTTCTCCCCGGGAGGAATGCAGACGGTCGGAGGATCGATGGTGATGATCGCCTCACCGAGGCCGAGGCCTCGAGCCGCCTCAACGGCGAACCCGGGTCGCGGGTCTTCGACGCTGCCGGCGTGGAACGCATCGCTGGACATACTGAGGTCGGCGACCTCGAGATCCCGCAGCGGTTCGAGCCAGAGGGCGGCATCGGCCTCCGCGGTGGCCCAATAGCAGTTGGTGACCACGCCGGTCGAGAAGCCTCGCTGCCTTGCCTGGCGAATTCCCTCGACCAGCAGAGGGAAGAACAGGAAGGGCTCGCCGCCCTCGAAGTATACCTGCCTGACGGTCCCGAGCTGCTGCGCCTGGTCGAGGACGCTCAGCAGCGTCTCGAGACGAATCGTTCCGCCGGCGCGGGGGCTTGACCATGCGAAACAGTGGTCGCATTCGTGCGTGCACTGGTAGCTGAGCAGGAAATGGACTCCGGTCAGGGGCATGACGTCCTCCGTGAATCGAGTCGTCGTCGGTCATGCTACCCGAGTGGATTCCCCGATCCAAGCGATGACGGCGCTGGGCTCACGTGATGCCGCGTGCGCGCAGTTCGGTCAAGGCCCTGGTGACTACGGCCTCTGGGCCTTTGGCTATCGGCGCCGGCATGCCGTATTCCCAGTAACTGTTCACCTCCATTCCTCCCTCAGGCAGCATGGCCGTCGTGGGCAGGTAGAGTCCGGTCCCGTTGGTGTAGCCGAGGGGGAAGGTGTTTCCGTCCGCGTAGAACTTGTCGATGAAGAACCCCCAGTCGCCCACGACCTCACCCTCCATGGCGAAGAGGCGGAGTCCCTTGCCGATCCTCGTGCCGTGGGCCGTCAGCGTGACCGATGTTGCCAGCTTGCCGTATCGGTCGAGCAACTCGAGCTGCCTAATTACCCACATGGCTCGCACGCTCTTCTTGCGTTGGGTCGGCGTGACCTTGGCGGCCATCGCCGCGAACTCGGACCGTGAGGGGGCAGGATCGAGCGGCCAGACCATCTCGGTTGCGGCGGTGCGGAGATCGGGTTCGACCTTTGTGAGCCCTTTGTCGAGGGCCTGAGTCACCTCGCCGGCGACCATTCCGCCCGCCTCGTCCATCAGCTCCCAGGTGCCTCGCTTCCAGCGATTCACACCTTTCCCGATGACCAGCGGCTTGGCGTCGCCGCCGACGCCCTGGAGGAACAGGCTGCACGCCTGGCCGAGGTGCTGGTCGAGTTTGGTCATGGCCGCACCTGGGTACTCGGCGGAGATCTCCCATCCGACCATCATCGACGGATGACACGAGATGGAGAACAACAGGCATACGGGCTTGCCCGCTGCGTCTTTGAACAGGCAGATGGGCAGCTTGTCGTAGGGCTTCTTGTCTGGGTTGGGTGCGAGGAGGGTTTGGTTGCCTTCGGGCCGGCGTCGGTTCAAGGGTAGCGCCGAACGGGTTGTGCCGGACCAGACCGTGACCTCACGCATGGCGTCGTGTGCCTGACGGGCCGCACGCACGGTCGCGCGCTCCAGATCGTTCAGGTAGAGCAGATCAGGCGGTTGGTAGCCCGCGGAGTACCACGTGCCGACGGCCGGGCCGACGTGGTTGTGCGTCGTGTTGAGCAGGATCTGTCGTGGCGACAGGTCGAGGACGCGCCCGATGGCGCCCTTGTATCGGTCGGCCTCCTCTCGCCCGAGGAAGCAGAGATCGAAGCCCATGATGAGGGCCTGCTCATCGCCGTTCTCGAGGAAGAGGGCCCGCACGTAGATGTCGTCGTGAATGGCCGTGCAACCGTGGTCCATGTCACGGCTTCCGAACCCCATCATGGTAGTTCCGATGGGGGGGGTGATTTTGGCGCGGGCGAATCCGGCCTTCATGACCTGTCGTTGCTTCGCTGCGGCATGTGTAGGGGTGCCTGTGAGGCCCAGCCCCACGGCCGCAGATGCGCCGAGAAACTCGCGTCGTCTCATTCTGCTTCCTCCAGACAAGTTTGCGTCACTGTGTGCGCCGGAGTTTACCAGCTCGCGCGGTGGGTGTCTTGACGGAATGCGGGACCCTGGCAGCCTGCGACTCGCGGTTTCGTTGCGCTCCTCGCGCGGCTACAATCCTCCGCCTCTGTCGAGGCGGCCGGCTGCCGGCTATTGATCGCGAACCCTGTGCGGGAGAGGACACCGTGAAACGTGGATTGATACTTGTTGTCTGCATGACTGTTGCACAGGCGAACCTCGGCGAGCCGGACGCGGTTCATGCCCAAGCTGCGAAACACCTCGTCGAATGGCGGTTCGCCACGGGCGGGGCGTCGGCCGGCGCGACCGCGGGGGGGAAACGGATCCCGCTCGTCGGAGCACATCCGGCGGTGCTCAGGGGGATGGATCTGCTCTGCGAGCGCGACAGGATTGTCGTGAAGAGCGGCGAGGCGGCCGACAGAGATCGTCAGTGGAAGACGGTCGGCCGTGTCGTCTTGGTCGCGCCGGCGGAGACCGTCGAGATACTGCGTCCGCCGATGACGCTGGTTGCCGGGAAGGTCCAGACTTGGCGCGGCGGCAATCGCTTGAAGCGGGGTCCGGGCGATGGACGCAACGTGTTGAACGGGAGCTTCGTTCCCGGAAGCTTACGCGTCGAAGAT
>CAYMME010000142.1:0-17985 GCA_964391465.1 uncultured Planctomycetales bacterium
CGCATCGGCCATGACGCGATCGGCGCGTTTGACGCGTTCGTCGTCGGGTTTGTTGCCCCGGACCGCGTCGGCAAGCGATCGCTGTTGCCAGACCGCCCGAAGATCCTCGAGCCCGTCCAGACACGACTCCCATCGCTTGCTCGTGACCACGCCGCGACCGGGATAGATCAGCAGGTAGTCATGCCCGCCCCGTGGCAGGTACCACGGGTCGTGCTGTGACGTGCAATAGGACCAGAAGCCGATGCCCGTCATCTGGTTGCGTTCGGCAAGCCACGCCAAGCCACGATAGTAGCCCAGCGGCGACTGGTTCTTGGCGTTGTGGTAGCACTCGTACGTCCAGACCTGCTTGCCGTCTGCGTGCATGGTCGAGAGGCGTGAGTCCTCGGGCGTCATCATGAATCCGTTGCGGTTCGGGCACCAGATGTCGACGAATGGCGCCATGCGCTCGATCTCCTCGGCCGTCGCGCGCCCGACGGGATCGGTGTACATGAGGATCTTGGGGTCGGTTTCCCGAACAAGCTTCGCCGACTCGATGTAGCGTTCCACCAGTCCCGGTCGCAGGCCGGGCTCGTCCACCGGGTAGAACGCGAAACGGTCGTAGCCCACACCGAGACTCTCGAGATGCGCGACCCAAAGCGGAATCCACGCTTTGAAGGCCTTGCGGTACGCGTCGGAACGGAACCCGTGCCCCTTCGGCCCGCGTAGCGAGCCCTCGTGGCCGAGGAACAAGAACATGGCGTCGTCGCGGTGGGCGCGAATGAACTCGTCGTGTTTCGAGAAATCCGGCTCTCCGACGAGCTTGCCGCTCTCGTCGAACACGGCGCGTGGCACGTGGGCACCGGTCACCACGAAGACGTTGGTTCCGTGTTCGGCAAGGTCGTCACGAGCCTCGTCGGCGTAGTCGCTCAGGCAGGACGAGTGGACATAGGCCCAGTTGCAGAGCTTCGGCGCGGGTGCGGCGGTGAGGTCGAGGTCGAGAACATCCACGGTGATCTCAACGTCCTCGGCCACGCTTTCGCACGTCAGGGAGGACAGGTTCAGCTTGCCGGTGAAACGGCCGGATGCACTCCCGCGGGCGTCGATTCCGATCCAGAGCTGGCGTACTTCTCCCGGCGCGAGATGCACGACACGGGCTTGGTTCAGGACCGAAACCGCGTCGGCCGAGTAGCCATCGAGCTCCGTGGGAACGGGAACAACTTCCTTGACGGCCAGCGCCGGTGCGCGTTCCTTCGCGAGCCGAGCCGGGAATCGCAACCGCAGGTACAACGGCTCGTCGAGAAGGTTCAACACGTCGAGCGCCAGCGACCCGCGTTCCTCGCGGTATAGCGGCAGCGTCATGTCGTGCGGGGCCGTCTCCGCGGCGCGATCCGCAAGCGGGCGAACCGGAGACCAGGGATTCGCCGGCCACACGGCGAACGCGGTTTGCCCGCCCGCATCGAGCCGGGAGAGGGTCAGTCGCGCCAGGGCAAGCGGTTTCTCGACCTCGAGGGCCAGCCGCTTCAGGTCGGCGGCACAGGCGACGCGCTCGGCTCCCGTCAGCCGCGACGGGTGGGAAACGCGCTCGGCAAGTTCGGCCAACCGGTGCTCGAGCCACATCCGCCGTCCGGCCAGGATCTCGGTGTTCCGTCCGCGCGCTTCGCACAGGCGGGCCTCAACATTCCTCAACTGCTCCGTCAGCCCGCGTACGGCATCAACATCGCGCAGGAAGGGCTCGATGAAGACCGTCTTGCGTCCGGCAAGAAGGGGTCGGGACGCACCGGCCTTCGTCACGCGGTACGAGAAAACGATGGTCTCCGGCGCCTCTCCGCGCACCAGATAGGGAAGCGATGCAGCGATGAGTTCCTCGTTGCTTTCGACGGCTTGACTCAGGTCTTCGTCGGTCAACGGCCGCTTGATGCGCAGTTCCACGTTGAGCTGTTCGCGTTTTGGGTTGGCGACGCCAACCTCATAGACGTTCCGGCCCACGAGCATGTCGTCGTACGACACACGTCGGCACGCGGGGCGCTTTGCATCGGCGCTGGCGGCAACGATGGACCCGCGCTGGCTGGGCGTCACGCGATAGGCACCCCAGACAACGCGCGGCTCGCTCGCAGCATCTGTAGCGAGCCATGTGTAGCAATCGACTCTACCGTTCGAGTAGGGCACGACGGCCGCGAGACGACCGCCGGATGTGATCACCGTCGCCCCGCCGTTCGTGTCGATCGGGGCCTTGACGATGTCTTCCTCCTGCCCCTCATGCGAAAGCAGATACACCTTCCGGTCGTAGCCGGCGATCAGCACCTCGATCGCGCCGTCGCCGTCGAAATCGGCCAGCGACGGCGAGCGCCGGCACCGATTCCCCACGTCGTACGTCCAACGAGGCTTGCCCTCGGCGGACACGCAGAAACACTTGCCCTTCAGGTCGACGAAGACCGTTTCGAGCTTCCCATCGCCGTCGATGTCACCGCAGGAAATCGCCGAGTCGATCTCGGCGGTCGCCTCGGATGTCCACCTTGGCTTTCCGTCGACCGAGAAGCAGTGCAGGCGGCTGTCTCTGCCGCCGATCACGATCTCCAGCGCTCCGTCGGCGTCCAAATCGACGATGATCGGGCCCGAGGTGTTGTCGCAGCCGAGATCGGTCTCCCAGACCTTCTCTCCGTCGGCCGAAAGACACACGAGCTTCTTGTCGCCGGTCGAGCAGACGATCTCGCGCCCGTGCCGGTCGGCGAGATCGGCAACGGCAGGCGGGCAGTGGAATCCGCCGGCGAGATCAAGTTGCCACCGTTCAATGCCTTCGGGGGTGAGGCAAATGAGGTGTCCGGCCATGTCACCGATCAGGATGTCGAGATGCCCGTCGCCGTCGAGGTCTTCGGCGACGATCGTCGTGCTGTTCCATGCCAGGGGGGCCGGAAGCTGGTACTGCCAGAGTATCTTCGGGCCGCTCAGGCACGTGAACTGACCAGCCTGATTGACGACAAGGATCTCGTGGATCCCACCGGGGAAAACGTCGGCCACCGTCGGCGCAGTCGAGAAGACGCCGCCGAGCTGAACCTTGTGAATCGGCTCCCCGGCCGCACTCCACACGTGCACGGCTCCGCTGATGGTGGTCATGACCAGTTCGAGGCCGGAGGCGTCGGCAGCGTCGGCATAGGCGACCGACGAATCACACGAGCCGGCCAGGAATTGCCGCGTCCAGAGCGTCTCCGCCGCGGGCGCAACCGACGGAAGAGAAACGGCGGCAGCGCAAAACGCAATCAAACGGTTGGTGGTGCTCATCTTCAGCGTCACTCCTTTTCCTCTTCGACGATCACGGCCACCTCGTAGGTATTCACCGTGGGAACCGTGAACGTGACCGCGTCGTCGTGTTCTTCAAAGCTCAGTTTGGGCTCGTCGGTACGCTCGGGGCTCACGAGCGTCACGTGGCTCACACGCTGCCCTGTCGTCGGACGCACGCGAACCGCGACATTCCGCACCGGACCATCCGGGCGGTAGTTCACCAGGTGAATGAGGCGTCGGCCGGATTGCTCCATGAACTCCGCGCAAAGCCCGGTCGGAGCCTCGATCGAGAAGGAGAACCTACCATCACACGCCTTGCGAACGGCGGCGACGAAATCATCCTTCTCGGAAACGCGGGTGATCCTGGCGGAGTCGACGCCGGTGAGGCCGGGTTGTGCCCGCGGAATCATCCACTCGTCGTGGGTGGCCGCGGGTCCGACCACACACAGCCTGCCGCCCGACGCTACGTATTTCGCGATGCGCTTGATCTGGTCGTCCGAGAGGGCGACACATCCGGCCAGCACGAGTGCGCGGTGACGCTTCAGATCATCGAGCTGATGCTCGTAGACAATCTGGAACGGCACGCGGGCTTCGATCAGGGCTTGCTCGACGCGGTTCGTGCGCGCGGCATGCTTGCGATCGGCGAACATCTGCGACGGGAAGCTGCGGAAGACCGCCACGTCGGCGACCACCGCCGAGTCGCGGAACAGATCGCGACGCGTCTTGAAGAAGCGGATGAACGGATCGAGGTCCTTCGAGACCGGCTCCTTCGAGCCGGGCTTGGCCACGAGCTTGTCGTACTCGAACCAGCAGATGCAGCCGAGGCAGTCGCGGTTGAACGCCATCGACTCGGCCATCTCGAGCGGCGTTGTGGTGTACGCAAACGTCATGTTCTTCATGGCCCGGGCGACTTTGTAGGTGCGGATGCGGGACTCGACCTTGCCCTTGCGGAAGCCCGGCGCCCGGCCCTCGTCCCAGAACGCCTCGCCGCCGGTAAGGAGTCGGCCGTGATCCACAGGAGAGTGGATGCGATCGCGCACGCCGCCGGGGTTGCACTCGACGAGCACGTCCGGGCGGAGCGTGCGGGCGTAGCGACCCATGTCATGATACGAGTCGGCGAGCGACTGGCAGACGAAGTCGAGCCAGGCCCGGCGGAGCAAGTTGTCCGGCGGTCCGGCCATGGCGGTCTTGGCGAGGTCGGCGTCGTCGAGTTTGATGCCTTCGCGCTGGGCGGGCGTCAGCTTGCGGCGCAAGTACTCGCGGAACCGCTTAGCCGAAACGGCTTCGCTGCCCGGACCGACGTGGTAGTTGTCGAAGTGGAGCAGATCCACACGGATCTCGTTCACGGAGAACCGAACGATGTTGCGGTAGAAGGCCTCGGCATCGGGGTGGTTGCGATTCCAGTAGTAGCGATAGGTGGCTCGGCCGTACGTACGTGGCTTCCCGTCGCGATCACGGACGACCCAGTCTTCGGCCTCCGGCTTCTCCTTGAAGAACAGCTCCCAACCCAGCGTGCCGCTGTTGTTGTAGACACCCACGCGGAGCCCGGCGTCACGGCAGAGCTTCGAGAACCGCACCGCGTCCGCCATGCTCTCGCGCTCGGCTTCCATGCCGAATGCCTTGTAGCAGTGCATCATGACGAAGTTGACGCCGAGAGCCTTCAGCCGGGCGACCATCTCCGGGCTGTGCTCGCGCACGTACGCCGCCCGTTGCTCGGGCGTAGGTGTGTAGCCGGGGCTCCCGTCGCGGCGCACACGGAACAGCAACGGCTCCCAGCTTCCGGCCATCACGATGCCGTCACGGGCGAGCCACTCGGGCCGTTGATCGAGCGGCAGAGTGAGCGTGTCGGCCTGCACGAGACCGACCATCCAACAACACAGGAGAGAAGCTTCCTTGATTCGCATGGGATTGGTCTCCTCAAGACAGTGTGAGCCTACGCGCGCATGGCCCCGGCCGCAACAAGGAGCGTGGGTGCCCCATCCTTCGTCCCGGCGCGCTGGGATTCGCGAAGGGTGGGGGACGGACAGCTCGCCACGCGCGTCAGTCGCCCACCCATGTCGTGCCGGAGGAGGTCAGCCGTCTGCAATGCTCGGAGAGTCTTGCCCGTGGAACGACGGCGGCCTGGCCGCGCCTTTCGCCTTGCGGCTACTCGCCACGGCCGGGCCTTCTTCTTCGCCTGCCCGCGAATCAGCGGACACGCCGGATGGCCGGGTAGTCCCTGAGCACGGCGCTGCCCGAAAACGAAGCGCTGGTTCTTCGGAAAGGTATCGACTCGCTCCAACAGCCACTTCGTCACGTCGTACCACTTGACCAACAGAACCGGGAGCTCGGTGCGGGAATCCCCATTGATGCGGCGCGTGCGCATGGCTCAAAGAAACGGTTGTTCACGGATTGGCGGGGAGTCCGGTCAACTGCCTTCGCAGTTCTGGCCGCATGTCAACAAGGGACGCCTGTCGGAGGGAGGTGCAAACTGGGGATGTCGTACCCGGAACGCCAGATGCGGTTGCTCACTATCGCGGATCAGAAGGAACGACATACGACTGCCGTTCGCGAAGGACAGCGAAGTGCGGCCCCGAAGGGGCCTGCGATGGTAGCCAGGGGTGGAGCGAAGCGGAACCCCTGGTTTGTGAGCGCATACGCCCTCCCGCCCCGGCGGGGCGGACGAACGCGGGCCCGGTGTGTCGTCCGCCCCTCGCGGGGCGGTGAGTGATTCAACGCCACTCCATCCAGGGGTTGCGCTTCGCTCCACCCATGGCTACATTCGGGCGCCCCTTTGGGGCGAATAGCGGCAGCGAAGAGCAACGGTCCATCTTCCCAGCCCCCTTCGCCTGCTGAACACCCCTACCCCGCCGAACGCCAGCAGCGCTATCGTAGCGGGCTCCGGAACTTGGGCGACACGGAACCCGACGTAGGAGAGCTCGTACGACGGGTTGTCGAAGATGTTGCGGAACGCCGCGCGCAGGCCGTTGACGTTGTTGTTGAACGACCCGCCACGCACACCGCGATACGAACCGACCACCGCCTCGTTCCACTCCCACACGTTCCCGCCCTGATCGAACGTGCCGTACGCGCTGGCAGAGGGTTTGGCCGTGTAGGACCCCACGTAGGTCAGGTCGCCCACGGCCATACCGTAGTTCGCCGAACCGTTCACAAAGTCCGTGCCTGGCAGGTCTTCGGCCGTCGGGGGCGTATCCGATTGCGTGGGATAGTCCCAATAGCCCGCATCGGCCGAGCCGCCCTTGTAGTACGCCGCCTTGTACCACTCGTCCTCGCTGGGCAGAAACACCAGCGCGCCGGGTTTGCGAACCACGCCCGAACCGAGCGACATGTCGTACGCGCCGTCCTCGGTGGTCGACGGGTCCTGCGCACCGGTCGGTTGGCCGTTGTGCATCCAGTTCGCAAAACGCAGCGTGTCGTACCAGCTCACGTAGATCACCGGCATGTTGCCCCGGCCCAGGATGGGGCTGTATGTGTAGCTGTCGGGGGAGCCGCTGCGCGTGATCCCACCGTATTCACTCCCCATGTTCACGTTGTAAAGCCCGTTCGGGTCGGATGCGGCCGTGGCGTTCAGGAATTCGGCGTACTGACTGTTCGTCACCTCGTGCCGGCCGATGTTGTACGTGTACGCCACGCCACCGTAGCCGGCGCCATGCACGTCATCGACGTTGCCCGGGTCGCCGACGGTGAGCCACTCCATCATCATGTCCGCCTGCGCGCCGGAGACGCAGGCCAACACCACTGCCGCTACCGCCGCGATCGTCTTGCACTTGCACATTCTCGTATCCTCATCCCTAGTCGAAACCCGCAACCCTTGGGGCCGCAGCTCACCCGTTCGTTCACACACGCCCGGTGCACAACGAGCAAGCCCGCCCGCAGACCCACGTGATCAACTGTGTGATGGGGAATCTCTCTCTCCCCCATCTCCACCTCGAGCCCACAGGATGATAGCGTATTCGGCCAGCCGATTCAACGAGGTTGATTTCTCTTGGAGCACTCTCCGGCCAAGACGGTTGTGGACGTAACCCCCTTGTCTGTCCACACCTACGATTGAGGAGCGGCATCACGCCTGCCTCGGGGAGGCAGCGCGAGCGCGACACCGGGCGTGCTGATTCCGCTCGGCCACTGCGGCAGCACAGGTGATCGACCGGTCATCGGGCAGGTTCCGAGGGCGTCGGCCATGGTCTTGGTTGGGTTGAGGCCGCGGAGCTTCAGGGTCCGATAGACGCTCATCAGGACGGACTGCGTCGCTGCGCCGCGATCGCCGCGATTCGACTGGCTCTTCTTGCGCAGGATGACCGCCGGGCGGATCTGCCTTTCGCCGAAGCTGTTGTCCGCAGGCGCATAGGGATAGTCCAGGATGGCGGCGATGCACTCGCCATCACGACGCAGGCAATTTCCAACCCGCCGTGTTGCTCGATGTGCTGCGTTCCGCAATCATTGAGGGTCTTGGCGCGCGACTGGTTTCCCCGCTGGGGCAAGAGATCTTCCGTATGGTGATTCGTCGACTTGATGTGGCTCTGTCCATCGTGTTTGTTGCCGCGGTTCTGCCGGTGGGCGCGGCAGCGCCCCGGCCGCTCAACTCGTTCGAGACGCAAGATGACCTCCGCGCCGCCCAGACGAATCACACGAAGACCCGACGGCAGAGTGAGTACGCAACCGACGGCCGACACGCCTTGCGTATCGAGTTTCAGCCCGCCGAATGGCCGAACCTCTACTTCCGCGGGCCGGAAGGCGGGTGGAATTGGAGGGACTCGGCCGCGTTGGCGCTTGACGTGTTCAACCCGACCGCCGGCAACATTCGGTTCTCGATCCGCATCGACGACGACCCTCATGCGAGCGGGCCGAAGCACTGGCGAACCGGCACCGGACACGCGCGGGCCGGCCGCGGGGTCGAGACGTTCGTTCTTTCGCTGAAGGACGTCGAGCCGATGGACTTCGGCATGCGCGGCCTGCCCGGGTACACCGGGACATCGATGTACACCAGTGGCAAGGTCGACACGTCTCATGTGATCGCATTCCAGGTATTCCTCCATCGACCGAACGAGCCGACTCCGCTCGTGATCGACAACATTCGCCTGCTGCCCATGCCCTCGCTCGAGGGCATCGTGGACGAGTTGGGGCAATTCACCGGCGCCGACTGGCCCGGCAAGCTCGAGTCGGTCGACGCGCTGGCCGAGCGGCTGGCCGCCGAGCGGTCCGCCATCGCCGCCGCCCCGCAATTGCCCGACCGCGACGCGTACGGCGGCTGGGCAACCGGCCCGAAGCTCGACGCCACCGGCTTCTTCCGCACCGCCCGGCACAGCGGCAAGTGGTGGCTCGTAACGCCGGAGGGCCGGCTCTTCCTCTCGCTCGGAGTGGATTGCGTCACCATGTACAACGCGACGATCATCGAAGGGCGCCGGTCGATGTTCACCTGTCTCCCACCCGAGAACGATCCGTTGATCCGGTACTTCGGAACGTTCAACAAGGTGCATCGTGGACCCGTGGCGAGCGGGCGCACCTTCGACTTCTACCGGGCCAATCTGCATCGCAAGCACGGCGAGGAGTTCGACACTGCGTGGCGATCGCTCTCCATCGATCGGCTCCGCTCCTGGGGCTTCAACACGATTGCCAATTGGTCGGACTGGGGCTTGTTCAATCTCGAGCGCATGCCCTACGTCGTGCCGCTTCACGTCGGTGGGAACCACGCCCGGCTGTCCAGCGGGTCGGACTACTGGGCCCAGATGCACGACCCGTTCGATCCGCAGTTCGCAGCCGATGCGGAGAAGAGCTTCCAAGTCACGAAGCGGTTCCGCGACGACCGCTGGTGTCTCGGCTACTACGTCGACAACGAGTTGTCGTGGGGCAGCGGCACGCGAGATCACAGTCGATACGGTCTGGCTGTCAATGCCCTGACCGCCCCGGCCGAGCAACCGGCGAAGAAGGCATTCCTGAGGTTGCTGCGCAATCGCTACGAGACGATCGACAAGCTCAACACGGCCTGGAAGACGTCTCTGATGAGTTGGGACGCCCTTGCTCAGGACGCGTTCCATCCGCCGGACACGTTCCCGGAGGCAATGAGGAACGATTACGCCGCTTTCACGAAACGCTTCGCACGACAGTACTTCACCGTCGTTCGCGACACGCTCGCGAAGCAGGACCCGAACCACCTCTACCTCGGATGCCGTTTCTCGTCACGGACGCCGGAAGCCGTCGAGGCCGCCGAAGAAGTCTGCCCGGTGGTGAGCTTCAACATCTACACGCGTGGTGTCGACTTGCCCGGGTGGGCCTTCACAAGGGACCTGAAGAAGCCGTGCATCATCGGGGAGTTCCACTTCGGTGCTCTCGACCGCGGCATGCTTCACACCGGGCTCGTCGGCGCGCGTGACCAGAACGAGCGAGCGGCAAGCTATCAGGCGTACGTGCGGAGTGTAATCGACCACCCAACGTTCGTCGGCTGCCACTGGTTTCAGTTCGTCGATCAGCCGCTCACCGGACGCGTGCACGACGGCGAGAACTACAACATCGGGTTCCTGACCGTCACCGACACGCCGTACCCCGAGATGGTCGCCGCGGCCAAGGCCGTCCATGCCGAGGCGTACCGGCGCCGCGCCGGGAACTGAGGACGGACGACGCGACGCCTCACGATGAATGCAGCGCTATTCGGACGAACCCCGGACGAGGTCGTAGCGGCGCCCCTTCTCGGCGCGGAACTCGACGACGTCGGGAGCGACTGTCTTGGCGACCGGTTCACCGTTCTGCTTCTTCACGCTAACCGGCCCGTCAGCCCGCACACGGCAGACTGTCGCACGTTGTGCGTGGATTCGGGCGCGAGTGAGCTTCCCGCCTGTCCAGGCAATGTCCACGACGAATCCGCCGCGTGCTTTCAAGCCACGAACGGAGCCCTCCGGCCAGGCCTTCGGTAGCGCGGGCAGGAGATGGATCTCACCCTCGTGGCTCTGCACGAGCATTGCCGCGATGCCGGCGGTTCCGCCGAAGTTACCATCGATCTGGAACGGGGGGTGATTGTCGAGGAGATTCGGAAACGTGCTCTTCCGCAACAGCATCACCACGTGCTTGTGCGCTTCGTCGCCCTGCCGCAGCCGAGCCAGGAAGTTGATGAGCCACGCCCGACTCCAGCCGGTATGACCTCCGCCGTGGCGGAGCCGCCGCTCGAGCGTCTTCCCGGCCGCGTCGAAGAGTTGCGGCCGGTCCGAGGTGATCTCGGCAAACGGATGCAGCCCGATCAGGTGCGAGAAATGGCGGTGGCCCGGCTCGGCCTCCTTGAAGTCCTCGATCCACTCCTGGATCGTGCCGTCCCCGCCGATTTGCAGGGGTGCGATTCGCTTGCGGGTTGTCTCCAGCCGCGTGCGGAACGGCTCGTCCACGTCGAGAATCCGCGACGCCTCGACAACCGCATCGAAGAGGATCCGCACAAGCTCGTTGTGATAGGTCGAGCCGACACTCATGCGGTAGCGCTTCCCCGTCTCCGGGTGAACATAGTCGTTCTCCGGGGACTCGGACGGTGCGATGACCAAGTGCCCCTTGCCGTCCTCGACGAGGGTGTCCAGGATGAACGTGCAGGCACCCTTGAGGATCGGATACGCACGCCGTCGCAGGAACGCTTCGTCATGCGTGAACGTGTAATGGCGCCACAACGTCAACGACATCCACGCACCGGCCAGCGGATCGCAGTAGCCGTTCATGAGCTGCGATTCCTTCGTCGATCCGCTCGGCGTCGTCCGGCCGAAGGGGTTCGTGCATGCAAAGGTCACCCAGCCGTCGGCGTCGTAGAGTCTCTTCGCGGAACGCCGCCCCTTCTCCGCCAGTCCTTCGAGCCAGTCGACGAGCGGATCGAGTGTCTCGGACAGATTGCAGAGATCGGCCGGCCAGTAGTTCATCTGGAGGTTGATGTCGAGGTGGTAGTCGGCCTCCCACGGCGCCCACATCCGGTCGTTCCAGATCCCCTGCAGGTTCGCCGGCAGTCGCCCCGGTCGGCGTGATGCGGACATGAGCAGATACCGGCCGAACTGGAAGTACAGCGCTTCCAGGCCGGCGTCCTCGCCGCCGTCGCGCACCGCCTTGAGTCGCTCGTCTGTCGGGTGGTCGTTCTCGCGGCGGCCTCCCAGGTCGATGGCCACGCGGTCGAAGCAGGATCTATGTTCCTGCACGTGGGCCCGAAGCAGATCCTTCCAGGACTTGCCCGTCGCACGTTCCAGGATCCCGTCCGCCGTTCGGCCCGGGTCGATCGATCGGTCGAAGCTCATCGCATCGAGGCTGTAGTCGGTAGCGGCCGTGAAGAGCAGGATTGCCTCGTCGGCGTCCTCGATTGAGAGGTGGCCCGCCGCGCCTGTGATTGTTCCGCCCTGTGTGCGAGCGACCAGCCGTCCCGCGAACCGCATGTGCTCGCCGCCGGGCCCGGAACCCCCACGATTGTCGTCATAGCCTTCCGGGGCGGCGATGTCGACGATCTGGCCGTCCAGATGAAGGCGTGTGTCCCCGTGGGCGACGACCTTCACGTCCTTCTCTCTTGTCAGTCGCACGCGAGCGCGAATCGCACCGGGCTTGTTCGTCCAGAGGCGAATCGCCATCACGTCATCGACCGCGGATACGAACACCTCCCGCTCCCAGGTCACGTTGCCGGACCGGTAGCGAATGCGCGCGACGCCCGTCGCCAGATCGAGCTCCCGGCGATACGCCTCCACCGGCGCCGAATGCTCGAACTCGATCCACAGGTCACCGAACGGCTGGTACGAACGAAACGAAGTGGGCGAAATGGTGAGCTTCTTCATGGCCAGATCGCGAGCTTCGCCGATCTTGCCTTCCAGGATCAACTGCTGAACCGCTCGCCAGTGCTTCACTGCGTCCTGAGGGTACGGATCAATCGGTACCCCGGCCCACAGACTCTCCTCGTTGAGCTGGATTCGCTCCTTGGGTGCAGCGCCGAAAAGCATGCCGCCCACTCGCCCGTTGCCCAGGGGCAACGCTTCGGTCCACTTGGCCGCAGGCTGGCGGTACCAGATGTGCGTCGGTGACCCACCCTCGGAGGCATGTGTTGACGCCCCATCGCTCCGATCCTCCGCGGCGGCGATGCTGAAGGTGGCGCAGACCGCCACAAGACATAGGCAGCCGGTCCGAGTCGACTTACTCAGCATGACAGACACTCCCCAAGCGGGTCTCGAGTTGTCTTCAACCGACGGAGCCGCCGGCCTCAGTACGAATTGGACGCCGGCAGACGCGCTCGAAGCCGGCACCGTTGCTCCAGGACACGCAGGTCCCGAGTCGCGGTGCCGGCTCCGATTATCACTTCACGCAGAAAGCACAAGCCGCACTGGCAGGCAAGCTGCCAGTGGCACCCCTACCGCTTGGTACCGGCAGTGTGCCTCGGCCGCACTACACACGAATCGCTACGCAGTGTTCAGGTCAGTGGTCGAGCCAAGGTCTTTCCACTTCAGGGCCTGCGCCTCGAACGTGTTCTTCTGCGCGTTGCGCATGGCCTTGCGAGCCAGGATGGCCATCAGCGTCGCGACGCGCCCGGTCTCGACATTGGCGTTCGGAAGCCGTGTCGCCCCGGTCTTGATGTTGGCCACGTAGTCGCACAGTTCTTCCTTGGTGCCCAGGCCCCAATCCTTCTGTCCGGCTCGGCGCACCACCTTGTCGATCAACGGCCGTTGCGCGCTGATGTCACCGGCCTTGAGCTTCGCTGCCAGCTCGGCGACTTCGCTCCGGAGACCGTCGTCCCACGGATGCATGCTCGTTGGGCTGATCCGCTTCTGCTCCTTCTTGCGGGTGTACATCATGCCCGTGGCCAGATCGACGCCCGCCTGCTCGCAGAAGACGATGAACTTCTCGCTGGTGAAGAATTCGGGCAGCCAGAACAGATGCGTGTAGGAGAACACGGCACCGTTCGGGAACACCCAGCTCGTGGACGAATGCGTTTCGGTCCACTTGTTCGCACCGCCGGGCTTGTCGAACTGCTGGTAGGCCGCCGAGACGCACGTGTGCGGCGCGACGTCGCCCATGGCCCAGGTCGCGACATCTGTGTGATGAACGGCCTGCTCGACGATCTCGCTGCCCTGCCGTTCGACGTCCATCGTGGTGTTCCACGGCCAGTGCCAGTGGGCCTGAATGAACGAAACGGGGCCGATGTCGCCGCTGAGAATCTTCTTCATGGCGCCGATGTAGCCGGGGTTGTACCGCCGCTGCGTGCCGATCTGGTAGATGCCCTTCGACTTGCGGGCCGCCTTGACGATGGAATCGACGCGCTCGACCGTGGTGTCCATCGGCTTCTCGCTGAAGCAGTTGAAGTCACGCTCCAGGATAGGGACCACGACGCTGGAGTGATCGCACGGGGCGGTAATGGCGACCATGCCGTCCGGCTTCTCCTTCTCCAGCAGTTTGAGGAAGTCCGTCCGGGTCTCGCACTTGTAGGGCGTCGGCTTGTCCCGCTCGGCGATCTTCAAGCCCTTGGCCAAGCGGTCGGCCCGCAGTTCGGCCACGCCCACGATCTTGGCATCGGGGCAGTTGTCCATCATCGTGCGAAACAGGCCCGAGCTGCGCCCGCCGACGCCGAGCCACCCCAGACGGACCCTTTCGTTGGCCGCGAAGGAGCGCGACACCCCAGGCGCACCCAGGGCGACCACCGACGTGCCAATTGCTGTCTTCTTCATGAACTTCCGACGGGAAACAGGACTACTCACGACTGACCTCCTCATGTTCTCAACGCTTCCGCGCTATCTTGGTTGCCCCCACGTGATGGCGCTGACGTTAACGAGCCGCGTCGCGCGTAGGAAACATGATACCGTCGACGGCCCCGATCGTCTGCGCCGCCGGGAAACGGACGGTCGGGTTGCAGAAGCGGCCCTTTTCGTCGTATGTACTCGTCGGATTACGCTTGCCCGAGCCGCGGCGGTCGCAGCCGAGGAGGACGACAATGGTGAATCCGTTTCGTCAGATACGCGAGGGTCCCGTCGGATGGTGGGGACTGGTGTTCATGCTCCTGAGTTGCGCGGGTTGTGCCGGCCCGGAGTTGCGGGTGGCGGCACCCGTGGTCGGACTGGAAGGGGCAGTGGTCCGGCACCTGGAGAACCCGCTGACGGGCGAGCGATACACGATCGCCGGAGCCGAGTCTCCGGCCCAGCCGGACGTGACGCTGCTGACCTCCGCAGGGGTCCTGGAGCATGTGCCGTCGGCCGGCGTCCTCGACACCGGGCTGGTCCACGAAGCGGAGAGCACCGTCGTTTCCCAGCGGGCCCGGAGAGACGACGGACATCTGCGCAGCATCGAGCTGACCATCGGGCCG
Source organism: uncultured Planctomycetales bacterium (assembly GCA_964391465.1). Taxonomy (GTDB): domain Bacteria; phylum Planctomycetota; class Phycisphaerae; order UBA1845; family CAYMME01; genus CAYMME01. The sequence goes on from CAYMME010000142.1 coordinate 14,537, forward strand.
CTGGATCTTGCTTCGGTCAAGCTGCTGATTCCCGGCGCCGGCGGCGTCGTGATCGATGCCGACGGCGATCTGGTTTCGCAGACATACCCGTATCCGGGGCATTGGTCCGCACCGATGCTGCTGATTCAGGGGCAACGCGGTGGCGTAGCCGTGTGGGCGCTCGACGCCCGGCGACCCTTTCTCGGGCTCACCGTGCGCCGGACCGCCACGAGTTTGCTGCTCGACCTCCGGACACACGCCGATCCCCCGTGGCCGGAACGCACACGAGTGGCGTCGCCGGACTGGCACTTGCAGGCCTACGCAGGTGACTGGCCGGCGGCGGCCGAGCGTCATCGCAAACGCATGGCGAAGCACTTCGGGTTGGTGGAGATGTCACAACGCGAGCCGGAGTGGGCGCGGCAGACGCGCTGCGTCATCCGGGTAATGGGTAAGCTGGCGCAGGACGGTCGCCTCCATCCGAAGCTTCGCGACGCACTTCGCCTGGTGGCGTCCCGCATGCCGCCGGAGCGCGTCCTGCTCTACGTACCCAACTGGCGCACCCACGCCTACGACGTGATGTACCCCGACTACCGCCCGACCCGAGACGCAGTTGTCTTCGCCCACGCGGCCCGGGCCATGGGCTTCCGCGTCATGTTGCACGGCAACCTGCTGGGCATCTCTCCGTTTCATCCGCGCATCGACGAGTTCGAGGACGTGATCCAGCGCGATCCCGCCAACGGTCGACCGGTGGGCTGGTATCTCGACCGCGACGTGCCCAACCGGATCTACTGCCTGAACCCGGCCTATGCCAGAGCTCGCGCACTGCTGGTCGACGCGTACAGCCAGGCCCGGGAACTGATCGAGTTCGATGCTCTGCATCTCGACTATCCGGTCATCATCAACACGGCCACGGGGCGGCACCTGGGCATGAACACAATCGGCGGCACCCAGGTGTATCTGCGCGAACTGGCCCAAGCGTTGCCGGGCGTGCATTTCGCAACGGAGGGCATCTTCGACTTCCTACTACCCTGCGGCTTCGCCCAAGTCGGCGAGCCGTTCTGGAACGACAGCCGCCAGTTCGGGCAGTACCATCCGATTCGCACGGCCATGTTCTGGCCCTATTGCCGTCCGTATGGGCACCTGGGCATCCCGGATCAGCAGACGGGCCTTCCGAAATACCTCGCTTTCCTGGACGTTCACGAGCGCACCGGCTCGTTGCCGACCTTCACCATCCACAGCGGTGCCGGCCTGGACCCGGACGCGCCGGGCACTCGCTTGGCTTTGCTCCGCGCGGCCTACTGGTCGGAGCTACAGCCTGTACCCGATCCGGAGCTGATGACCGCCGACCCAACGCCCGCGTGGATGATGGGCGGGACCCCGCTGTTCACGTGGTGTCTCGACAAGGGACGCGCGGCCGGCGTGATCCAGACGCACCAGGGAAGACAGTGGATCGAGGCCGCCGGGAAACGACGCGGGCAGGTGAAATGGGGCGTCGTCCACGGCGTCAACGAGATCGAGTCGTCTGGGCACATCCCGGAATGGCTGGCCTACGACGCCAAGCGGCTGTTCGGCCTGGACCCCTTGGGCAATTATCTGCTCGACAATGTAGCGCGTGATCCCTCCGCCTTTCACCTGGCCTGGACGTCCGAGCCGGTGGTGGTGCGGGCGGCGGACACCGACGAGACGAGAGACCTGATCCGGCTGGGCCCCGTCGCCGAAACCTTCCGGGACCTCACCAAGGTGGCCGCGGACAGAACCGGGATCGTCAACCGAGGCGAGGAACGGAGGCTGGGGTGGGGAGGGACATTCGAGGCGGCATCGGCCACTTGCGGCGGCGAGCCGATGCCCGCGTTGAACGCCCATCCGCCCTGGCAATCCGGGGGTACGGACGGGGCGTCACTGGATCTGGCGAAGGATGCCCTGACGTTCGGTGAGTTCCGCCTGAACCTGCCCGCCGAGGCACCCACGACTTTCGTCACGTCGATCGGCCTGCGTGATCTCTCGCCCGGAACGCAGCTTCCCCCGGCCGGCCGGCGGCTGAGCGACGGGGTGACGTTCCAGGTCCTCGTCAATGACGAGCAGTGTTTCGAGGAGCACTGGGCAGAGCGGAGCTGGAAGGAGACTCGTGTCGACCTCACGCGGTGGGCTGGCACGAGCGTCACGCTCCGACTCCAGACTCATCCGGGCCCCGACGGACACCTCGGCTGGGACTGGGCATCCTGGGGGCAACCGCGGATCGTTCTTGCTGATCCGCAAGCCCAAACCGTCAAGCTGCGCATCCAGCAGCCGCATCGCGTGGCGCGGACGATCGTGACCGACGCCTCGTCATCGCGGATCCTCCCGGGCAGCGTGACCGAGACCGCAGTCTGCCTGCCGGCCACGATCATCTACCCGAAGAAGCTGCAAGCCATCGAGGCCAACGGCGCCGATCTCCTGAAGGTACCCTTCGTGACCTACACCGCGTCCGCGGGCCTTACGCAACGAAGATCGGCCTGGGGCGGTGGTCGGGTCGACCATTTCAGCATCGACGGCGTCGAGTTGCCCGGCGTGTTCGGCCATCCGCCACCGGCAGGCCTGACGCGGCTCGAATGGCTACTCGACCTACCGCCGTCGCCCCTCAAGCTCCGCTTCCGGGCCGGGCTGCTCGCGAACGCCGAGCCGGTCACGTTCAGGGTCAGGGTCAACGGCAAGCTGCGCTGGACGCGCCACTTCAATCGCAGCGAGGGTTGGGCCGCAGGCGAGGTCGACTTGTCCGAGTTCAGCGACGGACCGGTACTGCTGACACTGATCACAGACTCGGCCGGCACCAACAACTGCGACTGGGCGGTGTGGGCAGAGCCTCGCCTGCTACCGTAAGCCCCTGCGGGTTGGGGAGCAGCTTCTTCCTTGCCCCCGAACGCACGCGCAAGTACTCTGTTGGTGTATGAACGACGACGCAAGCAGCCGGAGACAACCGCGGTGAAACTGAAGGTCGTGATTCACGAAGCGGAGGAAGGCGGCTACTGGGCTGAGGTGCCGTCCATTCCGGGATGCGCCACGCAGGGGGAGACGTTCGAGGAACTGCTTCAGAACATCTACGAGGCGGTGGAGGCGTGCCTGGCGGTTGACGTGCAACCACCCAAAGTCGCCGGGAAGCAGCGCATTCTGGAAATCGCAGTGTGAAGCAGGTCTCGGGCAAAGAGCTGATCAAGGTGCTCGAACGTCACGGCTGGACCCTGCTTCGCGTTCACGGGAGCCATCACGTATACGGCAAAGGCGGCAGTGCGGTCCGTCTTTCGGTCCCGGTCCACGGGAGCAAGCCGCTGAAGATAGGGCTGGCCAAGCACTTGCTGAGAATGGCAGGCCTGTCGGAGGGCGACCTGTAAGGGGGAATGCCGAGGGGCGCGAGGGCAGGGACGGTCGCCGCACTTTCAATCGGAGTGGAACACTTCTTCCATGTCCGCCCACCACTCGCCTTCGGCCCGGGTTGG
>CAYMME010000143.1:0-17903 GCA_964391465.1 uncultured Planctomycetales bacterium
CATCCCACCACAACCAACTGTAAACGGGCCGCTTGCGCGCAACGCAACCGCCTTCTCGGCACGCGACTCGCCTTGACCGGCCGCAGGCCGAGGGGTACCGTGAATTCAGGTCCGCAGAAAAGGTCCGCAAGCACGGATTGCGCCGGGAGGAGTGGCCGAGCGGCTGAAGGCGACGGTCTTGAAAACCGTTAGGCGCGCAAGCGTCTCGGGGGTTCGAATCCCTCCTCCTCCGTATCCAAGCCCCGGTTGCCGTCGTGGTCGGTAGTTGCTCCGCGCCCGGCGCGTCTACGGGCATGTGCATACAGGCTTGGCCGGCAGTCCCTGGCCCTGCCAGCCGCCGGTGCCGTCGGGGTTCATACCTTCGCCGGAAGTACCGTCCAGGATCTGGTCGAACTTCGTTTGGTCCGCGAGGCTGACCTGGCCGTCGCCGTTGAAGTCGATGAGCTGCGGTCTCCGCAGTCCATCGAGTTCGTTGGCCAGCTTCGTGGTGTCGGCAAGATTCAGCTTCCCGTCCTGGTTGCAGTCGCCGGGCATCCAGCCGACGTGGAAACAGATGTCGGCCTGTCCGGCGGCGTTCTCGGCCGTGAACTCGACCGTTGTCCACTCGGCCAGTTCAATCGGGCCGCTGAACACCACCTCGTAGTCGCCGCCGAGTTCGTTCAACTCGGCCGACGCCGGTGCGGCGGTGCCCGTCGACTTGACACAGATCGGTCCGACCGACGTGGCCGGGGCGCTGAGTCGTATCCCGATGCGCGTCAATCCGCCGACACTCGGCGCCTTCGGACAGACATGGCAGTCCGGACGCGCGTCGGTTCCAAGCTCCGGGCAGACGCGGACGAGATCAGGTGTGACGGTGCGTTCGTGCGCGCCCATGTCGACGATCGCGTCCCCCACGCCGGGATCGCCCGTGTCGTCGATTGCCGGATCGTCCTGGAAGCGCGGCATGCCGGCCACGTCGAGCGGAAGCGGCTCACCCGTGTCGCCGTCGCCATCGAGATCGGCGGAGTCGATCGGCAGGGCCGTGCTCTTGCCTGCGTCGATGCAGGGCGAGCCGGGGCCGAGATGCAGATCATCGTCGTCCGTCCCGAACGTGCCGTCGGGGCCGATGATGTCCGTGAATTGGGGCAGGGCGTCGATGTTCCCCGCATCGGGCCGTCCACCCTCGACATTGCTGAACGTCACCGTTGCCGGGCCGGAGATCTGATCCGGAGCGTTGCCCCACACGATGCTGTTCGCTACCGTCGCCGTGCTTGCGGCATCACTGATGATTGCCCCCCCGGGCCCGGAGTTCGCCCAGTTGCCGACGAGCGTGGTGTTGATAATCGTCGGCCTGCTATCGGCGTTTGCGATCGCGCCGCCGGTGCCGGCCGTGTTCGCGGCGAATACGCAGTTGACCAGCGTCGGCTCGCTTGTTCCGCTGAACATCCCGCCCCCTCGTCCCACGTCGTAGCGCACCACGTTCTTTCGGAAGCGGCAGTTGATCAGCGTTGTGTCGCTCCGGATGTTGCACATCCCGGCTCCTGCAGCGGAGGCCGTGTTGTCCACGAACAGGCAGTTGATCAGCGTCGGATTGCTGTCGAAAGAGAACATCCCGGCCCCGCTGTTGTTCGGGAACGATGCGTCGTCCGCACATCCGCCCGTGATCGTGAAGCCGTCGAGGATGGCGGTTGCGTTGACTCCGGCGGCCGAGACGACGTGCAGGCAATTGTCTCCCCGATTGACGAGGTCCGGGCCGTCGTTGCCGTTCAGATCGCCGCTGAGGATTGTCTTGTTGGTGGCCGGGTCGCGGGCGTCGCGGATCGTCTCTGTGCCGTCGAACCCGCCGTAGACGCCCACCCCGCTCAAGAGCGCGAACGTCGCCGCGCGGTTGCTGCCGGCTGCGCCGGGGGTGTACGTACCGGCCGCCACCCAGATGTCCCTGATCCGCCCCTCGGCGTCTCCTACAACCGCCAGCGCATCCTGAAGCTTGGCAAAGGCATCCGTCCAACTGGTTCCGTTGTCGGCCCCCGTTGCGCCCGCCCTGACGCACAGCACGTCCGGCGGCCGGCACACGGGTTCCTGATCGGGATTCGGATCGGTCGGGCAGTTGTCGCAACGATCGGGGACGCCGTCCGCGTCGGCATCCAGACGGTCGTCGAACCACGCGCACGCGTCGTCGGAGTCGCACGTGCCGTCTCCGTCGGAGTCATTAGGGTCGTCGTGCGGGCACGGATCGCACTCGTCAATCGCGCCGTCGCCGTCGGAGTCCGTCTCCGTTTCGTCGAGCAGCCCGTTGCCGTTGCAGTCTCCTTGCGCCTCGTACGCCCCGATGTCGACGACAGGCCCCGTGCTGCCTCCCGCGTCGGCGATCGCCAGGTCGTCCGACCTTCGCGGACGACCCTCGAGGTCGGTCAGCACTCCGGCCGGGATGTCCGCGTTCGAACCGGCATCGATCGCCGGCGATCCGGCGGCAAGGTGCAGATCGCCGCCGGCCTCATCCACGAACTGCGGATCGAGGTCAAGGTTGCCGCCCGAGCCGTCGGGCGTCGAATCACTGACGTAGGCCGCCGCCACGCCACCCTCGACGATGCTGTGCGATACTGTGAGCTCGTCGCCGTTCGCTCCGACCAGTTGCCTGCCCGCGGCCGCGTCGTTGCCCCAGAGGATGCAGTTCGACACGACCGCCTGTGCCTGCGTGCAACACAGTCCGCCGCCGGCCCTCTCGGCAGCATTCGCATGCAGCGTGCAGCCTGCCATGGTGGTGGTGGCATGGTTCCAGTTGAACACGCCGCCACCGGCTGACACCGTCGTATTCCCGGCCAGCACGCAGTTGGCCAGCAGCAGGTGACTTCCGTTGTTGAACACGCCGCCGCCGTTCATCTGGCGGGCCGCGTTCGCGGTGATGACGCAATCCGTCGCTCTTACCTTGCCGCCGTCCCAACAGTACATCCCTCCGCCCCACGGAGCCGTGTTGTTCCGAATCGTGCAGGCCGCCACCGTGACCGTGCTGCTCTGGTGCAGCATTGCCCCGCCGGCTCCGTCGGTGGCGCTGACGGCCACGTTGCCCTCGAAGAGACAACCCTTCACCATGACGTTGGCCTGAGCCCACGTTTGCAGTCCGCCGCCCCACTCAGCGACGTTGCCGACGAAGTTGCAGCCTGCGAACACGGCAACACCGCCGTCCTGTTGCACGCCGCCGCCCCCGCCCGAAATCGCCTGGTTGTTCGCGAATGAACAGTCCGTCAGCGTCGGGCTGCTCCCGTTCCAGTTGTACATCCCGCCGCCCATGTGGGCGGCGTTGCCGTCGAAGACACAGCCGGTGAGTGTGGCCGCCCCGCCCTTGGTGCTCACGCCGCCGCCCTGATGGTCGGTTGCCGTGTTCGCGGTGAACGAGCAGGTGGTAAGCGTCGGGCGGCCCGCGTTGCGACAGTCCATTCCCCCGCCGAAAGCGGCCGTGTTGCCGGCGAACGAGCAGCCCGTCAACGTCGGGTCGGCGCTGAGGATCGTCATCCCGCCGCCGCCGTAGCCCGCCGAGTTGTTCCGGAACGAGCAGCCCGCAAGCCTGGGGTTGCCCCGGTCCCAGATGAAGACACCGCCGCCGTTCTCGCCTGCGGCGTTCCCGCTGAACGTGCAGTGGGTCAGCGTCGGGCCGCTGTTGGCGAGGATGGCCGCTCCGCCGCCGTGCATTGCCGTGTTGCCGGTGAACCGACAGTTGCGGACCGTCGGGCTGCTGTGGTCAAGCAGCATGCCGCCCCCGAATTCGCTCAGGAGCAGGGGAGCGTTGGCATTGCCGCCGGTGACGGTGAACCCGTCGAGTACCGCCGACGCGCCCGCCCCGTCGGCGGTCACCACGTGGTGGGCGTTGTCCGCTCGTGTGGGGTCGTACAAGGAGAGCCCCGGGCCGTCGTTGCCGCCCAGGTCACCGCTGAGCACCGAGCCGTTCGTCTCGGGGTCGGGGTCGCGGGCGTCGAATGTGCCGTCACCGCCACCGGCGGGAAACCCACCGTAGATCTCGACATTGTCGGCAAGCGGGAAGGCGGCATCGCGATCGCCCGAGCCCGGCGTGTGCGCCCCGCCGACGGGCGCAGTGCCGCCGTCCGGGGCGTAGGTGCACGCGGCCACCCAGATCTGGACCGGGCGCCCGGGACCGGCCACGCCGGCCGCGGCGGCCAGGGCATCCTGAAGATGCGGGTACGCCTTCGCCCACGTCGACCCGTCGGGCGTTGCGTCCGACGCCGTGCAGTCGACGCGCAGCATCGTCTGAGCGTCCACCGCAGTCGCGCTGCACACCATCGTAGCGTAGATCAGAAAAACGGAGGTCCGCTGCATCCGTGCCGTTGTCCCGCTCCAAGGTGGGTCCTCGGGCAGTCAACGCATTCTCACGCCGCCCAAGTGGGCAGGCAACCGGCACTCGCAGTTTCTCGTGCGTGTCGCACCACCCGGCGCGCACGGCCAGCGGGTGCTCCGGAATCGCTGCAGGGGGTTTCCGCCACCTGCAGCGGGGTGCGGCCCGACACTCTGAGGGCGGCGGCGAGCAGCTTGGGCCCCGACGGCGACCGAAGTCTCGCCGATCAGGGGTCAAACCTGCGCGTGATCCCGGCCGCGTCGGGCGAGCGTGCACGGCCAATCGGCGTCCCGCATTCAGGGCAGACGCCCGACACGTTCCCGGTGAGGTCGTAGGCGCATTCGACGCAGAGTCCGCGGGCGCGGCGCGCTCGACGAGTTGACCACGCGCTCCCGGAGGCGATCCTGTATGCGAAGAGAAGGAATATTACCACCATCAGCGGCAATGGCACGTGGACGTGGGCGATCCGGGCGGAGCGCGTATGCGACCGCAATCTGTCCCGATTCCAATCCCACCAGTCGCCGGGCGGTGAGTAGACCCACCAGCGGTCGTCCCAATCAGGTAGCATCATCGCCGGACCCAAAGGAAACACTTGCGACGTCGAAAGGCGTTTCCGGTCTTCCCATTTGGTCGAACGCACGTAGGCCGTGGAGAGCGGTGCCGCGATGACCGTCAGGCGCGCCATTCCGTTGTCAAGCTCGAACATCGTGAACAGCCGGGAGCTGCCGTAGACGACCGCATATCCAGCAACGTAACTCAGCACCCACACCAGTGCCGTCAGTGCGAGCAATGCACGTGACACGACCGGACGAGCCTCGGGTGCTGTCAGGCGCACGGCCGCGCCCTCGCTGTCGTGTGACCGTCGACCGTGGATTGGTGTCCCGCATCCCGGGCACGTGCCGGTCTCGGCTCCGGCGAAGTCGTGGCCGCATGTCCAGCACAGGCTTCCCGTTTGCACGACGGCGCGGCGTTGCGTGCGCTGCACGAAGAGGAGGGCCAGGAGTCTCAGCACGACTGCGCCCAGACCGAGGGCCAAGGCTGAGACAACGGCGATTCGCGCGCGGATGTCGCCGAGCCCCTCGGTGGTGACGATCCAGGCTATGCTCGTGACACAGAAACCGGCTGCGAGCGCACACGCTTCGCGGCAGGCGTGCGTCGGGCGCTGCTCGGTCCATGACAACGCGATCATGAGCGCGGTGACAAGGACAAGCACCGTCGTCTGAAGCGCGAGGATCTCGGCGGACGTATCGAAGGCGTAGACTGCTTGAATCGCGCGGAGGCCGACCTCGAGGCACACTCCCGCCCAGACGAGACGCCAGAGTCGCCGCCGCGGATCCGGCGCCGGGACAACCTTCACGCCGTAGTGCCGGATCATGTTCGCTCCCCACGCTCAGGGCATCGCGGCGCGGTGTGTCCCTACAGTATGTACGACGACTTGCGGCAACGGGTTTCGTGTCCGGCCGGGGTGATCACCACTCGCAGCAACCAGCACATGATGATTGGAGCGGCAGTCCCGTTTGCACGCTACAGATTCGACCATTCGTACTGGTCAGAAGAATGGCGGAGCGGGCGAATAAGCCGAATCCTGTTGCCCCGCGAGGGGCGGCGGTCATTTCTCTAGGCCGACGATTGCTCGCCGGCTCGAGCACCCTACCCGCACCGTGTGAGGCTGTGTGGGCCTCAGCGCCGCGGGCCGCGACGCCGATCCGCCGAAGCGGATCGCCCGGTGCCTATGTGGGCTTGCTGGCGGTGGGGTTTGCCCTGCCGCGACCGTCGCCGGCCGCGCGGTGCGCTCTTACCGCACCATTTCACCCTTACCTGTGACCCGCCCGAAGGCGAGCCCATCGGCGGTGTGTTTTCTGTGGCACTTTCCCTCGGATCGCTCCGGGTCGGCGTTACCGACCACCGTGCCCTGCCCAGTTCGGACTTTCCTCGCGCCCGCGTAGAGTGGGCATCGCCCACCGTGAATGTACGCGCATCGGACCGTGGGTGGCATGGGCAGGCATCGCTCGCGTGCGAGCGAGGTTTGCCCGTGTGCTTGCGGAGTCCCACGCCGCCACGGGCAAAACCCAACCCTTGCGGGTTGGTCCCTGCCCATGCCACCCGGTCGCATCGCGCTGGTGAGCCGTGCCCACCCTACGCAGACCCGCGACCGCCTCGCCCACTCCACCACATAAGAGTATATCCGTCGGCGCCGCCCACGACGACCGCAGACGCCACTCCGATCCGAACCGCGCCCGTGAGGAAGCGGCGGCCAGCGTGCCGAGGGAAGCGCCCTTGAAGCCTGCAATCGTGTCCCCCGCCTCCGGAGGAGGTGGGCCACCCCCCTCGTCGCTGCGATTCGTCATTCGGGCTTCGTCATTCCTTCGTCATTCGTGCTTCGACACTCGTCATTCCCGCCCGTGTCTTCACGGGCGGACGTGAGAAGCCCCAGCTCGCGGCACTTCTTGTTGAGCGTGTTGCGGTTGATGCCGAGGAAGTCGGCGGCCTTGATCTTGACCTGCCCGCAGCGGTCCAGGGCCTCGCGGATCAGCGAGCGCTCGACGCGCGTGAAGACGCGGTCCCACACTTCGCCCTCAGTGCCGGCCGATTCCTCCACGCTTCGCCGCACGACCTCATCGACGATTTCGTCGGTGTTGTCGGTGCAGACCGGCGACCCGGACTCGGCGGCGAACGCGCGAAGGCTCGGCGGCAGCAGGTCCTCGGAGAAGTCCTCGCCCTCCGACAAGACCACCGCCCGCTCGACGGTGTTCTCCAACTCGCGCACGTTCCCGGGCCAGGGGTAGCGCACGAACAGCGACATGAGCTCCTCCGACATGCGTTGCAGATTGCGCTTGTTCGCGGCGTTGAACTTGTCGAGGAAGTGATCGACGAGTCTCGGGATGTCCTCGCGCCGCTCGCGCAAGGCCGGAATGTGAATCACGACCACGTTGAGTCGGTAGAAGAGATCCTCGCGGAACCGCTTCGACTTGACTGCCTCGGCCAGATCCTGGTTCGTCGCGGCGATGATCCGTACGTCGACGGGAATGCTGCGCACGTCGCCGACGCGTTCGATCTCGCGCTCCTGCAATACGCGCAGGAGCTTGACCTGCAAGGGCAACTCGATGGTCGAGATCTCGTCGAGCAGCAGCGTGCCGCCGTCGGCGGCCTCGAATCGCCCGATCTTGTCGCGGATGGCCCCGGTGAACGCACCGTGCACGTGGCCGAAGAGCTCGCTCTCGAGCAACTGGCCCGGCAGGGCCGAGCAGTTCACGGCCACGAACGGCGTGTGCTCGTGCGTGCTGCGCGAATGGATGACCTTGGCGATCACTTCCTTGCCCGTACCGGTCTCGCCCACGAGCAGGATCGTCGCCCGCGTGGTGGCGATCCGTTCGATGGTTCGGAACACCTCGATCATGGCCGGGCTCGAGCCGACGACGTTCTCATACTGCGGGATTGGCGTGTCTTCGCCTCGTGCGTGCGTGACCTCCTTGACGAGTTGCTGCTTGTCCCGCCTGATCATGCGCTGCAGTTGGACCGCCTGCGCCACGATGCCGGCAGCTACGGCCAGGCATTGCCGATCCCGTTCGATCGTTGCCGGATCGGGGCGCCGCCGCCGAGCGGCCAACACGCCCAGCGTCCGTCCGCCCGGCTTGATCGGTACGCAGATCAGGGCATCCGTGCCGGTTCCGCCGGCTCCCGAGTCGAACCACGGGTCCAGGTCGGGGGTCGCCTCGGCGGTCGTGATCACCCGCGGCTCGCCGGTCGCGACCACGCCGGCGATGCTGCTCTGACCGACCGGCCAGATTGCCCGGCTCCTGACCTCGAGCGGCAGCTCCGGGGCCGAGGCCACACGGAGCACACTGCCAATCTCGTCCAGCAGCAGGACCGCCGCCCGCTCCAGATCGAGCCGGTCGCTGAGCATGCGCAGGAACACGTCAGAGGTTTCGCGGAATCCGCGCGGTCCGTTGAGGAGGTCACCCAGTTCTTCGAGCGACGCCAACACGGGGCCTGCGTGATTCGTGGGCATTTCGACCAAGCTGTTGTCCTCCACGCCTAGTTTGTTTGCATGATAGGGCCGGGCCGACCGACTGGCAACGCCGGCGACCTGCCGGGAGCGCGCAAAGACGCGACGAGATGAGGCTGGGGCCGATAATGGCGCCGTTCCCAGTCCGGTCTTCCGGGGTGGCCGGGCCACGTGAATTCGCGGGCCCGGATAGACGATGATTCGGTGACGGCGAACAGATTCGTCGCAGGAGGTTGTACGATGAGTGATCTGACCGCCGGTATTGCCCAAGCCGGTGCAAGCATGCAGGCCGCCACCCACGCGTTGTCCGTGGCCAACGCGCAGGGTCAGGTGGCCGTCCAGTTAATCGAGGAGGCCGTCCAGCAGGTCGGCCCCAACGAATCGGGTAAGGGTGAGCACATCGACGAGCAAGCCTGACTGGCAGCCGCGATCGGGTGAGCGAAGCAATTGGGAGTCGGACGACGAGACGTTGCCCGGCTCCTTTCTTGTGCGCGCGTCAGGCATGACGCGCAGCGTCATGACCTGACGCTGCATGCCGGTAAGCGAAAGCGAACCGGTGAGCGACTGGCCGGGTGCAAGTCCCGGTGGAGGCCTTGATGGCAGGAACTCCTACCCGAGAGCGATCTCCCGAGGAGACAGAGGGGGACGCTATCGGCCCATCGATCAGCTATGCTACAGGCCGTGGGCGAGGTGGTGGGAGCGTACCGCCATGCCAGCAGCGGTCGAACAGTCGCCGGAGCCGCCGGATTGGGATCAGGTGCCGTTTGCGGTCGAGTGCGCCCGTTGCGGGCACGACCTGCGGGGGTTGACGGATCCCGAGTGCCCCGCGTGCGGGCTGACGTTTGCCTGGTCGGACGCCGTCCCCATCAAGGCGCTCACCTGTCTGGAGTGCGGCTACCTGCTCTACGGTCTGCGTGAGACGCGTTGCCCCGAATGCGGCCAACGCTTCGTCTGGGAAGACGTCCTCCGTGAGCACCACCGGCGCAAGGAAGGTCTGTTCGAGCATCGATGGCGCGATCGGCCCGTGCGGTCGTTCGTCACCAGTTGCCGGGCGGCGCTGCGACCGGGCACACGCTGGCGACGGATCCATCTGCACGACCGCCCGGAGGCTGCCGATGTCGTCAAGCTTTCCGGCGTAGCGATGGGCGCGTTCGTCGTGGCTGTCCTCGTCTTGTGTTGGGTGTACTTCGTCTGTGGCTACTGGGTCATCAACGGCACGATCTCGCTCAACACCCTCCTGGACGCAGTGGGGACGACTTTCGCAAACCGGGTGTTCCGCGGTGCCGTCCCCCTGGGCATCGTGTGGTCGATGGCAAGCCTGGCGGCGCTGATGCTGTTTCGCGAATCCATGCGCCGCTACCGGGTTCGATCCGTGCACGTGCTGCGCGTATGGGCCTACTCCGTCGTGCTGCCGTTGCTCCTGCTCCCGGCGGTCTTCTTCCTGCTGTTCCTTGCGCGGTTCGCGCACTCGTGGTACGTGGGCGGGAACTTCGGGGAGACGGCGCGGCTGGTGCACTTGTTCTCACCCATCGCGCTGGGTGGTGTCGCCATCGCGTTCGTGATCTGGTCGATTCGAACCGCGTACGACCAGTATCTGCGCATGGCACACGCCACGGCCGTGGCCGTCGCATCGCAGTGTGTGGCAGGCCTGGCGGTGCTGACCGTGTTCGTGGTGCTCGCACCGCGCGGCGTGGTCACGCGTCAGGTGGTTGCTCTCTTGCTAGCGCTGGAGAGCTGAGCCGCGAACACCTGCGGCGCGGAACCGCACCGCAGCGCTCAGACGCCATCTGAAGTCCGCTCCCATCGTTCACGCTCCTTCAGGATGCCGGCAACGCCGGCATCGCACGCTCCCTGACGGTCGCGTCTCAGTGTGGGATCTCCGCAATCCGAAATCCGGAATTCCTGTGACCCACTCGCTCGCGCTCGGGGCTCGGACGGAACTCCCGTTCATTCTGTCTCCCGTCTCCTGTCTCCCGTCTCCTGTCTCCTTCCTTCTCCCTTCCCCCCCGCTCCGCTATGATCCCTAGCGTCCGGGGCATGCGACCATGGCTGACTCGTCATCACTTGATGCGCTGGTGTTCGATCTGGATGACACGCTCTACCCGGAGCGCGACTTCGCCGAGTCCGCGCTGCGGGAGGTGGCTGAGCGGTTCGCGGAGGTCTTGGGTCCGGCCGACGCGGCCCATGCCCGGATGTGCGCGCTGCTCGACAGCGACGAGCGTGGGCGGGTGTTCAACACGATCCTGACCGAGTGCGGGCGGGGCGACGCTGATGTCTTGGTGCCGCAGATGATCGCGGTCTATCGCGCCCACCGGCCGGCGCTGGTGCCCTACCCGGATGCCGCCGCCGCCCTGACTCGGTGGGTGGACCGGGTGCCGCTGGGGATGGTCACGGACGGCCCCGTCGGCCTCCAGCAGCGCAAAATCGACGCCCTGGGCATCGCTGAGCGGTTCTCCGCCATCGTGATCACGGGCCAGTGGGGGGGGGCGTACTACAAGCCGCACCGGCGTGGATTCGACGAGGTGGCCGAGCGGTTGGGGCTGACGAGCGGTCGCTGTGCGTACGTGGCGGACAACGTGACCAAGGATTTCGTGGCCCCGCGGCACCTGGGGTGGCGAGCGGTCCACGTGAGCCGACAGGCCGGCCTGTACGCCGGGCGACCCGTGGCACCCGGCGGCGAACCTGACGTAACCATCGACACACTCGATGCCTTGGACAGCGTGCTCCAGGCCTGAGCGCGGCCGGCAGGACGTGCGGCCGGGCCGCACCGGAGGTGCCGTGCTCCCCCGGGAGGCGGCAAAGGAGTGTCGCCACCGTCTCGTGGATGCGCCCCGCACCAGACTCGTCTTGACCCATACCGGGTATCGACCGATAATACGGTTATTGTGGGCGTGGTCAGCTTGGGGGGAGGGGTGTGTGCGCATGGTGCGCACCTTCGAGGTAATGCAACGGCCGGGCCTGGTGCGTATGGCCAGTACGGACGGCTACATCCGATCCGGCCGGGGGTGAACCATCACGCGGTGGAGAGGGCTGTGACATTGGCACGGATCGCCAGCGGCTTCCTCGGCTCCCATTCGGAGGCGAGCAAGGACTCTCGAACCGGTACGGAATCCAGCATGTTTCGACTGATCGGGTGCGTCTCTGCGTGCCCGTCGGCGCGGATCGCGCGCGGGGTGCAGCTTCTATTGCTGTGCGCGGCGCTGTCGTCGACGGCCTGCGTTCAGATGAAATCGATGTGGAACGGGATGATCGACCCGAGCCAGGTGGGGCATTTCGGAAACAGCCCTCTGCCGGGAGCGATTCGAAAGACCCTGACCATCCACGATGATCCGGTCGGGGTGCCCGGTGCCGAGGAACCTCGCCCGGATGATCTGGTGGTCGAGGTCGAGGACTATCGGCTGGGCCCGGGCGACACCGTCCAGATCGCAATCTACGAGCTGATCGAGCGGCAGAGATACGAGCCGTTTCGGCGGACGATCTCGGAGTCGGGCAACATCGATCTCCCCGTGGTCGGCCGGATCGACAGCGTCGTGGGAATGACGGAGAGCGATCTGACCGAGGCGATCGCGGGCCGTCTGACCCAGCTCGAGGTCCTGGAGGATCCGTTCGTGGACGTGGTGGTCCTGGAGCGGCAGCAGCGGACGTTCTCCATCAGCGGCGGCGTGCCCGTGGTCGGTGAGTATCCAATCATACGCCCCAACTACCGTTTGATGGATGCGCTGATCGCGGCCGGCGATGCGTCCCCGGATCTCAAGGATGTGTACGTGTACCGGTCGATGTCCGAGCCGGCTCCGGCTCCCGCGAGCGACTCCGAATCGAAGGTCGATGGCGCCAACCTGACGTTGGCGGCGTTCGATCCAGGTCCGTCCGGCCGGCCACCATCGACGAAACCGGCAGCCACGCAGGCGACACTGAACGAGACGGCGCGGAAGGAGCTCCTCGAGGCCGCAGCGCCGGCCCCGGCCCGCGGATCCGTTCCCGACACACCCGCGGCCCCGCCCGGCGCACAGCGATCTCGATGGATCTGGGTGGACGGTGAGTGGCGAGAGAGAGGGCTCGGCCAAGCCACCGCCCCCTCCCCGCCCTTGCCTCCGGAGCCACCGGTCCCCGCAACCGCGCCCGAGGCGGACACCGAGAACGCCGGTAAGGAGCAGGTCGACTGGGAATCCCTGGCTTCGGAGGGACGGCAACGCATCATTCACGTCCCGCTGCCGCGCCTGCGCAACGGTGACGTACGCTACAACATTGCCGTCCGCACCGGCGATCGGATCTGGGTCCCGCTCGGGCAGATCGGCGATTTCTTCGTCATGGGCCACGTGAACCGTCCCGGCGTGTACTCGTTGAACCAGCGAGAGGTGACGGTCCGCCAGGCCATTGCCGCGGCCGGGGGATTGTCCGAGCTCGCCTGGCCCACGCGATGCGAGATCATCCGACGCGTGGGGGGCGACCGCGAAGTCGTGATCCCCATCGACCTCTCGGCGATCTTCGACGGGCAGATGGAAGACTTCATGCTCCGACCGGACGACGTGCTCAACGTCGGGACGAGTGCGGTGGCACCGTTCCTGGCCCAGATCCGCAACGCGTTCCGCATCGCGTATGGTTTCGGGTTCGTCTACGACCGCAACTTCGCCGACATCGACTCCTACGCGGGGCAGCAGAACCCGACCGACCGGCGACGCGCCACCATGCAGCGGCGGTTCCCGGGGTTGTTCTAGGAGGCTTCGCGTGGCCAGTACGCCGAACCATCGCCTCGCACCCGGTGCCGCCACGCGCACCGACGCGGAGCGTTTCTTCGGCCTGTTCACCGCTCGGGTCTGCTGGCAGATCTTGCTGTTGGCTCTGCTGTTCGTCGCGCTGTACCACCAAGAGTTCCGTCGACTGTTCGTGAAGTGGCTCACGCCGGACTGGTCACACGGCTTCGTGGTGCCGCTGATCAGCCTGGTCTTCGTGTACGTCAAACGCGAGCGGTTGCTGGCGGCGCAGTTCCGGCCGACGCTCGCGGGCCTTCCCGTGCTTCTCGCGGGAATCGGGCTGTACGGGGCGAGCGTCTACGTCCAGGTCGGGTACACGCAGTCGCTGTCCATGGTGATCGTGATCTACGGCCTGGTCCTGCTGATGTGCGGTTGGGAAGTGACCCGGATCGTCTGGTTCCCGATTTTCTTCCTGCTCTTCGCGCTGCCGCTTCCGGACCGCTACTACGTGGCGTTGACCATGCCCCTGCGGAAGATCAGCAGTGCGGTAGCGGCCCCGTTGCTCTCGACGGTCATCCCATCAATCGAGGCGAAGGCGACGGGAACCGTCATTGACTACTACGACGGGGCGGGGGGCGTCGGCAAACTGGATGTGGAGCGGGCCTGCGCGGGAATGCGACTCATCATGGCGTTCGGTGCCCTGGGGATGGCGATGGCCTGGCTGGTCAATCGCTCGCTCTGGTACCGACTCGTGCTGGTGGCGTCCATTGTCCCCATCGCGGTGATTTGCAACATCGTGCGGGTGACGATCACCGGGGTGTTCGTCGTCACCGGCCATCCGGACCTGGCTCAGGGCACACCACACGCCTTGCTGGGCCTGGCCATGCTGGCGATGGCGTTCGGGCTCCTCCGTCTGGTTTGCTACACAATGGATAACTTGTTTATAGAAACAGCGAGCGAACGACTCGAGGACGAGCCGGCAGGACGGTAGCTCGCCAAGGAGCGGCGTATGACTCGGATGCCGGATACGATTACCGAACAGGTCATCCTTCCTGCGCGCGGGGGCAGCGCGCCGGCGCCGGCGAGCGGTGGCGGGCTGACCGGAGCCGATCTGGCCCGTATCCTGCGCCAGCGCATTCCGTTGATTCTGTTCGTGTGGTTCTTCAGCATCGCGCTGACGATCGGGGGCACGGCCCTGTGGATCAAGTACTGGCCGGGCTACCGCGCGACCGGCGGCATCCAGCTCGTGTCGATCAATCCGCAGCCGCTGCTGGAGAAAGGGGCCGACCCACTGCGCGAAGAACTCATGGAACGGCTGCTGCAGGATCAGACGGTCTTGCTTCGGAACTACGAAGTCCTCAATGCCGTACTCCTCGACGCGGCGGTGCAGGAGACGAGCTGGTTTCGATCGTACCGGAATGACGTCGACGCGGCGCTGCTCGACCTCGAGGAGGACCTCTCGTGCGTGGTCCGACGGGGCACGAGCTACGTTGAGGTCAGCATGATGTGCAGGGACCCCGGGGACCCCAAGGTCATCGTCGATACGGTTCTGCGCAAGTACCACGCCGAAGCCGGGGAACGGGCCGAGGCCCGTTACCGAGAAGAGCTTGCTGCGATGACCCAGAACCTGGCCTCCCTCCAGAGCGAGCTCACCACGAAGCGACTGGACCGCCGCAACTTCCTCAGCGGCCAGATGGCGGCGGCAGGCGTCCCGTGGGGCGACAACGTCGTGAGCGAACGCTATCGGTTCCTCGGGTACCAACAAAGCCTGGCCGCTCAGGAGGAGCGCGCGGCGCGGTCGGCATACAACTACTACGCGGCCGGTCAGCCCCAGGACATTGCCGTCTCCCCGCAAATGCAGCAGTTCATCGAAGAAACGCCCGCCGTGGCGAGTCTCCAGCAGCGTGTGTTCTTAATAGACGAAGACCTGAAGGTATCGGCACAGGAGGGCTACCTGCCGAACCATCGCGGCATTGCGTCACTTCAGGCCCGGGCGGCGGTCGCCGAGGAGCGGCTCGATGCCCTGCGTCAGGAGAAGCTGGCCGAACTGCAGCGCTACGAGGTCGAGCAGGCGAAGATCCGGTGGCTCCTGGCCGAAGACACCTTGACCCAGATTCAGGACCAGTACCTCGAAGCGGAAGCCGCTCAGCGCGATCTGGACACCAAGTTGACCATCTACCAGGACATGCTGACTGAAGAGGAAGAGCTGCGACGGTACTTCGAGGAGCAGACCCGATATCGCCACAACCTCGACGTGGCCATGCGAGGCGGCGAGACCTTCCGCGTCGAGCGCATCCCTGCGACTCCGCCCAAGCAACGCTCGCAGCCCCGTTGGGGGCTCAACCTGCTCGCAGGATCTGCGCTGGGACTGGCGCTCGCTCTTGGCCTGGCCGTCATGCTGGAGTTCGTCGACACCTCGGTGCGAACCGGGCGCGACCTCGTCCGGCACGCGAACCTTCCGGTCCTGGCCACAGTACCCGACCTCGACGACGAAGAGGTCGCAATCGACGACATCATGCGGGCCGTGCGCGACGCCCCCACGTCCATGGTGGCCGAGGCGTTTCGGTCCTTGCGCACCAATCTCCAGCTCTCCGCCCCGGCGGAGCGACAGCGCACGGTGATGGTCACGAGTTCCAAGCCCGCGGACGGCAAGACTGCCGTGGCCGTGAACTTGGCCGTTTCCGTCGCCAGCAACAATCGTCGCGTGCTGTTGATCGACGCCAATTTCCGCCGCCCTGCCGTGCACGACGCGTTCTCGGTATCCGCGAAGCAGGGTCTCAGCGATATCCTCAGCGGGCAGAGCACGCTGGAGGCCATGGTCGTTCCATCGGGGGTCGAGCGGCTCGATCTGATCTGCTGCGGCCGGGTGCCGCCCAACCCCGCGGAACGGCTCGGCAGTCCGGAGATGAGCGCCCTGATCACGGAGGCGATACAGAAACACGAATACGACCAGGTCATCGTCGATGCGCCGCCCCTGCTCCTGGTCTCGGATGCCCTCGTGGTGGCCAATGTGGTCGACGGCGTGATCCTGGTGTGCCGGGCGCGGGCGAACGCGCGGGGCGTCGTCCATCGGGCGCGAGAGCGGCTCGACGACGTCAACGCGCGGGTCATCGGGGCCGTGCTGAACGCCGCCCGGATCCGTCGCGGCGGGTACTTCCGCGAGCAGTTCCGCGAGTTCTACGATTACCAGGTCGAGCCGCCCGGCATGGCCGGGCCGGTCGAACCGCCTCGCGCGAGTGCGGACGAGGACGAGAAGCCGGAGCCTTCCTGATCCGGGTTGCGCGATTCCTGAGAACACCGTGCCGACCGCCCAACCGCCCTTGACCCTGTCGGAGATCGCGGCCATCTACTGGCCGGTGTTCGTGGCGGCGCTCCTGGTGTCGTTGATTGCGACCCCAATCTGTCGCAAGGTGGCCTTGCGCTACAGGATCGTCGACCGGCCGGACGACTGGTTGAAACCACATGCCACGCCGATTCCGTACCTTGGCGGCGTGGCCGTGTTCCTCGGATGGGTTGTCGGGGTCGTCATTGGCCTCGTGCGGGTGGACCATCCGCCGCTGCTCCACATGGGGGCCATTCTGCTCGCCGGGCTGGGCGTTACCGCAACCGGTCTGTTCGACGACCTGCGCGTGATGCGGCCGGCAACCAAGCTCGTCTGCTCACTGATCGTCGCCGCCGTCGTCATCGTCGGTGCCGGCATCGGTGACGACTTGATCCGCATGTTCATCCGCCTCACCAGGGTCTACCTCGAAGAACCGCTGGTGGTCGCCTTCTCCCTGCCCCTGTCGCTGTTCATCATCGTGGGCGCGTGCAACGCTACCAACCTGATCGACGGGCTCGACGGGCTGTGCTCCGGCGTGTTGAGCATCATCTCGATCGGCTTCCTCGTGTTGGCCGTGCACCTTGCCGTGTACCCCTCCCACAAACCTCTCCACCCGGAGCGGATCACGCTCGCCCTGGCCATGGCCGGCGCGGCGCTGGGGTTCCTGCCCTTCAATCGCAATCCGGCCCGGATCTTTCTCGGTGACGCCGGCTCCATGCTGTTGGGGCTGAATGCCGCAGTTCTCATCCTGCTCTTCGGCGAGGCGGGCTGCCTCCGCTGGATGCTCGGGGCGGTGATGGTGTTCGGTCTTCCGGTCTTCGACATGCTGCTGACGCTCGCTCGGCGCTGGCGTAACAACCGCCCGCTGATGCAGGGCGACCGCTCGCACTTCTACGACCAACTGATCGACCGCGGCTACTCGGTCCGACAGGTCGTCGCGATCAGCTACGGGCTTGCGTTGTTCTTCGTCATTCTCGGATGCGCCACGATGTTCGTCCGCACGCGATTCGTCATTCTGATCTACATGCTGGTGGTGCTGCTCGTGGCCCTGATCGTCTTGAAACTGGGCATGGTTCGCGTCGACGCTCCGCCGGCCCCGTCCTCTGCCGGCGATTCGTCGGACGATACGTGACCGGAACCCCCCGCTCCGGGTATGATGCGAAGCAAAGGTCTCGGCGGCTGGTGCGGCTGCTTGGAGCGTAGCTGGCTGAGTCCAATGCTCCACAGAAACGGCCGGCTGCTTTCCGAGCAGCCTGGCGGTGGGCCCCGGAGGGGCCGAGGACCGTAGCCAGGGGCGGAGCGAAACGCAGCCCCTGGTTGCCGAGCGCATACGCAACCCGCCCCGGAGGGGCGGAGGAATGGGCACTTGAGGCCTCCTCCGCCCCTCGCGGGGCGGCGAAGGTCGCCGGACACCGTCATCCAGGGGTTCCGCTTCGCGTCACCCCTGGCTACGTTCCGTTGCCCCTTCGGGGCACCCGTGCTGGTGTGAGAATCCTTTCTCGCACCCGGACCCCGTGAGAATCCTCTCCCACAACGGCACGGGGAACGAGCCTTGATCGG
>CAYMME010000144.1:0-10097 GCA_964391465.1 uncultured Planctomycetales bacterium
TGAAGAACATACGCACCTGCAAGTGGCCAAGGTGTTAGCGTTGTAGTACTAGGTGCCCGATCTCGTGGCACAATCCGTAAACGTGGAAGAACCCGCTCTCGCTGGGCTTGCGAAGGTCCTCGGCGTCTCGGACGTTCAGGTACAGGCGATCGTGACCGTCGGTGAAGAGACGCGTCCCGCCCTTGCGCGAGCAGGTCGCCTTCACGCGGACGGTCTTCGGCATGTCGAAGTCGAACTGCTCGGCCGCCACCAACCGCGCCGCGGCCACCACCTGCGCGATTGCTCGGGCATACTCCTCGCTGATCCCGGAGTACGACACCACCGAGTGCTCGACGCGATACGTCTGCTCAGCGCCCTCGACGAGCGGCGAAAGCATCAGGACCGTGGTAGTCAAGACAAGGCGTTTCATGCGTGTCTCCTTCTGTGTGGGCTGGTCGTGCGGCATCGCACTGAGTGGGCGGCTGGCGGACGCCCTCAAGATACTAGACGCCGGCCCGGATGATTTGTTCCACTCGTCCCCAGATCCGCCGTGTGTTATACTATTGTTAGGTGAGGAATCACACTGCGAGGGATTCAAGCCATGCGGTCAACGACCGAGCAGAGCCACATCGAAGCCACGCCCGGTGTCTGCGGGGGCAGGCCGCGGATTGCGGGGAGCCGCATTCGTGTTCAGGACATCGTGATCGAGCATGAAACGTGGGGGCGTTCGCCGGACGAGATCGCCCAGCAGTACCCGGATATCACCCTGGCCGACATCTACGCCGCTCTCGCGTACTACCACGACCATCAGGAGGCGATCCGGCAGCAGATCGAGGACGATCGAGCATACGCCGAGGCGTTCCGGCGAGAGCATCCGAACAAGGTTCGATCCTTCGACGAGCACGATGGATAAGCGTCTCCGGTTTCACCTCGACGAACACGTGAACGGTGCGCTCGTCAACGCCCTCCGCGGTCGCGGCATCGACGTGACGACGACGGCGGATGCAGACCTTCGCGGGGCACCCGACCGTGCTCATCTGCAGTTTGCTCGATCGGAAGGACGCGTCTTGATCACGTACGATCCCGACTTCCTCCGGCTCGACAAGGAGAGGCATGAGCACTGCGGCATCGCGTACTGCGATCAAGGCCGGCGCCCACGTCGCGAGATCATCCGCCGCATCATCGCGATGGCGGATCGATACAGCCCCGAGGAGATGATGAACCGCATAGAATACCTGTAACCGCATGCTCGATGCGGTACGATCGGCCGCAAGTCCGGCGGCGCGACGCGGGGGGGCAGCGGTTTCGTCGTACACGTCCTGACGTGCCTTGATCTGCGGTTTCGGCGTTCTGCGTCCGCGTAGTCACAATCTTCGGACGGGCATTCAACGATTGCGGACGTTGCCCTCGGAGCAGGTGCCGCCAGCTTGATATCGTAACTCGGTGGAGGACCATGGTTTAGGGGAAGTCAAGTGGGGCCGGGAAGAACCGTTTGCGGGCCTGGGACTTATATCCTAGTTTCCGAGATAGTGTGGGGAGTGGGAAGTTAGCCAGGAAGGAAGCCATGAGTCTGTCGATCACATCGAGCCAGAACAGCACGATGCAGAATCTGCTGTCCGCCATCAACCGCAACACGTTGATGATGAACACCGCGATCCAGCGGCTGTCGACGGGTCTGCGCATCAACGCGGGCAAGGACGATCCGGCCGGCCTGATCGCGGTGAAGCAACTGGAAGCCGAGATCAAGGCCGTCGATACGGCGTCCGCGAACGCCAGCCGGGCCGACGCGATGCTCAACATCGCCGACGGTGCGCTGAGTGAGGTCAGCTCGCTGCTGACTGAGATTCAGGGTTTGGCGGTGGCGAACGCGAGCGACTCGACGCTCACCGACGCCGAGAAGTCGGCCAACCAGGCCCAGATCGACTCGGCGATTTCCTCCATCGACCGGATCGTGAACACCACGACGTTCAACGGCAAGCGACTGCTCGACGGCACGCAGGGCGTGTCGGTCTCCGGCGTGGACACAACCGAGCTTCAGGACGTGCGGGTGTTCGGCCGGCCCTCGACTTCGGGTGACGTGTCGGTCAGCGTGTCGCTGACCTCAGGTGCGACGCAGGGCACGGTGACCGGCTACGCCACGACCTCGGCGAGTACGGCCACTCAGATTACCGTGACGGGCAACCTCGGCACGGCGACGATCAGCATCACCGCGGGCGAGAACCTCTCGTCCGTCGCCAGCAAGATCAACAACTCCAGCGCAGAGACGGGCGTTACGGCGTCGGCCACTGCGGCCAACGACAACCTTTCGCTGGTCGCGCAGGACTACGGTGACGACGGATACGTGACGGTCGAGTCCGTCTCGGGCGACTCTACCGCGTTCGGAGATCAGGCCCAGACCTCGGGCAGCGACGCGGTGGTGACCGTGAACGGTCAGACGGCGTCGGTGGACGGCCGCGACGTGAGCTACAACGGGGCCGGTGTGAACCTCGAGTTCTCGCTGACGTCGGCGTTCAACCAGACCGGTTCGGGCAGCAGCAGCTTCACCGTCTCCAGCGGCGGGGCCACCTTCGCCATCGGCCCGAACGCCGGGTCGAGCGTGACCATCGGAGTTCCGTCACTGAGCAGCGCCAACATCGGTTCGACCGTGCTCGGCTCGCTGGCGACCGTGAAAAGCGGGGGTGGCAACAGCACGCTTCAGAACGCCAGCGCGGCCATCGGGATCGTTCGGGATGCAGTGTCACAGGTGGCGCGGGATCGCGGACGGATCGGCGGCTTCCAGAAGTACCAATTGCAGTCGTCCATCAACTCGCTGAACAACACGAGCACGTCGCTCCAATCGGCGAAGAGCTCGATCCTGGACGCGGACATGGCGGCCGAGTCGGCCAGTCTGAACCGCCAGCAGCTCCTCGTCTCGACCGGCATGTCGCTGCTCGGCATCGTCAACCAGCAGCAGGCGTCCGTCCTGAGCCTGCTCAGTCTGTGAGCTTGACCGTTCGGGAGTGGCGGTGGTCTGCACTCAGAGTCTGTCACCCGGTATCTCAGGGACGCGGCTGAGGATCCGAGCGCCGAGCGCAAGCGAACGGGTCCCGGACCCCGCGTTCGCGCTTGGGGCTCGGATTGACGGACGCCTCCACGGTTCAGGTAACACAGATCGCTGCACTCTTGGCCTTCCCCACGACACGACGTCTTGAACCGACCCAACCGAAGGGGTACGGTGATGACATCTTCGAGTAGGGTGCGCTGTCGGTTCGGCATGCCGTGCGGACGGCCGCGAAGGGGTGGGGTGTCCGATGCCCGCCTTTGCACGAACCAGATGCGGTTGCACGCCGGACCCGGGCGGGTCTATAATCCCTTCTCGTGGCGCGGATGAGTCCTCTCGCAGACATGTGGAAAAGAGCGGTTCCAATGACAAGGCATGGCAAATGGAGTTGCCGGGCGCTGATGGCGCTGGCGGCCGTGGGAGTCGGGTACCCGCAGACGGCGTGGTCGGCCGACGAGAATGAGCCGAAAGAGACGTACGCGGAGCGATTCACGTACGATCCGGCCGACAGGAGTTGGCAAGCCGACGTGCCGCCCGAGCCGGGTACCGAGGACGGCGACCTCGAGCTGGCCAAGCGTGCCTTGGCCCGGCAGCAGCCCAAGCTGGCCCGCAAGATGCTGAAGAAGTGGATCAAGACGTACGGGGAGGACGCCCCCCGGTACGCCGAGGCCCGCCTCGCTCTGGCCGACGCCGACCTTCAGATCGCCAACTATATGAAAGCCCATGAGGGGTACAAAGAGCTGATCGACCAGTACCCCGGCAGCGCTTCGACGGATCGAGCCATGCAGCGGGACTTCGTGGTGGCCGAGAGTTTCCTCGCCGGCAAGAAGCGGAAGTTCCTGGGGATGCGTCTGTTCGGCGCCACCGAAGAGGCGCTCGAGATGCTCGAGGACATCGTGGCCAACAACCCGGGCACCGAAATGGCCGAGCAGGCCATCCGGACCCGGGCGACCTACTTCTACCGCACGGGTGACTTCGCGTCGGCGGCGATGGAGTTCGACCGGCTCGCACGGGAGTTCCCTCGCGCCCGGTTCGCGCCGATGGCGATCCTGCGGAGCGGGTATTCGTCGCTGGCCAGCTTCCCCGGCGTGGAGTTCGACGCGAGCCCGTTGGCGGAAGCCCAGGAGAAGTTCGTCCAATTCCAGAAATCGCATCCGCAGTTTGCCGAGCAGCATCAGGTCGACGTCTATCTCGATCAGATCACCAACAGCCTGGCGGAGAAGGCGTACGTGGTGGCCGAGTACTATGAGCGGGTCAAGCAGCCGGGGCCGGCGGCGATTTACTACGAGTCCATCGTGCGGCGCTGGCCGGACACGACCTGGAGCGCCCGAGCACAGAACCGGTTGGACGTGATGGGATACCTGTCGGGCGAGCCGGCGGAGAGTGCGGCATTCGAGTCGCCGCCCGACGACACGAAGCCGGCCGACAGCCGATCGGGAGAGACACAATGATCATGGAACGGTTCGCTGCGTTGCCGTGTGTCGCTCCGATGGGGCTTGTGGTGCGACGGTGTTCCGTTGCCGTTGCTGTGGCAACGTCGGCGATGCTGCTGTCGGGCTGCGGTTACTCCATGACGCGGCCGTTCCCCTCTCACACGGACCAGATGGCGGCGTTCGACGAGGGTGCCGATGCCGATGTACCGGATGGAGAGCGGTCGGCCCGGGGCAGGATCCGCACCGTGTTCGTCGAGCCGTTCCGCTCGAAGGAGTTTCGCCGCGAGTTGGAGATGCGCCTGACCGAAGCAGTGTCCAAACGTATTCTGACGGACACGCCGTACCGCATTGCCAACCGGGAGCGGGCGGACACGATCCTGTCGGGCGAGATCCTGGAGGTTCGGCAGTCGGTTTTTGGCACCGACTTCCTGGCCGACCGGCCTCGTGAGACCGCGGCGACATTCCTCATCGCCCTGCGGTGGCAGCATCCCGGTACGGGAAGGATCCTCATGGAGCGGAAACTCTTCACCGAGACCGATACCTGGGTCCCACCGGTCGGCGAGACCTTCTTCAAGGGGGCGGACCGCGTAATCAGTCGCCTCGCCGAGACGATCGTCGAGCAGATGGAAACTGTCTGGTAATGGGGCTAAGATCAGTAGCCGATCAAGCTGGGTAGGGGAAGTGCGCGCCCGGCGGCAAACCCTTGCCGTCACTACCCTTGGGCGCCTTTCTGAGGCCTCGGGGGCGACTCGCCGGCGGGGCGCGGGGCGGCTGCGGTCATGAGGAGTGTCCATGGCGGAGAATAACCCGGAACGCGACGATCGACCCAATGCTCCCAAGGGCTCGGGGTCCGGCATGCATGTGCCGCGCAGCATCATCGGATGGGTCGTGTTCGTCGGCTTCGCTCTGATCCTGATGGTCATGCTCACCAAGGCATGGGATCAGGAGCAGGAAATGCCCATCAGCGAGTTCTTGACGCACCTCCACAACGGCGAGATCCAGTCACTGAAGATCAAGGGTGAAGGGACCGAGGCGGTCACGCTCGAGATCGTTCTGGCGGAGACCATGGGTGCGTCGACTGATCCGCGATACGTGGTCAAGGCGCCCCGCGGTGCGATCGACAGCGACTTCCTCAGAGAGCTGCGCGCGGCCGATCCCGATCTGGAGTACACCTACGAAGACGCGAACAACCTGGTTTTCCAGTTGCTGATCACGCTGGTGCCTTGGTTGTTGATCTTCCTGTTCATTTGGTTCTTCGTGTTCCGGCAGTTGCGAGGGGCATCCGGCGGAGCGGGGATGCTCGGCAACTTCGGGCGCTCGAAGCACCGGATGACGAGCAAGGAGCACACGAACGTCACCTTCAACGATGTTGCCGGCATCGACGAGGCGAAGGAAGAGGTCACCGAGATCATCGAGTTCCTCAAGAACCCCAAGCGTTTCCAGCGGCTCGGGGGTCGCATTCCGCGGGGCGTGTTGCTGGTCGGCGCACCAGGTTGCGGCAAGACGCTGTTGGCCCGGGCCATCGCCGGCGAGGCCGACGTGCCGTTCTTCTCGATCTCCGGGTCGGACTTCGTCGAGATGTTCGTTGGCGTCGGGGCGTCCCGCGTCCGCGACCTGTTCAAGCAGGCCAAAGAGAACTCCCCGTGCATCATCTTCCTTGACGAGATCGACGCAGTCGGTCGGCGTCGGGGTGGAGGCTTCAACGGCGGCGGACACGACGAGCGTGAGCAGACGCTCAACGCCATCCTGGTGGAGATGGACGGCTTCGAGAGCTCCGATCAGGTGATCGTCATCGCGGCCACCAACCGCGTGGACGTGCTGGATCCCGCCCTGATCCGTCCGGGTCGTTTCGACCGGCAGGTCTACGTCGACTTGCCGGACATCAAGGGCCGGATGGAAATCCTGAAAGTCCATTCTCGCAAGATCAAGCTCGGGGCGGATGTGGACCTCGCCCGGCTGGCGCGGGGGACGCCGATGTTCTCCGGGGCCGACCTTGCCGCCATCGTCAACGAAGCCGCGCTGATCGCGACGATGGCCAACAAGGACTTCGTCGAGATGGAGGATCTCGAGGAAGCCCGGGACAAGGTGCGTTGGGGCCGGGCCAAGAAGAGCCGGGCGGTGGACGAGAAGGAGAAGGAGATCGTCGCCTACCACGAGGCGGGGCATGCCCTCGCCCATGTGCTGCTACCCAACACCGAGCCGCTGCACAAGGTGTCGATCATCCCGCGCGGGTCGGCGGGCGGCGCTACCTTCAGTCTGCCGGAGAAGGACCGGATCGTCTATTCGCGGAACTACCTGCTTGCGATGGTCGGGGTCTTGCTGGGCGGACGCATCGCCGAGGAGCTTTTCTGCGGTGACATCAGCTCCGGGGCATCGATGGACATCCGTCAGGCGACGACTGTGGCCCGCAGTATGGTGACCGACTACGGCATGAACGACCGGCTCGGATTCGTCTACTACGGCGAGGATGACAACAGGGCGCGTTACATGGACCTCGGCGGCGGTCGCGAGTATGGGGATCACATCGCCAACGTCATCGACGAAGAGGTCAAGAAGATCATCGACACCACGTATGCCGAAGCGAAGAAGCTGCTGGAGGCGGACAAAGACAAGCTCGAGGCGATCGCGCAAGCGCTTCTGAAGTACGAGACGCTCGACGGCGAGGAAGTGCAGCGGATCGTGCGGGGCGAGTCGCTGGATCGCCCCACGGTTGCGGACCTGCTCGACGCGGAGGACGCAAGTGCGTCCAAGCCGGCCGTCAAAGAGGCCCGCCCGTCCCCGGACGTGCACCCGGAAACCGATCTCGGCGGCGGCGCACTGCCGCAACCAGGGTAGGATCCGCCGACGGCGGATCTGCTGTCAGCTTTCAGCGATCAGCCATTAGTGATGAGGTCGCCGCTCCTCATGATTTGTGCACCACCGGACTTGTGTCGGCTTGTGTCAACGGATCTCGGCCGTGCGAAGCTTGATAGCTGAGGGCTGAGAGCTGGCAGCCACTATGCACCTTCACTCCCTTCCTACCGCGCATGGCGAACTGAGTCTGTCCGGCCGGCCACTCGTCATGGGCATCCTCAACATCACGCCGGACTCGTTCAGCGACGGCGGAGCGTTCCTGGCCTCCGAGGCGGCGGCCGAGCACGCCGCGCGAATGGTCGGCGAAGGGGCCGACCTCATCGACGCGGGGGCGGAGTCGTCGCGGCCCGGGAGTCAGGCGGTCTCGGCCGACGAGCAGATTCGCCGGCTGGTGCCCGCGATTCGGGCGATTCGCAAACGAGGCCTCGCCGTGCCGGTCTCGGTCGACACCCGCCTGGCCGCGGCGGCTGAGGCGGCGCTGGACGCAGGGGCGGATTTCGTCAACGACATCTCGGCCCTGCGGCATGACCCGGCCCTGGCCGGACTCGTCGCCCGGCGAGGCGTGGGTGTCGTGCTCATGCACATGCAGGGCACGCCGGAGACGATGCAGGACGATCCGGCATACGGGGACGTTGTCGACGACATCATCACGTACCTCGGCGAGCGCATCGAGGTGGCGGTCGCTGCCGGCATCGACCGCAGCCGCATCATCGTCGATCCGGGCATCGGCTTCGGCAAGAAGGGCTCCCACAATCTCGAGATCCTGCGCCGGCTGCGGGACTTCAGTCGCCTCGACCTGCCGGTCCTGGTGGGCACGTCGCGCAAGATGTTCATCGGCGGTGTCACGGGTAATCAGGATCCCAAGGATCGCCTGATGGGCACCGCCGCGACGGTCGCTGCGGCCGTGCTCGCCGGCGCCAGCATCGTCCGCGTCCATGACGTGGCCCTCATGCGCGAGGTCGTCGAGACCGCCCACGCCATCGCCCAGGCGGAGTAGCCCTCGTCCGAGCCGCGGCGTTCTTGCCCTTGAGGCGCCGTGTCTGCGGCGTCCCACGCGGGGCAGTTGTCGCGCACCCTTCCTTGTTTTTCGCTTGTAGGTCGCCTGGCGTCGTGCTATACGTGGGGGTGCTGGAGCACGCAAGGTTTCTGGAGTAGCGAGAGGAGATAGCAAAGGCGTATCGTAGCGAATGACGCCGCTTTGCGTAGGACCGGTGGATGGGAGCGTCGTCGGAGCTGCCGTGCAGGCCCCCTGAGAATCGGGGTCGGCTGTCTGCGGCCGGCGATCCCTCGGCAACTCTTCCAAGGCATGGGAAATGGGAGGACAGCACATGTTCAGACGCGCGTTGTGTGGATTGGTGCCGGTCGGAATGATGGGGTCCGTGGCCGTGGCGAACCCGACCATGTACGTGACGGACCACATCACCACGGTTGCGAACGGGAGTTTCGTTGAGAGGGTGCCGGACACAGCGTCGCCGCCGATGAGTTACCTTCCGGGAGATACGGTGACGCTCCATATCTTCCTGTCGCAAGTGGAGGACTCGATGACGCCGGTGGGCCCCGGCGTGAACTCGATCGTTGCTTCGTTGGGTTTCCACTTGGAGGAATCAGGCGACAGCTTGACGTTCAGCAATGCCTACGTGTTCTATGGATTGCATGAGTATCCATCCCTCGGTTGGTTTCCCCTGCCTGGCTTCACGTGTCCCGACGGTTGGTGCGGAACGCCACCCTGCCCCGTGTCGCCCCAGCCTCTCGATCCGGACGTTAATGGTGACGAGGACTTTGGCTGGGCTCGATTCACAGGCCAGTCTGCCGACGTTGCCGGTCAGACGATGTACGTCGGACGCATCGACGTGACGATCGGCGCTGGTGCGGACGAGAACAACTCCGATGTGCAGTTGCTTCCCGATCGCCACGGCGACTGGAGCGACACGACGCAAACCCAGACCCTCATCCTCGACGACGGGTCCATGCCGGACGACGTGGTCATCAACGTCGATTTCCAGGGCCTGGTCGGCGTTCCGCTGGTTCCGGAGCCCGCGGCGATGGCTCTGCTCGTTGTCGGCGCGGGTTTGATCGTTTGCCGCCGTCGAGGTTAGTCCCGCTCGCCCTCTTTCACGGCGGGGGCCCGCCGACCACGGTTGGGTGCGGTCAATCACCGTCAGCTAACCTGCGAGGGTGTTCGCTGTTCCGAGCCCCAAGCGCAAGCGCGGGGTCCTGGACCCACTCGCTCGCGCTCGGGGCTTGGATTTCGTGATCACTGTCAGCGAAGCGGACGCTGGCGGCGTTCGCACTCCGCAATCCTTCTGACCCACTCGCTTGCGTTCGGATCCTCGGCCGCCTCCCTTGGCCGATTTTCCCAGATGAAGGGCTCGTGATGGCATGATACGTGCGGCTTGCCCCTGTGATTCAAGAGTTTCCGGCCATTTTGACAGGAGCACCCAATGGGTGATGGGCGAAGACGAGCACTTCGTGTGCAGTTTGATGACAAGCTCGGGCTCGAATTCCACGGAGCGAAGATCACGAGTGGCGCGGGCTTGCTTGCGTTTCGCGAACGGGACGAGGCCTTCCGATTTACGGAGAAGGGGAACACGGTGCTATCCGATCCGCGCCCAGGAGAGAACACGCAACACACCATGCTGGCCATGTTGCGACAAGCGGTCTTCGGACGGAGATGTTGAGTTCGAGAGAGAACCTGACGGCACTGATGGATCTGTCCGGCACGTGGATTGACCTGGTTCAGGAGTCTATCGCAACTGCAATCCAGCTTTCGCCCAATTCTACGGACTCAACAC
>CAYMME010000144.1:10107-17841 GCA_964391465.1 uncultured Planctomycetales bacterium
CAGGAGTGCGTTCCGCTGGACACACTGATTCTGGACATGGACAGTCCCCAGAGCGAGACGTACGGCGACCAGCAAGGCTCCGTCTGCAGCGGCTACTTCGAGTGCACCTGCTATCATCCGCTGTTCCTGTTCAACCAGCACGGTGATCCGGAACGGGCCATGCTGCGGCGTGGTGACCGCAGCAGCGCCAAGTTCTGACGGCGGGTTCTACTGCGGGTCATCGAGCGATACCGGGATCGTGACATTCCGAAGTCTTTCCGCGGCGATGCGTGGGGGCAAAGGTTGATGCTGCGCAGGAACCGGCGGGGTCCGTCGTTCCGGAGGCGTCATGGGCGAGATTGGGCGGAATAGGCCTGTTTCGCTTGCATCGAGCAGGTCGTTCGGATAGGATGAACGGTTAAGGTCAGACAAATGGGAAATCTCGGGAGAGAAGAGGGAGACATGCTCGAACAGAACCAAGCAGACGCATCCTCCTCGACCTCCGTCGAGCGACGCAGCCCATCGACATCACGACGTGTTCCCGTGCTTGCCGCGCTCTTGCTGATGTGGACGGGATGCACCGTTCCTGTGCCGCCGGCAGGCAGACCTGCTGCGCATCAGCCCGAGAATGCGGCGAGACTGACCGGAACCTGGGCGCTCGCAGACACTGAGTTCGGACTCCTCTTCGCACTCTTCACGATAGGTTCAGATGGCAGAGTTGAGGAGATGTGCCATCAATCCCGTTTCGCGCAATACGGCGTCGACCGCGTACGGCTCGATGGCCTGCCGCAAACGAGTGGCGATGGACTGACGACGGTCGCGACATCGACGGTCGCAGGCGAGGCCGACGAACTGATGCTGACCATGGAGTGGACTGTTGGCGTCTCGGCGATCGAGGTGGCATTTGGCGAGGCGACGTTCGGCGGCGTGCTTGTCTCGCCGGACGAGGCCTCAGGATTCGTTGTTGCCAATGCGGTTCTCCCGGGAGAGGAGTTCGTAGACTTCGTGCCGGCCGTGGCCGTCAGGATATCCGAATCACCAGGGTCGTGCCTCGCGGACGACCACTTTGAGCCGAACGACAGCCCGGATCAAGCTTCCCGGCTGAATCCGGGCGAGCACGCGGAACTGGTCGGCATTGACGCCGACTGGTACGCCGTCGACGTTGCGGCCGGTCAGGAGGTGACGGCTCGAATTGCGTTCGACGATCGCATCGGCGATCTTGACCTTGAGGTGTTCGACGAATCGGGCGAGGAACTGCTCACATGGGCAAGCACCTTCGGCGGGGGCGGCGGAGTGTCTCTCCCCAACGACGCCGGGACGTACCTTGTGCTCGTCGAGGGACCGGGGTACACGATCCATCCACGATACGATCTGCTGCTTGAGGTGCGTGACGCCCGTTCAGACGACGATTTCGAAGAGAACGACGCGCCGGAGGCGGCGGCGAGCATCGTTTCCGGCACGCACGAATTGGTCGTACTCGACGATGACTGGTTTCGCATCGAGGCCAACGGGGCAGCCGAAGTGCTGATCAGGCTCGCGTTCGACCACGCCTCGGGCGATCTCGACATGGAGTTGTTCGATGGGGAGGGTGTTCTCCTGGATGGTTCGGACTCGGCGAACGACGGGGAGATCGTGCTGGGCCAGTCCGAAACCGGCGAATTCCTGATCCACGTATGGGGCTTCCGGGGCGCGAGGAACGACTACCAGATGGATGTCAGCGTCTTCACCTTCACGTCACCCGCCACCGCGAACCATCCTCCTGCCGTTACGGTGAAGGCCATAAATCGGTGACTTCGTCAGATTGTACCGGCAGCGGGAGCGTTTGGTAGACCAGAGAGATGCTCCCCCGTGCCCCTGCGGTGCGACGTCCAAGCGACGCCGGCCTTCATTCCGCTCGCTCGAGCTCGCTCGCCACTTCGCGCATTCGCTCTTAGAGGCCGGGGGATAAGCCTTGGCTGCACCACCCACCGTCCGCGAACGCGTTCACCGCTCGACCGGATTACGATCAATTGATACGATTCTCGGGCAGCCCTGCGATGGGCAACAGACGGAGACAACGCATGCCAGAGAGAGTCGCCATCATCGGGTCCGGTCCGGCGGGCTGGACTTCCGCCATCTACACTGCACGGGCCAACCTCGCGCCGCTCGTCATCGAAGGTGCGATTAGCGAAGAGAATCGCCAGAAGGGTACGTTGCCCGGCGGTCAGCTCACGCTTACGACCGAGGTCGAGAACTACCCCGGCTTTCCCGAGGGGCTGGACGGGACGGAGATGGTGGCGAGGTTCAAGAAGCAGGCCGAGCGATTCGCCACGCGCGTCATCACCGACGACGTGGCCGAGGTCGATTTCTCTTCGCACCCGTTCAAGCTGACGCGGGCCTCCG
This sequence comes from uncultured Planctomycetales bacterium, assembly GCA_964391465.1. Lineage (GTDB taxonomy): Bacteria > Planctomycetota > Phycisphaerae > UBA1845 > CAYMME01 > CAYMME01. Next base: position 12,469 of record CAYMME010000144.1, read on the forward strand.
GCGAACCGATCGAGGCTCACGCGGTGATCATTGCCACCGGGGCGCGGGCGAACTGGCTGGGTCTCGAGAACGAGCAGCGGCTGGCCCGCTCCGGCGGAGGGGTCAGCGCGTGCGCGGTTTGTGACGGTGCCTTACCCGCCTTCCGCGACCAGGTACTGGTCGTAATCGGCGGCGGCGACTCGGCCATGGAAGAGGCGTCATACCTGTCCAAGTTCGGCAGCAAGATCCACATCGTGCACCGACGCGACGAGCTGCGGGCGAGCAAGATCATGCAGCAGCGCGTCTTCGACGACCCCAAGATCGACGTGGTTTGGGATACGGTCGTCGTCGACGTCCTCGGCGCCGAGAAGGTGACAGGCGTGCGCCTCAAGAACGTCAAGACGGGCGAGGAAAGCACGCTCGAGTGCGCCGGCTACTTCGCCGCCCTCGGTCACACGCCCAACACCGATTTTCTCGGGGGACAGATCGAGCTCGATGCCAAGGGATACGTCGTGCCGAAGCAGCCGTTCCGCACGGTGACGAGTGTCGAGGGTGTCTTCGGTGCCGGTGATGTGATGGACTCGTACTACCGCCAGGCCATCACGGCGGCCGGCAGCGGCTGCATGGCCGCCCTTGACGCCGAGCGCTGGCTCGCCGCGAAAGGCATCGAGTAGTCAGTCCGGCCGTCGTCGCAGCACGAAGACCCGGCCCGCCTCGATTGCGTCGACCTGTAGGATTGCCTTGCCGTCCGCCACGGTACACGGAAACGAGACGATTCCGTCCGCGGTTGCCTCGAACGCTTGCACGTTCAGCAGGAAGCTCGGGAGTCGAACCGTGATGGCCACGTCCCTCGCCGGATCCACCGCGGGGAGGTCGGGCTTGCTCGCGGGGATGTGGTTGGCCGCCGCGACGACGATGGCATCCGGGCCGCACAGCAGGGCGCCGGTCCACAGCCGCTCCTTCGGCCATCGCTCCTGGTCCACCCTGCCGGTCATTGCCTGCCCTGCATCGTTGCGGGCGAGATCTACGGGCGTGCCGAGCAGCAGCTCCTTCTCGATCCCTTCGATCAGCGCGTTCATCGCGGTGATCTCGTCCGTCACCGGTTTGTTCAGTGCCCATCCGCCCGCGCCGGTGGAATGCACCCAACTGGTGAGCCCCTTCATGCCGGCACCAATCGCTTGCACGACGTTCTGCCGATACTCTGCGGGCGTCGGTCCTCGGGCCCCCTTCGGCACGCCCTGACCCTTGCCCCAGCCGTAGGCCTCGAGGCACGCGTACATCCGCCTCGGGGCTCCGCTCGCGCGGGCTGTCAGCAGGCTCTCGCGGACGTACGCGTGGTCCGCACCGTAGAACGTCACGGGGTACGGGTCGAAGCAACTGATGTCGGCGAACTGTCCGTACACCCACCAGTTCAGCGGGCGCGTCGTGCCGTTCATGATGATCCACGTCGCCGCCCGTGGTGAGTAGCGCACGACCAGCTCCTGCCAGCCCGATTCTGCCAACCTTCGAGCATTCCAGCCCAGACCTCTATTGTAACCACCCCCACGATTGTCGTGCGCGTCCGGTTCGTCCGGCCCCAAGATGAATCGTACCCGTTCGTGGCGGTCCAGCGGATCCGAGCTGGTCGTGTCGATGTCGTACTCCCGGCACGTTTCGAGCGAGCACTCGGTCCACATCGACAGGTTCATGTGCATGCTTTCACACAACGATGGCGGAACATGAATCGAGCTTCGCGGAAACCGGAATGGCAGTACGCGAAACTGGGCTGCGATTGCTTTTCCCTTGTCAGTCGTCACGCCCGCGACGTGGTATGCACCCTCCGTGAGCGGCGCCGGAAGCTCCGCCACGCACAGGGCGACCCCACCCGGAAGCTCGGGCCCGTAGACTTCCGCGCTCTTCACCGGGTTCGCGTCCAGTGTCATTTCGCTGATGCGAAGTGGTGGCGCGCCTGCCGAGCGTCGAGCGTACACGTACAACGTGTTTCGCAAGGCATCGGTCGTGACGTAATCGATCGAGACCCCCGAGTCCGCGTACGGAATTCTCGTCTCAACGGCCTTGCCGTTCTCGACCGGGATCTTGACCGTCGCGTGACCTCCCTCCGGTCGGCGCCGAAAGCGTACGTACACCTCAGCACACTTGCCCGGCTCCACGCAGCGCGGTCGGACGCGGTACCACACGGTGCCACGTGCATCCCAATCGTTGCTGACAAAATCCACGTAGCTCTCATCGATGGGCCTACCGTTCAACTCGATGGCATCACCAACATGGGCAGGGACGGGCCCGTTGTTCCGCAGCACCAGCCGCAGCCCTCCGAACTCCGCATGTTCCCGGTACATGCGTCGCAGACCTCGGAGGTCCCGGCCGATCTCCGGTTTCTGCGCGGTCCGGCCATCCACCACTTGAGAGTCCGCGGGCGGCTTGGCGTCCGGAAGGTAGCACGCGCTCACGACCTCCAGGCTTCCGCCCGCCGGAAGCGCCGGCTTCGCCGCCCAGTGCACCGGCTGCGCCCCGACCAATGCGATCTGGCGAGCCAGGATCTCGCCCGAATCGCTGCCTGCCACCTTCAGCTCGTGTACGGGCTCTGCGCCAACTCTCTCGATTTGCACGAAGAACGCCCGGTCCTTCTCGAAGTAGCTGCCCACGTCGAACGTGCTTATCACGTCACCATCCCACAGGACGTTCATGTTTCGAGAGGAGTTGCGCCGGCACCGCACGACGATGCGTGCCATCACCGGCCCTTCGCCCGCCTTGACATACGTGGTCAGCGAGAGCGGCGACCGGCCTTCGTGCAGATGCCCGCGTCGGATTCCGAATCCTTCACTCTGATTCAGGTGCAAGTGCCCGTGGGCACCCGCGTGCCGCAGCGTTCCGTCCGCATCTTCGTAGTAGTGGGGGGCTCGACCGTCGGCCAGGTCCGCCCAGTCCAGGGTGATCGGGCCCCATCCGGCCTTGCGTGCCAGCGCCGTCCATGCTGCCCGCAGCTCGGCTTGTGGATCCGCCGCGGCCCCCACTACGTTTCCCACTTCCAGCTTCACATCGATCGACTGAATCCGATTCGAGATTCCCGTCTTCAGGCCACTCGAATTGTGCAGCATCAACCGGACCCACACCTCGCTCCGTCCGAGAAACGCCGCCGCCTTCTCCTTGGCAATCGTGAGCGGCTCTCGCTGCCACCCGTTGCGATCGGGCTTCTGCCGTGCGGTGCTCGCAATCGACGTCCAGTCCAGCCCGTTGCTCGACACGAAGAGGCTGTTGCTCCCGCCGAGGTTCGGCCCGTTCGCACTCTGGTCGATTCGCAGGTCCATCCCGGTGATTACACGGTCTCCGTAGAAGCGATACACCAGCGTTCGATTGCCGTGCGGCCCCGAGTTCGCGATCGCACCCTTCTGCCAGCAATCGACCTTCAGGTTGCTCAGGAAAGCATCGTCGAGGAACCTGGCCGTCTCGAAGTCGTCAGCGTAGTGGAACCGCGTCCCCGCATCGGGGTCGATCCTGATTCCGGACTCCGCCGGCAAGCCGACCCTTCCCATGCACAGGGTCAGTCCGACCGCCAGATGTAGGACTTCAATGGGCTTTCTCATCGGTAGGATTGCTCCACAAGGCAAGGCAGGGCTCCGGTGGTCATGCGCGCCGCGCCGCGCGGACCGAGCACTCCGGTTCGGAGCCGTTGGTTCGTACCACGCTCCAGGCTATGCCGGCAGCCTGAAGAACGTCGTTGCGTTCTCGTGCAGGATCTTCCGAGCCAGGCGCCTTGCGTCGTCCGGCTGGAAGTAGCCGGTGCGGACCTTCTCGGCCAGCACGTCGCCGATCCGCTCGCGCATCAGGGCGAACGCGCCGTACGTTTCCTCGACGTGCCAGTTGTCACCGCCGATCATCATGCGCGATTCGTCGGGCAGCACTTCGATGGCCTCGTGCAGGCTCCGGGTGAAGTGCGTCGGGCTCAGCAGGCAGGCCCACGTCAGGTCGATCCACACGTTACGATAGACGAAGGCCAGGCCGAGCAGGTCCGTGCTCCACGGGTAGGCCAAGTGCATGAGCAGGAACCGCGTCTTCGGGTGTCGCTCGATGAGGCCGGCCGCGTTCATCGGATGCGAGCCGCGAATCAACGCCGAGCCCAGGTGCATCTGCACGGGGATATCGCGCTCGCCGGCCAGCCGGCAGAACCGATCGACCACAACGTCGCCGAACGCTTTCCGCTGCGCCGGCGAAGGATTCGGCTCGCCCCACGCCTGGCGGGCCAGCGTCTCATCGGTGTCGTCGAAGTTGATCTCGCGGTCGTAGGCGAGGGCGTTCTTGATCGCGAGCTGGCGACGGTCGGCCATCCCTTCGACGACGGTTTCGAGCAAGGCGAGGTAGTCGTCGAACGACTCCAACTTGCAGCCCAGCCGTTTCGCGAACGTGTGGGCGCTGTTGCCGTTGTGATCGCGTGCCTCCGGATGCCAGCCGAAGGCGAACGCATTGATTCGGATCACGGAGGAGTAGCGTTCCCCAAGCGTTTCGCGCGCATTGAGCAGCGGGTCGGCGTAGGGATCGGTGATGATGTGCCGGATGCCGGCCCGGTCGAGCACGGCCCGCACCCAGCCCTCGTCGGCATGGCGGCGCCGGATCTGCTCGTCGAGGTCGCCCCAGTTCGTTTGGGTGATTCCCGCGTCCCCCAGTTCGTACAGTTCCGACAGCGCCCAGACCAGGTTCCGCACGAAGGTGCTGGAACCGCTGTGCTCGACGAACCGGGCGATATCGTCCCAGGAGGTCTTCCCGACATCGGCCAGCATGGGATCCTCGGCTCGGCTCTCGGAGGGGAGCGGATAGGGTCGAGCCTGCGTCCAGCCGGCGTAGCTCTGCCGGAGCAGAGCAAGCAGGCCGACATCTCTGCTCAGCAGGATTTCGGGCATGTGGTGCTCGTGGACGTCGAAAACGGGTAGACTGAGGACGTAGGTTCGGATGTCGTCGATCATGGCCGGGCCTCCTGCGGGGAGTGAACGGCCGATGTTACCGGCTACCCGCCGATGCGGCTACCGTCGGTGTCCGGACGTGGAGGCCGACGCGGCCTGCGGCACAAGAGTAGCTGGGGGTGCTTGCCCGCGGCGCGTGCCCCATCGTGTCGCACGCGCGGGCGCGCACGAGAGGTGAAGTGTGGTAGTCAAGCCGGTCCTGCAAGCCCTTGTCCTGGCCGATCAGGTCTACACCGATGCCGCGAGCGGCAAGAAGGTCATCGCGGGCACGTTCAACCGACTGTGGGCCCAGAGCTTCCCTAAGGTGTTCAGCCGACCCACCTTCGCGTACATCTGCCTCACCGAAGTCCAGGGTACCGTTCACCTGATGCTGCAATACGTCGACTTGACCGAGACCAAAGTACTGATGCAGCTCAACCTGCCCCCGCTGTCCTCGGACAAC
>CAYMME010000145.1:0-17743 GCA_964391465.1 uncultured Planctomycetales bacterium
ACCGGTTGGCGGTGGCCCAAGCTGGTTGACAAGATCGAGGCCCGACCGCTCGAGTACGCCAAGATCTGGCGCATGTGCCAGGCCCGCAGCCCCAAGCCGATCAAGTTCGGCACCGTCTGCTCGCAGGTGATGGCCTACTTCCTCGACATCCTCACCGACAAGTACAAGGACGTGCGGGAGGTGATCTGGGACATGGCCACCGCGATGAACAAGGAACTGCGGGCCCTGTCCGCTGCGGGCTGCAAGCTGATCCAACTCGAAGAGCCGACGCTGCACTTCACCGCCCACTACTACCCCGACGACAAGGACTACCTCAAGTTCCTCATCGACGCCTGGAACCACGAGACCGAGGGGCTCGACGACGTGGAGATCTGGATCCACACTTGCTGGGGCAACCCGAACATGCAGCGGGTGTTCGACAACGTTTCCTACAAGCCGTCGATCGAGCTCTACCTCGAGCAGTGCCGGGGTGACGTGTGGACCATCGAGGCCTGTGATCAGCACTACGCCGAGATGCCCCTGTTCGCCGAACCGGCCAAGAACATGAAGAAGAAGCTGGCGGTGGGCGTGGTCAGCCACCGCACGCTCCAATGCGACCGGCCGACCGACGTGGCCGAGCGGATCCGCATGGCCCTCGAGCACATTCCGGCCGATAAGCTCTGCCTGTCCACCGACTGCGGTTTCGGGCGCCAGGGCTGCAACCGCGACATCGCCTTCTTCAAGGCCGCGGCCATCGCCCAGGGGGCCAACATCGTTCGCAAGGAACTGGGCTTCGAGGAGCGATACGTCCCCGCCGCCGACCCCGGCCTCCAGATGGACTACATTCCAGAGGGCTAAGATGGCAGCCGCAGCAATGAACGCCGCACGTTTGGAAAACTGCGGGTCGGTGCCGCCGGGCCATGGAAAAAGCCGACATCGTGCGAAATTTCACACAGTCGGCGGGGCAGGATCTGGCGGTCCGGTGTGCTCGCGGCCAACGCGGGCCGGTCGGGCGGCCGAGCTTGGCGACAACCAGAGCATCTCGCACGCCTCCGTAGCGGGTGCAGCCGGCGCATTCCGATTCCGGCACGTTTCTGGCACGCTGTGTGCTACAAGGAGCCGCAAGCCGTGGGCTCCTTGCGGGGGACTGCTATCTTGGGCGATGTAGGTCAACAGGTCGTTGTCGAGCGGGACCACTTCGACGAACTGCTCGGTGCGTTACGCGACAGCGGATACGCGCTCGTCGGCCCGACCGTTCGCGATGAGGCCATCGTCTACGACGAGATGAGCGGTGCCGAGGATCTGCCCGTCGGGTGGACCGATGTGCAGGAGGCGGGGCGGTACCGGCTCGAGCGGCGCGGTGACCAAGCCCTTTTCGGCTACACCGTTGGCCCGCACTCCTGGAAGAAGTCTCTGCACCAGCCTCGGGTCCGCCTCTGGGGCGCCCGGCGCAACGGAAATGGGAACGGGTTCGAGGTGTCCGACGGTCCGGAAGATGGCCCCAAGCTGGCCATGATCGGCGTGCGTTCCTGCGAGTTGCACGCGATCGCCATCCAGGACCGCGTGCTTCTGGGCGGAGAGCACGCCGACCCTCACTATGCCGCTCGGCGCAAGGACATCTTCGTCATCGCGGTCAACTGCGGACAGGCGGGGAACACGTGCTTCTGCGTGTCGATGAACACCGGCCCGCGGGCCACGAGCGGCTACGACCTGGCTCTGACGGAACTCATCGACGGAGACCGCCATGCGTTCCTCGTCGAGATCGGCAGCGAGGCCGGTGCGGAGATGATGGGCAAGGTGACCTCGCAGCCCGCGTCGGACGAGCATCTCGCCGCGGGCGAGGCGGCCGTCGCCCGCGCCGCCGAGGGGATGGGCCGGACGATGGACGCCGACGACGTCAAGGACCTGCTGGCCCGCAACCTCGAGAATCGCCGGTGGGACGACGTGGCCCAGCGGTGTCTGGCCTGCGCGAACTGCACCATGGTCTGTCCGACCTGCTTCTGCACGACCGTCGAGGACGTCACCGACCTCACGGGAGAGCACGCGGAACGGTGGCGCACCTGGGACTCCTGCTTCACCACGCAGTTCTCGTACATCCACGGCGGCAGCGTGCGTCCGACCATCAGCGCCCGCTATCGGCAGTGGCTCACGCACAAGCTGTCGTCATGGCACGATCAATTCGACACCTCCGGCTGCGTCGGGTGCGGCCGGTGCATAACCTGGTGTCCGGTGGGTATCGACCTCACCGAAGAGGTGAAGGCAATTCGTGCATCGGAAGACGGGGCGAAGAGAAAACACTAGGGAGGAGACCGGATCATGGAAACCCATACGCTCGAGCGGCTGTTGCGGGACCACCCTTTCCTCCAGGGATTGCGCGACGAGGACTACGCACTGCTGACCGGGTGTGCGTCCAACGTGCGGTTCGAACCGGGTGACTTTCTGCTCAAGGAAGGCGCGGATGCCAATGCGTGGTATCTGCTCCGCGGCGGACATGTGACCCTCGAGGTGCATGTCCCGGGCGCCGGGCCGGTCGACGTCGGCAGCGTGGGTGAGGACGACGTGCTCGGCTGGTCCTGGCTGCTTCCGCCGTATCGCTGGCACCTCGATGCCCGAGCGACGGAGATGACGCGGGCCCTGGCTCTCGATGCCGTCTGCCTGCGCGGCAAGTGCGAAGCGGATCACGAGTTGGGCTACGAGTTGATGAAGCGTTTCTTCCGCGTCGTGCAGAAGCGGCTCGGATGGACGCGGATGCAGTTGATCGACATCTACAAGGACCGTGCGTGAGGCGCGGACGGACGGCGAGGCAAGAAAGACGGGAATGAACCGGCAAGCTGACGCAACAGTTGAACCAGACACCGCAGCACGGATCGCGGGCGCGCAACCGACCGCGGCATCGCACGGGCCGTTGCCGGATCCGATGGTGCCGGAGCCGCGCAAGATCGAACGCGTGATCCGCGAGACGCGGGACACCTTCACGCTGGAGTTCGACTACACCGACCGCCCCGAGGGCTTCCCGTTCGCGCCGGGCCAATTCAACATGCTGTACCTGTTCGGGGTCGGCGAGGTGCCCGTCTCGATCAGCGGCGATCCGGCAGAGCCGCAGAAGCTCGTGCACACCATCCGCGCCGTCGGCAGCGTGACGCGCCCGATGACGCTGTTGAAACGCGGGGACACGGTGGGCGTGCGAGGACCATACGGCAGCGCGTGGCCGTTGGAGCAGGCCAAGGGGCAGGACGTGGTGGTGATGGCGGGCGGCATCGGGCTGGCCCCGCTCCGGCCGGTGATTCATCAGCTTCTCACTCGCCGGGAGGAGTTCGGGCGGGTGGTCATCCTCTACGGTACGCGGACGCCGGAAGACGTGCTCTATCGCAAGCAGCTCGAGCGCTGGCGCGGGCGGTTCGACATGATGGTGCGGGTGGCCGTCGACCGCGGCGGGCACACGTGGCGCGGTCACGTCGGCGTGGTCACGTCGCTGCTGCCCATGGTACGGTTCGACCCGATCGACACGGTGGCCATGCTGTGCGGCCCGGAGGTCATGATGCGTTTCGCCATCCGGGACTTGCAGGGCCGCGGATTGGCCGACGACAAGATCCACCTGTCCATGGAGCGAAACATGAAGTGCGGCGTCGGGTTCTGCGGCCACTGCCAGTACGGCCCGACGTTCGTCTGCAAGGAGGGCCCGGTGTTCCGCTACGACCGGGTCGAAAAACTGTTCGCGCTTCGGGAGATCTAGCGGCAGTGTCTCGAGGTTGGCGGTACGCAACCAATCCGAACCGCGACCGTGAGGGAGCGGCCGCGGCAAGGCGAAGCATTGCCGCTCCCTTGTCTCGACGCACATCGGGACGGTTCGGAAGGAATGCGGCTTGCTTGCGACATTGCACCAGAGAGGGCGGCGCCGCGCGGCGTTTGGGCGAGCGGGTGGCTGAGAGCTGAAAGCTGATGGCTAAGAACAAACGACCCAAGTTGGCGGTCTGGAAGTTCGCTTCCTGCGACGGATGTCAGTTGAGTCTGCTCGACTGCGAAGACGAATTGCTGGCCGTGGCCGGCGCCGTCGAGATCGCGAACTTCCCCGAGGCGTCGCGGGCGATCATCAAGGGCCCCTACGACGTATCGCTGGTCGAGGGTTCGATCACCACGCCGCACGACGCCGAACGCATTCACAAGGTGCGGCGGTCGTCGAAGCTGCTGATCACCATCGGGGCCTGCGCGACGGCCGGCGGGATCCAGGCTCTGCGCAACTCCCGCGACGTGAAGGAGTTCACGTCCGTCGTGTACGCCTCGCCTGAGTTCATCAGCACGCTCGGCAAGTCGACGGCCATCGCCGATCACGTGCCCGTCGACTTCGAGTTGCGCGGATGCCCGATCAGCAAGGAGCAGTTGCTCGAAGTGGTCAACGCGCTGCTGAACGGTCGGCCGCCCAACATTCCGAACTACAGCGTGTGCCTCGAGTGTAAGCGGCGCGGCACCGTGTGCGTAATGGTCGCGCAGGGAACCCCGTGCCTCGGTCCGGTGACGCAGGCCGGATGCAATGCGCTCTGTCCGTCGTATGCCCGCGGCTGCTTCGGCTGCTTCGGGCCGAACGATCGACCGAACACGACATCGTTGACTCGCGCTTGGGTCAGAGCGGGAGCGTCGGGACCGCAGATCGAGCGCGTCTTTCAGACGTTCAATGCGGGGGCGGGACAGTTTCAGACCGCGGCTGCGGAGGCCGACATCCTCGCTGCCGAAGCCCCCGCGTAGCGATGGTGTGCGGGCTAGTGCGAGATAGGAAGCTCGGACCGGTGTAAATGCCGCGTTGAGAGTAGCCGGCGGAAGGCGGTACTGGAGAGAAATGTCCAGCTCCTCTTCCAGCAGCGTGACTGCGGGCCCCGGAGGGGCCGAGGATCGTAGCCAGGGGCGGAGCGAAGCGCAGCCCCTGGTTGGCTAGCGGATATGCGACACCGCCCCGGCGGGGCGGAGGAATGGAGGCTCGACGTGTTCCGCCGCCCCCTACGGGGCGGTGGCGATCGCCGGACGACGACGTCCAGGGGTTCCGCTTCGCGTCACCCCTGGCTACGTTCCGTCGCCCCTTCGGGGCACGCGCCGAACGCAAAGGGACTCGCCCGGCTTCGTGCGGGAATCCTCTCCTGCTCATGCGTGGTGTGCCTCGGACCGGGCAAGTACGCCCGCAGTGTCGAGTGCGAGATTGGAATCTCGCACCAGCTTGTGCAGAAGGTGTAACGAGCAATGTCCGAGCGTGTGAAACCCATCAAGGTGGACTACCTGGCCCGGGTCGAGGGCGAAGGGGCGTTGACCATCACCTTCAAGGGCAAGAAGCCTCGGAAGGTGGAGCTGCGCATCTTCGAGCCGCCGCGCTTCTTCGAGGCGTTCCTTCGGGGACGCGCCCAAACGGAGACGCCCGACATCACGGCCCGCATCTGCGGTATCTGTCCTGTGGCCTATCAGATGAGTGCGTGCCACGCCATCGAGGACGCGCTGGGCGTGAAGGTGGACGGGCCGCTCCGGACGCTGCGCCGGCTGCTCTATTGCGGTGAGTGGATCGAGAGTCACGTCCTGCACGCGTTCATGCTGCACGCCCCGGACTTCCTGGGCTATCAGGACGCACTGGCCCTGGCCAAGGATCATCCTGACAGGGTCAAGGCCGGGCTGCGCATGAAGAAGGCCGGCAACGCCATCGTCAACCTGCTCGGCGGCCGCGAGATCCATCCCATCAACGTGCGGCTCGGCGGCTTCTACCGCTTGCCCGCCAAGGCCGAGTTCCGCGCCATGCTCGACGAGTTGAAGTGGAGCCGCGACGCCGCCTGCGAGAGCACGAAGTGGATGGCGACATTCCCCTTCCCGGATTTCGAACGGGACTACGAGTTCGTTGCCCTTCGGCACCCGGACGAGTATCCGTTTTGCGAAGGCCGACTCGTGTCCAACAAGGGGCTCGACATCGCCATCAGCGAGTACGAAGAGCACTTCGAGGAGCAGCACGTCGAGCGTTCGAACGCGCTTCACTCCGTGCTTCACGGGGATGTTGCGTATCATTGCGGGCCGCTGGCGCGGTTCAATCTCAACTTCGACCGTCTGCCGGCCATCGCGCAGGAACTCGCCCGGGATGTAGGTCTGACCGTCCCGTGCCTGAACCCGTTCAAGAGCCTGCTCGTCCGCATGGTCGAGACCGTGCACGCCATCGACGAGGCCATCCGGATCATCGAGGCTTACGAGCCGCCGGATCGCCCGCACGTCGACGTACCCGCCCGGGCCGGTACCGGCTCCGGTTGCACCGAGGCGCCGCGCGGCATCCTCTATCACCGCTACCGTGTCAGTGATGAGGGACTGATCGAGAGCGCCAAGATCGTCCCGCCGACTTCTCAGAACCAAAAATGCATCGAGGACGATCTGCGTCAGATCGCGGAGCAACTCGCGGACATGCCGCACGAAGAAGCCACGTGGCTGGCCGAGCAGACCGTGCGCAACTACGACCCGTGCATATCATGTGCGACGCACTTCCTCAAACTCGAGATCAAACGGGAGCCGGCGGATTGACCGCATGCGTGATCGGTGTCGGCAACCGGTCCGCGGGTGACGACGGCGTGGGTCTGGCCGTCGTGCAACGTCTCCGCGAAATGGGCGCGCCGGCCGGTGTCGCGCTGGCCGAGGTGCCCGAGCCGTCGGGGCTGATCCCAGTACTGGAAAGTGGAAGGCCGGTGGTGCTTGTTGATGCGGTCGTCGGGGGTGGGGTCCCGGGCAAGGTGTTGCGCCTCACGCCCGAGCGACTCGGCGCCTCGGGCGCTACGCCGTTGTCGACACATGGGATCAGCGTACCGCAAGCGATCGATCTGGCCCACACCCTTGCGCCGGACGGTGTCAGTCCGCGCATCGTGATCGTGGGCGTGGTCATCGCTGCGGCCGAGCGATACTGCGACCGACTCTCGCCGCCGGTTGCCGAGGCGGTTGACCGGGCGGCGGCCGAGGTGCTCGATATCGTGGGAGGCGTCGTCACCGGTGGCTGACAGCGTGGCAACCCAACGACTCGTCCTGTCGGTGCGCGGCGTCGTTCAAGGCGTGGGCTTTCGGCCGTTCGTGTATCGTGCCGCCCGCGAGCGGGGGCTCGTCGGTTGGGTCCGCAACGAAACTACGGGCGTGCACATCGAAGCGCAGGGCGCGCGGCCGGCTCTGGACGGCTTCGTCGAAGCTCTCCGATGTGATCATCCGCCGCAGGCCGTGGTCGAGCATCTGATCGTGGCGGAGATCGCGACCCGCACCGAAGAAGCATTCGTCATCGGTACGAGCTGCGAAGGCGCGTCGCCTCGGCCGGCGATTCCCGCCGATCTTGCCACCTGTCCCGCATGTCTCGAGGAGATCCGCACGCCGGGCGAGCGCCGGTACCGCTATCCGTTCACGAACTGCACGCATTGCGGTCCGCGATACTCGATCATCAAGAGCATGCCGTACGACCGACCGCGCACGTCGATGAAGCGGTTCGCGATGTGCCCCGAGTGCGCGGCCGAGTACGACGACCCCGATGACCGGCGTTTCCATGCCCAGCCGATTGCGTGTCCGGACTGCGGTCCGCAACTGCAACTGCTCGACGCAAGCGGCACTGCCCTGGCTCGCGGCGAGCCGGCGATGGCCTCGGCCGTCGAAACGCTGATCGAAGGAAGGACGGTTGCCCTCGAGGGCATTGGCGGATTCCAGCTTCTGGTCGACGCGACTTCCGACTCGGCGGTGACTCGCCTGCGCGAGCGAAAGCGCCGCGAAGCCAAGCCGTTTGCGATCATGCTGCCGTCGGTGGAGGCGGTGTCGCGTTGCTGTGTGGTGTCGGAGCGGGAAGCACGCGTGCTCGCGTCACCTGAGGCTCCGATCCTCCTTCTGCGCAGACGTGCCGACGCGCCGGCCGGTTCGGTTGCGGACCGTGTTGCGCCCCGCAACCCGTACCTCGGCGTGATGTTGCCGTACACGCCGCTGCATCACCTGCTGCTCGATGCGGTGGATCGACCCGTGGTGTGCACGAGCGGCAACATCTCCGACGAGCCCATGTCGATCGACATCGGCGAGGCGCTCGACCGGCTCGGGGCGGTGGCCGATCTGTTCCTCGTTCACGACCGGCCGATCGTGCGGCCGGTGGACGACTCGGTCGCACGCGTCGACGGTGAGGGACTACAGGTGCTGCGCCGCGCCCGCGGATTCGCGCCCAGGGCGATTGAGCTGGACATCCCGCCGCCCGGGCCGCCGGATTCATCCGGCGCGGATGACCCGAGCTGCCGGGCTCGTCTAGCGCCGACCGCGCGGCATCAATGCCGCGGCTCGGGCAAGGAACGTGCGAGCAACGCGTGCATTCTGGCCGTGGGCGGCCATCTCAAGAGCACGGTTGCCCTCACCGTCGGGTCGCAGGTGGTGGTGAGCCAGCACATCGGGGACCTCGACAGCGCCGAGGGCACGGCGGTTTTCGAACGCACGATTCGCGATCTCGTCGAATTCTTCGATGCGCAGCCGGATGTGGTGGCGTGTGATCTGCATCCGGACTACGCCTCGACACGCCACGCCGAGAAGCTTGCCGAGAAGTGGAGCGTTCCGCTGATCCGCGTGCAGCACCACCACGCGCACATCGCGTCGTGCGTGGCTGAGCACGGCCTCGACGGCGACGTGCTCGGTCTGTCTTGGGACGGCACGGGCTACGGTATCGACGGTACGGTCTGGGGCGGCGAGGCACTCGTCTGCAACGGTGCCGAGTTCCGCCGCGTTGCCCACATGCGTCCGTTCTCACTGCCCGGCGGCGAGCGCGCGATCGCCGAACCGCGCCGCGCCGCCCTCGGCCTGCTCCACGAGATCTTTGGTGAGGACGCCCGCCGGTGGGCGCGCGAGTGGTTCACCGAGGCTGAACTGCGCACGCTGCTCGTGATGCTCGATCGTTCACTCAACGCGCCGCGCACGACGAGCGTGGGGCGGTTGTTCGATGCGGTGGCGGCCCTGCTCGGTCTGCGGACGCATTCGGGCTTCGAGGGGCACGCCGCCATGGAGGTCGAGTTCGCCGCCCACGGCGCAACGGAGGAAGGTGCGTATCCGCTGCCGCTCTCAGACGGCGAGCCGGCCGTCGCCGACTGGGAACCGCTGGTCACTGCGTTGCTCGACGATCTATCCCGGGGCGCGCCCGTGCCGCAGATGGCCGCCCGCTTCCACAACGCGCTGGCAGCGCATGCGGTCGAAGTGGCCGAGCGCGCGGCGCTGTTGCAGGTGGTTCTGAGCGGCGGTTGTTTTCAGAACGCGTACTTGACCGAACGCATCCGGTTGCGCTTGCAGGAGGTCGGTTTCCGCGTGTATACGCAACGCAAGGTGCCGCCGAACGACGGCGGGATCGCTCTCGGGCAGGTGTATGTGGCTGCGCAACGCATTGCGGATGGCGGTTCGATCGCGAAGGAGTAGCACGGTGTGTCTTGGTGTTCCCGGAAAGGTCCTGAGCATCGCGGACGATGAACTCCGCCGGGCCAAAGTCGAGTTCGGCGGCATCACGAAGGAGTGCTCGCTCGCCTACGTGCCGGAGGCCGAGGTGGGCGACTACGTCATTGTGCACGTCGGATTCGCCATCAGTCGCATCAACGAGCAGGAAGCCGCCGAGGTGTTTGCGTACTTGGAGCAGATCGAAGAACTCGATCTGCTCGGGGAACAGGGAACGGGGAACGGGGAACAGAAGTAAGGATCGTGGTGGAATGCTCGACGGCGAATGGCTAACAGCTAAAGGCTAACAGCTCCACGATGCGCTTTGTCGACGAATATCGCGACGCGGTCGGGGCCGAGAAGTTGGCCAAGATGATCCGCGCCGTCACCACGCGGCCGTGGTCGATCATGGAGGTGTGCGGCGGCCAGACGCACGCCATCGTGCGCTTCGGTCTGGACGAGATGCTGCCGTCGGAGATCACGCTGATCCACGGGCCGGGCTGTCCGGTTTGTGTCACTTCGGTCGAGTTGATCGACAAGGCGGTCGAGATCGCGGCACGCCCGGAGGTGATCTTCTGCTCGTTCGGCGACATGCTCCGCGTCCCGGGCTCGTCGCGGGACCTGCTCACGGTCAAGTCCGCGGGCGGCGATGTGCGCGTAGTCTACTCGCCGATGGACGCCGTCGAAATCGCGCGGTCCTGCCCGGACCGGCAGGTGGTCTTCTTCGGCGTCGGATTCGAAACGACCGCCCCGGCAAACGCGATGGCCGTCCACCAGGCCCGGCGACTCGGGCTCGACAACTTCTCGATGCTGGTCTCGCACGTGCTCGTGCCGCCCGCGCTCGAGGCCGTCCTGTCCGCGCCGACGTGTCGGGTGAACGGGTTCCTCGCCGCCGGCCACGTCTGCACGATCATGGGCACCGAGGAGTACCACCCCATTGCCGAGAAGTACCATGTGCCCATCGTCGTGACCGGGTTCGAGCCCATCGACATCCTCCACGGCGTCCACATGTGCGTGAAGCAGTTGGAGGAAGGTCGGGCCGAGGTCGAGAATCAATACGTGCGGGCCGTGCGCGACGCCGGCAACGAGCCGGCCCGCCGCATGATCCGCGAGGTGTTCGAAGTCGTGCCACGCAAGTGGCGGGGCATCGGGTCGATCGCGCAGAGCGGTCTGGCGCTGCGGGCCGAGTATGCCGACCATGACGCGGACCGACGCTTCGACGTCTCGCACGTCAGCGTCGAGGAGTCGTCGGAGTGCATCAGCGGCCTGGTCCTGCAAGGCCTGAAGAAGCCGCACGAGTGCACGGCCTTCGGCACGAGCTGCACGCCGGACGCCCCGCTGGGGGCGACGATGGTGTCGTCGGAAGGCGCGTGCGCGGCGTACTACAGGTACCGAAGGAAGGAACCGACGAGTTCCGGATGAGAGATGAGCGATGAAGGATGAGGGATAGGGAACGCCTGCCCCCCATCCTTGATCTCTCATCCTTCATCCCTCATCACTGACGGCTGAGCGCTGATGGCTGACAACTTCTCCTGTCCGACCCCAATCAACCGCCACTCCACCGTGCAGATGGCGCACGGCGGCGGTGGGCGGCTGATGCGCAACCTGATCGAGCAGGTGTTCCTGGCCGCGTTCGAGAACCCGGCCTCGGCCGCGCGGCATGACAGTGCCGTGCTCGACCTCGACGGCGTTCGCGTCGCATTCACCACGGATTCGTACGTGGTCAGCCCGCTGTTCTTTCCCGGCGGCGACATCGGCACGCTCGCCGTTTGCGGCACCGTCAACGACCTCGCGATGGCCGGCGCCCGGCCCGCGTACCTAAGTGCCGGTTTCATTCTCGAAGAAGGCTGCCCGCTGGAGACGCTGCAGCGCGTCGTCGACTCGATGCGGGATACAGCGCGCCGCGTCGGGGTGGACCTGGTGACGGGCGACACCAAGGTCGTTGACCGCGGCAAGGGCGACACCATCTACATCAACACCGCCGGCATCGGCGTGGTGCCGGAGAACGTGGAGGTCACGGCCGCCCGCGTGCGGCCCGGCGATGCGGTCCTGCTGAGCGGCGACGTCGGCCGCCACGGCATCGCCATCATGTCGGTGCGCGAAGGGCTCGAGTTCGAGGGCCCGATCGAGAGCGACTGCGCGCCGCTCAACACGCTGGTCTCAGCTCTGCTTGACTCCGGCGCGGAGGTTCACTGCCTTCGCGACCTGACGCGCGGAGGGTTGGCGTCGGCGCTCAACGAAATCGCCATGGACGGCAAGGTCGGCATCACCATCGACGAGACCGCAGTGCCGGTGACCGATCCGGTCGCGGGTGCGTGCGAGATGCTGGGGCTGGACCCGTTCTACGTGGCAAACGAGGGTCGACTGATCGCCTTCACAGCGGAGTCCGACGCTGAAAAGGCGCTTGTGGCCATGAAGGCGAACGAATCGGGCAGCGGGACAACCCTCATCGGTCGGGTCACCGACACGCAGCCGGGAACCGTTTTGCTCAAAGGCCAACTCGGCGGCACACGAATCCTCGACCTCCTCTCCGGCAAGCAACTCCCGCGCATCTGCTAAGCCGACGCACGGTCCGAAACCCCGCGGGAACCCTAACCGAGATGCGACCGCAAGGGAGCGTGCGTACCGGCAACGCCGTAGCCTGTGAACGATTTCCCCACCCCAACGACCATCTACAGCAACGGCGACGTCAGTCGCGCCACCCCCAGGGCGAGCGACTCGCCGAATGTCCAGTTCTGGGACTTGCCCCGCTTGAATCGCTGCGATTGGTTGCGCAGCGACGAGAAATCGCGGTGCAGTTGCTTCGCCGGCTCTTCGTCGTAGAGGATGGCGGTCACCTCGAAGTTGAGCCGGAAGCTGCGTTCGTCCATGTTGGCCGAGCCCACCATGGCCCACAGCTCGTCGACCACCACCACCTTCGAGTGCAGCATGGCGTCGGGATACTCGTAGACCTCGACGCCGGCCTCTGACAGTTCCGGATAGAAGCTCCGCCCGGCCCACAGGGCCATACGGTGATTCGACTGCGACGGGATCAGCAACTGCACGCGCACACCCCGGTACGCGGCCGACTGCAGCGCGAGCAGCATGGCCGTGTCGGGAACGAAGTACGGCGTGGCGATGCACACCGACCGCTGGGCGGCCGCGATGGCGGCGAACAGCAAGTGATGCATCACGCGGGCCTGCTCGTCCGGTCCCGAGGGAATCACCTGCACGACCTGCTCGCCGCGCGGCTCGAGCGTCGGGAAGTACGCGTCATCGACCAGGTCGGTGCCGGTGACGAAATGCCAGTCCTCGATGAAGATCCCCTGCAACTGGTGCACGGCCGGGCCGATGAGCCGCATGTGCGTGTCCCGCCACGGCACGCCCGACCGGCGCCGGCCGAGATACTCATCGCCGATGTTCTGGCTGCCCGTGAAGCCGACGTGCCCGTCGACGACCAGGATCTTACGGTGGTTGCGGAAGTTCATGCGGCGGCCGACGCGCCACGGTACCGCGGGCAGGAAGAATGCAAGCTCCACGCCGCCGTCGACGAGCGACTGCTCAAACCCCCGCGGCCACCACAGACATCCGACGTAGTCCAGAAGCAGGCGGCAGCGCACACCCTGCCGGCATTTCTTGATGAGCAGATCGCGCACAGCCTGCCCCGTCTCGTCCGGCTGGAAGATGAAATACTCCATGTGCACGTGCTCACGGGCCGCTTCGATGGCCAGTTGCAGCGCCAGGAACGTCTGCTCCGCGTCCTGGTAGATCGTGACTTCGTTGCCGGTTGTCGGCGGGTGACGGCTCAGGCGGGTGGCGAGATTCACCAGGTTGCCCAGGTCGCGGTCGATACGCACACGCTCCGGCTCGGCCTGTACCTCGCGTATCGAGCTGGTGCGCGCCGACAGCGACCGAGCCAGCTTGCGCCGGGAGCGCCGGCGCCGGCGCCGCGTGCGCTGCACCCTCGCTCTGCCGATCAGCAAGAACAGGATCAGCCCGAGCACGGGCAGCAGCAGCAGGCCCAGGATCCACGCCAGCATCGCCCGCGGTTCGCGCGGATGGCGCAGCACGGAGACGATTGCCACCGCCACCGCGGCGTAGTTGATGATCGACAGGATCGTCCAGACCAACGTCCGTCGCTCCGCAAATGCCTACCGCGGCCTACGGCAGCTTGCGATGGCCCTCGCGCACCAGGCGCTCGTGATCACTCGACCTTGGTCAGTGTGACCTGAAAGTCTCTCGGTTCTCCCTGGCGGAGAACCGTTACCTTCACGCTGTCGTCCACGTTGTACTGTTCCAGGGTGCTGAGCAAGTCCTCCACGGAGCCCGTCGGCTTGCCGTCGATGTGCGTAATCACGTCGCCCAGCACGATGCGGCCTCTCCCATCGCGCCGGGCTCCCTCCAGCCCCGCCTGCCCGGCCGGACTATCGGCGGGCACCCGAGAAATCACAACCCCGGAGACGCGAAGCCGGGCGGCCCACGCATCGGGCATAATCTGGACCCCCAGGCCGGGCCGCGTGACCCGTCCGTGGCGGATCAGTTCCGGCACGAAGCGCTGAACCGTGTCCACCGGAACGGCGAATCCGATGCCGGCACTCGAGCCCGACGGGCTGTAGATTGCCGTGTTCACGCCGATCAGGCGACCGGCACTGTCCAGCAGCGGGCCGCCGGAGTTGCCCGGGTTGATGGCCGCGTCGGTCTGGATCACGTCGTGGATCTTGCGGCCCGTGACCGCCTCGATCTCACGCCCGAGCGCGCTGACGATGCCCGTGGTCAGCGTCTGGTCCAGGCCGAACGGGTTGCCGATGGCGAAGACCTTCTGGCCGACGACGAGATCCGCGGACGTGCCCACCGGAATCGGCTTCAATCGTTCCGGGGGGGCGTTGATCCTGACTACCGCGAGGTCTTTGTCGGGTGCCGTGCCGACCAGACGGGCCTCGTAGGTCTGCTGATCAGAAAGCGTGACGTGGTACGTGTTGCCTTCGGCGAGGACGTGATAGTTGGTCACGACGTAGCCGTCAGAGCTCCACACGAAGCCCGAGCCGGTCCCCCGTGGAATCTCGAACGCATTCAGGGTGAACGGGTTCTCACGACGGACGAGCGTGGTGATGTACACGACGGATGGTGAGGTCTCCTGGAAGACCTCGATTGTGGCTTTCTCGTCTTCCGCCAAGTCTCCGCGTGCGGTGACCGCTTGCGGCTGCGCGGTCGGATCCAGTACGGGGCGAGAGCGGGAGCCCAAGGTCAACCACGCCACCGCTGCCGCGATGAGCAGCGTCCCCACAACCGTGGGGATGAGCGACGAGAACTGGGGTTTGTGCTCGAGGTCAGGCTGCATGACCGGCTCGTTCCTCGCTTTGCCCGGAAGGTGCCCAAGAAGCTACCGCACCACACTGCCGATTGTCCACCCCTTGCTTCGCAGCAAGCACTCAGGCGCAACGGTTCGATGTGTGTGTTTGGCGTCGGGTGCCACCGGCAGCTTGCCTGCCAGTGTCTTTGCCGCAGAACACGGGCAGGCCGCCCGCGGCACCCGGCGCTCAGGTGCAACAGTTTGACAGTGATGGGGTGCGGTTCAAGAATGCGCGGTCATGAGGTCGTTGGTTCTGGTTCTTGCGGCGTTCGGCGTGCTTGTGGGCGTGATGGTGATGCTAGTGCGTCCGCGCGTGTCGCGCGACGAATCGCCCGCGGTGGCGGTATCGCCGACGAGCCGGTCGACGCAGCCGACAAAGGCGCCGCCCGCGTCGCGACCCACGTCGCTCCCCGCCGCGCAAATCGAGCAGCGGATCGCGGACTGGGGTGAGCAGGTGGATGACTGGTTCGTACGCCAGCGACAACGGCAGGCGCGCGACGTGCCCACGCAGTTGAGCCGGGGTGCGGCGTTCATTCGCGACGAACACTTCGATCTCGCCGTGGCCTGCTTCGATCGCGTGTTGCGTCGCGACCCCGACAACGCCGAGGCGCTGTCCGGCAAGGCCATGGCGTTTTGGAAGCTCGGGTACCGGACCGAATCGGTCGAGATCCACACGACCCTGGTCGCGGCGCGTCCCGGTGATGTCGAAGCTCGGTTCAACTTCGCCGTCGCTCTGGCCAGTGTCGGGCGCGACGGCGATGCGATCGCCCAGTACCGCAAGGTCGTCGAGCACCGACCGGAGCACGGCCGCGCCTTGTACAACCTTGCCGGTCTGATCCAGAGCGAGGGGAAGCTGGCCGAGGCGTTGACCTTGTTCCGACGGGTGACCGAGCTGAACCCGGCCCTGCCGAGCGCGTGGTTCCAGCGCGGAACGGTGGCAAGCGACCTGGGCCGATTCGAAGAAGCCCGCGCGAGCTTCGCACGGGCGACGGAGCTGGAGCCGACCGATGCTCAGGCCCACAACAACCTCGCCCTGGCCCTCATGGCACTGGGGAAGCGAGCCGAGGCCCTGGCCGGCTACGAGCGATCGGTTGCGCTGGACGGATCGCTGGTGCCGGCTCTGTGCAACTGGGCCGAGGCGCTGCTCGAAGGAGATGCCAGCGAGGAGGCCCGACAGCGAGCGGCGAGCCTGTGTCGGCGGGCGCTGGACATCGAGAGCCGGAACGAGCGCGCGAAAGCGATGCTCGCAAGGCTTGCATCGGATGAGAGATGAGGGACAAGAGATGAAAGCGCGAGCCGGCCGGGCATCCCTCATCCTTCCGCCCTCGTCGCGCAGCAACCATGATTGAGATCAAGATCCTATCTCGTCCGGGGTGCCATTTGTGCGACGAGGCCAAGCGCACTATCGAACGTGTGGCTGACGGCCTTGACGTGGTCATTGTCGACGTCGACATCAGCGCCGACGTCGAAATCGAGGCTCGCTACGCGTGGGACATTCCCGTGGTTTTCGTTGACGGCAAAGAGTGCTTTCGATACCGCGTCGACGCCGGTGAGTTGCGTGCCGCGCTGGCTGCTACTTCTTCCCGGCGATGATGGGCTTGGCCGCCTTGGTCAGGCGTTCGGCCAGTCGATCATAGGGTACCCGGTCCTTCACGTGCGAAAGCGCCTCGGCGCAGCGTTCGGGGTGTGGCGAGAGAAGTTGCTCGAACGCCAGCAGCAACCACGCGTCGGTGTCCTTGGGATTCTTCTTGCAGTGCTCGGCGAGGGCGGCGACATGCTTGTCGAAGTCCGCCTTCACACCGTAGTCGGCCTGGAGGTTCATCGGCGTGAGCAACAGCAGCGGCTTCAGGCCGACCGCCCGGCGCACGTACCGCAGTGCTTCCTCGTACATTCCGACGGCTACGAGGGCCTGGGCGGCATGGATGCGGCTGCCGGAATCGCCGTGGTGCTTGTCCGCCGCGGCCATGAAGCTGCGTGCGGCCGACCCGTAGTGCCCCGCCTGAAAGCTCTTGTAGCCCTGCGTGAGAAGGTCTTCGTAGGCCATCAGGGTCAGCTCTTCGCGAGCGGCCAGGGCTTCGGTGCGGTAGTGCTCGAGCGGCTGCCCGTAGTAGTAGGGATCCTGCGCGTACCGGTAGCCGCCGGCGTACGGGCCATACCCACCGCGCGGCATTACGTACGGCGCCTCGGCACCCTCGATCGACTCCGGGTTGTACGGGTACGGTCCGGGTCGTTCGATGACATTGTCCTTGCCGGCTGCCCTGCGTTGCCGCCGGCGTGCCTCGACCGCCCGGCGAGCTTCGCGGGCGTCTTGCCGGTTGCGCGCGGTCTGCCGACCGATGTCGTAGGGGGTATAGTGGTGATACCGGCCCAGCGGGCGGTCGGGATCGTAGTACCCGCCATGCGCTCCGCCGTACGGTGCATACGGACCGTACGGTTGCGGATACGCGTATTGCGGGTAGCCGTAAGGCATGTAGTAAGGATACGGTGGCGCGTAGGCGTAGGGCGGTGCGACCGGCGCCCCCGGCGGCACTGCCGCCCCGGGAGGCGGCGTCTGCGGGGTCGGTTGAGCACCGGCCTCGGGTGCCTCAGACGCGCGCAGCACCGCTGTCGGGCGGAGTCGCAACGAGTCGGCGCGCGTCGGCCTCTGCTGGGCCATCGAAATCACGGGGCCACAGAGCACGGCGGTCAGGAACGTCGTGCCCGTCCGGCGGAGCGTCGTGCTGCACATGATCGTGCCTCCGAATCGGTGTGGGCGGTGAAGTCCACTGTCATTATACCAGATCATAGCCCCCGCGACGCACTTGGTCTGCCGGCGACCCCATTGTTCCTCACCGTCGCGCGCCCGCTCTGAACACGTCATGTCCAGCAGGGTTCGTGGGCTCGCCCCGGGCCCGTTCGTGGGGTAGACTACCCCCTGCCTCGGCGGACGGCTCCGCCGCGCGAGCCGGTGGCGGCCGGCAGCTGTGAGTGCTCTCGCATCCTGAGGGTCTCCGGATCACGGTAATTGAGGCTCTT
>CAYMME010000146.1:0-17634 GCA_964391465.1 uncultured Planctomycetales bacterium
CGAGGAAGTTCCGCCCGGCCGCGTGAGTCGACGGCTTCTTCAACGGGCTGCTAACAGCGCCGCACCCGGAGCCGGGACGGGCGGGCTTTCCGGCGGATCGCTGATCTCGACATACAAACTGGACGACTCCAGGACAGCGAAGCCGAAGCACGAACCGTCCAGCCGGACGTTGACCGGCAGCCCGTCGAGCCCGCCCCCGGGCCCGAACGCATCGATCAGATCGAAACTCGCCGTTCCATCGCCGGTGACCGTTCCGATGTATGTGAGCGCCCCGCCGACAGGCTCAACCTTCACATCGACGTGCTCGTTGGCGTTCAAGCCGCTGACCGCAAGCGTGAGGATCACCTCGTCCACGAGGCCGAGACTGCTGGCCTGTGCGTAATCCGCCTCACTGAACGGCCCGGGATCCTCCGCCGGATTCACGTGGCTGTAGTGAATCGGAATCCCATAGCCGAAGAACTCTTTCAACGGTTGATTCAGCACCTGCGTGTCCGTCCAGGCGCCTCCCACGATGTTGGCATCGACTGTCGCCGTAGCCGTCCCGATCAGAGCAACACACAGTCCAATTGTAGAAAATCGCCTCATCGCTACACCTCCCACCGGGCAGCCATTCACCACTCAGGGCGCTCATGGCCACCCACATGCCCCACTACGTACGCATTGGCGCCGGGTTTGTCCGTTCCCCTCGCCGCGAAGACGAGCACGCTCGGCCATCCATACCGACACAAGCGCCCTGTTTTCTCTCGGTCTCCCTTGCGCGGTCGGATAGGAATCACCGCACAACCCAAGTTCACGCTACCTGCAATCCGACGCCACGTCAACCCCTACGTCCGAAAAAGCATGCGTAAATCGCTCCCCAGGATCCGGTCCGGCCCTCCAACGAGCAGCCTCCTCCGGAGTCGTCCCCGAAACATTGGCTCCCCGCTGGATCGATGGAAAGCTCGGTCGGATCGGCGCCGCGCCGGCCTGCCGCCCGCGCCGAAGAGGATTGACGCTCGGTTCCAGGGCCACGTAGAATTGGTCGATGAACGGCGGGGGGCGACGGCTAGGCTGCGCGAAGGGTGTGCCCCGCTTTCGGGCGAGGGACCCCACGAAGCGGGAACCTCCGACCGCCTCCTGATCCGCAAGCAGGGAAGGTCACAGTGGCAAACCTCATAGTCCTGCAAGGCCCCGACAGGGGCCGCACCTTCGAGACGCAATCCGGGCCGGTGTTGCTCGGTCGGGACAGCGACGATATTCCCATATCCGACCAGACCGTCTCGCGACGCCATTGCGAGCTCCATCCCGACAACGGCACCTGGATCCTGCGCGATCTTCAGAGCGCCAACGGCACCTACGTGAACGGCGTCCGCGTGCACCACCAGATCCGGCTCAAGCACGGAGACCAGATCAAGCTGGGCAGCACGCTACTCGTCTACAGCGGAGACGAGTCGGTCGCCAAGCTGAGCGGACGCGACCGCACGCGCGGCCTGATCGACATGGATGTCGCTCCGTCGATGCTGGACTCGTCCATTCAGGCCCGCGTCCCCTCCAGTGAGGACTCGGTAATCATCGCGGCCCCCGAAACCTCGCAGGCCGTGCATGCCTGGCGGGTCATGTACCAGATGACCGAGGCCGTCGGCGCCATCCCCTCACCCGAGCAGCTCCTCGAACGCATGATGGACATCATCTTCGAACAGGTCGATGTCGACCGCGGATTCGTGCTCACGCGCGACGAGGAGACGCGCGAGATGATGCCGCAGGTGGTGCGCTACCGCCACCACAAGGAGGGCGAACCCGAACGCATCACGACCTCACGCCGCATCATCAACCACGTCGTGGGGCACCGCGAGGGCGTCCTGTGCGCGAATGCCGCCACCGATGAGCGATTCGCCCGGGACAAGGGCAGCGGCAGCATCCACGACTACGGCCTACGGTCGGTAATCTGCGCGCCGGTCGCGGCCCGCGAAGACGTACTCGGCGTGATTCACGTCGACTGCTCGATGAGTTCGCACACCTACACCGAGCACCAGTTGCGTCTGATTACCGCCATCGGTGCCATGTCGGGCCTGGCCATCGAGAACGCCCGGCTCGTCCAGTCTCGGGTGCAGACCGAGCGCCTTGCCGCCACCGGCGAAACCGTCGCCTACCTGTCCCACTCGATCAAGAACATCCTGCAAGGGCTGCGCAGCGGAGCCGACGTGGTCGAGATGGGACTGAGCCGCAACAACGTCAGCACCATTCGCGACGGCTGGCCCATCGTCGAACGCAACCTCGACCGCATCTACAACCTCACCATGAACATGCTCGCGTTCAGCAAGGATCGCGAGCCGCGCCTGGAGCACCAGCAGCTCAACAACGTGCTCCAGGAGATGATGTCCCTGGCCCAGCTTCGCGCCGACGCGGAGGGCGTGATGCTCCTGAGCGAGTTCGAAGACCCGTTCCCGGCGATCCCCATGGACGCCGAAGGCATCCAGCAGGCGGCGCTCAACTTGATCTCAAACGCCATCGAAGCCGCCCCAAAACGCGACGGAGTCGTCACCGTCCGGACCGTGTACGACGCCCCCAATGGCTTGGCCATCTTCACCGTGGCCGATAACGGCCCCGGCATACCCGAAGACCAGATCGACCGGGTGTTCGAGCCCTTCCATTCCAGCAAGGGCCAGGGAGGAACGGGACTCGGACTGGCGGTCGCCAGAAAGCTGATTGACGAGCACCAGGGCACGATCGAGGTGCAGAGCAGTCCTGAGGGGACCACGATGGCCGTGAAGCTCCCCGCCGTCCACATCCAGATCGCCAGCGCAGAGACACAGGGGCCGAGCCAATAATACCCTGCGGATCGCGCCGTGGACGCGCGGCGCCCGGGTTTTTGGTTGCATGGGGACGCCCGAGATCCTAAACTCACGTATCCGGCGGTGCCCCAACCTGGCGACGAAATACGGTAATCCTGAGGATGGATATTGGATAGGCTGGTTCGTGGGAGCGACGTGTAGAATGAAGGCGGCGCCAACACTTGCCCTTGCCCTCGCGTTCGCGGCCACAATTGCGGCCGGCCAGGGCACCTCGGCCGCCGACATTCACTTTTACGAGAACGGACGCAAGGTCGCCCTGACCGAGGACGGAAACGACGAGTTGGGACGCCCGACGTTCCTTCGCGGGCCGCTGAATCCTCAGATCGATCGCCGCCGCCAGCAGCGTACACTCACCCGACGTTTCGCCGCCGAACTCCATCCGCAGGAAGATCCACAGGTCGTGGCGCGCCAATGGGGCGTGCGCCACGTACGCCGGATGCCGTCTCGGCAGCGCGCGTTTCACATCTTCGAAGCCGATACGGAGATGAAGGCCCTGCAACTCGCCAACGCGGCGTTTGAGCGAGGCCGCGTCCGGGCCGCTCAACCGATGGTTCGACGGCAGCGGGCGCTGCGCATCGCGTTCACGGATCCTCTATTTCCCGATCAATGGCATCTCAAAAACACCGGCCAGAGTTGGGGAGACCCGGGTGAGGACGTGAACGTCGAGCCGGCATGGGACGCCGGCTTCCTGGGCACCGGTGTGGTGATTGCGATCGTTGACAACGGGCTCGAGCACACGCACCCGGACCTGAGCCCGCACTACCGGGCCGACCTTTCGTGGGATTTCAATGACGATGAGGCCGATCCATCTCCTAATATCGGTGGTCTTTGCGACATCGGTGGAGAGGACTGTCACGGCACTTCCGTCGCCGGCGTCGCCGCAGCCGGGGACAACGGGATCGGCGTCGTCGGAGCGGCGCCCCGAGCGGGCCTGGCCGGGTTGCGGCTGGTCGCGGCGCCGACGACGGATGAACAAGAGGCCGATGCTCTGTCCCACATGCCGCACGGCATCGTCATCTACAACAACAGTTGGGGGCCGAGCGACGACGCACTGCGTCTCGAGGGACCGGGGATGCTTACCCAGGCCGCTATAGTCGACGGCGTCACCACCGGACGAAACGGCAAGGGCGTCATCTACGTGTGGGCCGCTGGAAACGGCTTGCTCCGCGGCGACAATAGCAACTACGACGGCTTCGCAAACTCGCGATACACGATCGCCGTGTCCGCAAGCGACCACGATGGCGTCCAGTCCTGGTACTCCGAGCCGGGAGCCAGCATTCTCATCAACGCACCCTCCAGCGGCGGCGCGGCCATCACGACGACCGACCTGCAAGCAGGAGCGGGATACGACGACAACCGTGACTGGTACGACAACTTCGGCGGGACCTCCTCGTCGGCCCCCCTCGCCGCGGGGTGTATCGGCTTGATCCTCGAGGCGAATCCCGATCTCACATGGCGAGACATCCAGCACATACTGGTCCACACCGCAACGAAGAACGACGCGATGGACCCCGAGTGGACCCCGAACGGAGCCGGACACCTCGTCAACCACATGTACGGATTCGGTCGCGTCGACGCAGACGCGGCCGTCCGGGCCGCTCTCACCTGGACAAACGTACAGGAAGAAGTATTCGCCTCGCTGCAGGAAACGGCCGGCGCCGCGATCCCGGACAACGACCCCGGCGGGGTGACCCGCATCCTCACCGTTCCCGATTCGATCCAAATCGAAGCCGTCGAGGTCGCCGTCGACATCACACACGCCAACCGCGGCAATCTGCGCATCGCGCTCACATCACCCTCTGGAACAGAGAGTGTTCTGGCCGAACCGCACGCCGATTCCCAAGAGCACTTCGTCTGGACGTTGACCACTGTGCGCTGCTGGGACGAGTTGTCGCAGGGGAACTGGATGCTCACGGTCAGCGACGAAGCGGGCGGTGATGCGGGCACGCTCAACGGATGGGAGTTGCGTCTCTACGGGACCCAGCCCGCATGCGGCAACGGCGTCTGCGACGAGCCCTGCGATCAGTGCCCGGAGGAATGCAGCCCCTGCTGCGGTGACGGCACGTGCGACCCGGATGAGACTTGCGGCACTTGCTCGGATTGCAGCCCCTGCTGCGGAGACGGCATATGCAACGAACCGTGCGCGAGTTGTCCGGACGACTGCTCCCCGTGTTGCGGCGACGGGACTTGCGACCCCGCCGAGGGCTGCAACGACACCTGTCCGGAGGATTGCACCGGGGACCTGGACTGCAACGAGAACGGCATCCGGGACGGGTGTGAGGTCTTCGGCCCGGGCGAGCGTGAGGCCCAGGACGTGTGCGCCTACGCCGAGGCCGTCTGCCCCGGTGACCACATCGGCTCAACCACCACGGCCACGCTGGAGGACGACCAAGTAACGTGCTCTTGGCGCGGGCACCCGAGCGGCCCCGACGTGTGGTATCGCTACTTCCCGGCGGACGACGGATCCGCGACGGTCTCGACGTGCGACGCAGCGGACTTTGACACCCAGATTGCGATCCACGCCGCCGATGCCTGCCCCGGCGACGAACTCTACTGCGTCGAAGACACGACCGGCTGCTCTGGATACACCGGAGAGGTGACGTTCCCAGTCGCGGCCGGGACCGAGTACCTCATCCGAGTCACCGGGTACAATGGTGAGACGGGATCCTTCACCATGACCTTGACCGGACCGCCGTGCATGACCGCGGAAGACTGCGACAGCAACGCCGTTCCCGATGCATGCGATCCGGACTCCGATGGCGATGGTGCGATCGACGCATGTGATGACTGCCCGGCCGATCCTGGAGCCACCACCAGCCCTTGCTGCGGCGACGGTCGATGCGATCCGGCGGAGGACTGCGAGGCTTGTCCCGCGGACTGCGGGGCGTGTCAACCACGACTGCTCCAGATCTGCGAAGGGCTCGGCGCGGACGGGGATCCTACGGCGTTCGTCTCGCCCAAGTCCAGGTACGTCGGCTTCCACACGGTCGATGTTCTCCTGACCGAGGATGTTACGCAGATAGACTCCTGCACGGAATCGACCGGCGGCACGCCGCCGCTGGTCGACAGCCTCACGCAACTTGGAGGAGGGCTGCATCTCGTGCAGTTCAACGGGCCGATCGAACTCGCCGAATGGACGACGGTCGAGTTGACGGTACTCGGTGCCACCTCCGGCGTTCAGGGGGTGGTGTGCTTCCAGATCTCTCACCTGCCCGGCGACCTCGACGGGAACGGCCAAGTGAGCGTAGCTGATGCCACCCGGTTCGGCGACCTGTTCCCGGGCGGCGCGACGAAGCTGGCTGATCTCGACGGCAACGGTCAGGTCAACATCAACGACGCCACGAAATTCGGCCAGATCTGGCAAGGCATGGCCAGCGAGGGCCTCGACGGCACCCGCGGCTGGCAGGGTGAGGACCTTCCGTCACGGCCCCTCTGCGAGTGCCCGTGACGACCGAACCTGCGCAGCGCTCCTCCGCTGACTCTGACACGGCACAACCGACTACCCGAAGGCAACGCGGCGCGCTGCCGGCGTTCACGGTCGTACCTGGAATGCGTACAGCTTGGCGTCCGTCAGACGAAACCGCAGTCGCACACCGCGGCCGACTAGCGCAGCCAGAATGCCACGTCCCGACCAAGCCGGACGGAGCCGAAGCCCGTCGATATCCGCCAGTGCCGCGGCTTCACGACCCGTGAAGCCGGCGAGACCGTGACCTTCCGCGTCAAGCATCTCGACCACGACGCGTCCGCCTTGCGCATCCGCATTGACCTCGAGCCTGCTGCCCTCCAGCACGAACGGCTTGGTGACGACCACCCCGGTTGACTCCCTCGCGGCGAGCGCCACGAAACCGTCAAGCCGCAGTGTCGCCAGCCCGATGCTCACATCTCGCGAGTACCGGACGGTCTCGTCGCCGTGACGCTCGTTGAAACCGCAGTAGTACAACCAATGCTGATCATCGTACGTAACGACCGTCGACGCGGGCATGAGCATGTCCTTGTCGAACGCCCCGTCCGGCCCTCTCGGCACAATCGGCGTTCCCGCGTCGACCCATTGCAGGTCCCAGTCGTCACCGTCGCGGCTGGTGCCCACGTAGAAGTTCATCACGTCCCGCTCATGACGCCGCTGGTGGTCCTCGGGCCCCTCACTCGTATCACTCGGCCACTCGTACACCGACATCAACGCGAAGTGCACACCCTCATAGATCCAATCCGTGAGGGCGTAGATCTGCCGCCGCTTGTGGTCGGAAGCTCCATCGCGCTCGAACTCCCAGTCCCGGATGATCCGCCAGCCGGTCACGTTGGCCTTCAGGTCCGGATTGACCATGCTTCGCACCCCACGAATCTCACCCGGCCCGCCGCCCGGACCGAAGTCCGTCCGCGTATTCAGCCGGTACACGCCCGCCACCGAATCCCACAGGATCTGGTTGTACGTGTCCGCCGCGCGGTGGGTCACGGGTTTGCCGCCGTTGTACGGTGTCCACCGAACGCCGTCGGCCGAGTGGGCCAACCCGGCCGCCATCCCCACCGCGTCGTAGGCACCCTTGTACCGATGGGCGAGATCACTCGCGAAAGGATCGATCGTGACGCTCAGGTTCACGTCCCCCGCAAACGGAATGCCCGTCAATTCCGCCTCGTCACACCAGACCAGGCCGTCCGACGATCGCGCGACCCTGTACCCCTTCCCGTCCTTCCGGCGGTACCACATCCGAAACGCGTCGCCGTCACGCAGAACCGTGCCGTAGAAACGCCCGTCGCGAAAGACGGGCCTGCCGCCGTTCGCCTTGGTCACGTTGCCCAGGACACGCGTCACCCCGGACCGCTCGGCGATGACGTAGTCGTCGACGAACAGTTGCTTTCGCAATCCCACCGCGACCTCCTGCGGATGCTTGCGAATCGGCCGGAGCTTGATGTTCTTGAACCAGCACGGCGAGCCGTGGTCCTGCAACCCGATGTATCCGCTGCGCGGGTGGTCCTTGTAGGCGACGCCGAACTTGTGCGCGCTGCCGTCCGGACGCTTGCCCGGCTCGACCCATTGGTCCAGGTCCATGGAGGTGGTCTGCCGACCGTTCATCTCAATGGTGATCCGGCCGCCATCGCACGTGATCACGGCGCGGTTCCACGCCCCGGCCGGCTTCATTCCATTGTGCTTCGGCTTCACCAAGTCGTAGATCGCGCCGGTGTCGTGGTATCCGGCCGTCGTCGTGTCGTCGATGGCCATCTCGAAGCCGTTGAAGCCTACGTCCTTGCCGGCCCGAGGCGTAAGCGGAAACGTGCGAAAGAAGATTCCGCTGTTGCACCCCTTGCTGATTTTGAAGTCCACCGAGAAAGCAAAGTCCGACCACTGTTTCTCGTGGATCATCATGTAGCCGCCGCACTTGTGCGGGTTGATGGCACTTTGTTCGACCGGCGTGCGGCTCGGCTGTAGGCTGCTCGTCATCCACCCGTCGTGCGACTTGCCGTCGAACAAGAGAATCCAGCCCGCCCGCTTCTCGGTTTCGGTCAGGGCGTTGTCGACCCCTGATGCAGCGGGAACTGCGAGCGCCACCGCCAACGCCATCGTTGCGCCGTTCATGTTTAGCCCACCACCCTTTCCTTCTCGTGGTCCCACATCATCGTCTTCCGCCGGCGATACGACTCGACGCCCAGCTTGATCGCCACCATCGTGGCCGCTCCCAACTCGGCGTTGCAGTGGAGCGTCCCGTTCCCACGAATCACGTCAAGGAAGTTGCCCACTTGGTCCCGGCGGGGTTCGTGCGTGAGCCGCGCCTCCTTCTTGCCGTCGTTGCTCCGTTCGAACTCCGGCACGAACGCGCCGTTGCCCCGCAGCAGCGACTCACCCCCGAAATCGATTGTCCCGTGCTTCCCGTAGATGCGGTCCGGAATCTGCGTGTCGTTGGTCAGTGTGCTCACCAGGAACACCGAGAACTCGCTCGGGTAGTCGATGGTCAGCAGGAAGGTGTCCGGGATGTCCCGCCCGTCCTTCTCGACGTACTGCCCACCGCACGCGTTGACCCGCGACGGATACACTCCGTTCGGCCCGGCGATCGCGAGCAGGAGCGGGGCCAGCTTGTGATAAAGCAGGTCCGTCGCCACGCCGCCGTTGTACGGCCAGTATTTGCGGAACCGGAAGAAGTGCTCGGGGGTCCAGGGAATCTTCGGCGCCAGACCCCACTGGTGCCCCAGCCACATGTCCCAGTTGATGTAGTCCTCGCCGGACTTCTCCGGCCCTGCCCCGCGGTCGATCCTCTGATGATCGTTGAAGAGGCAGACGCGGGCGTTGCGGTTGTAGCTGCCCTGGGCCCAGGTCACCTTGCCGATTCGACCGGCCCTGATGGCCTCGTGAGCCTTCCAGCAGGCGTCGTCTCCGGTCGCCTGCGGCCCCACCTGCAGCACCTTCTTGTAGCGTTTCACCGCCTCGCGCACCTCGATCGCCTGGTCGGTTCTCAGCGTCATGGGCTTCTCGACGTAGACGTGCTTGCCGGACTCCATGGCGTCGATCGTAATCTTCGAGTGCCAGTGGTCCGGCGTGGCGATCAGCACCGCGTCCAGGTCCTTTCGGTCCAGAACTCGTCGATAGTCCATGTACCCCTCCCCACCAGAGACGCCCTGCGCCCGCGTCACTCGCCGGCGATAGACGTCGCACACGGCCCGGCACTGCACGTTGTCCTCGTCACGCCGCTTGAACAGTCCGTGCACGTGGCCCGTACCCATTCCGCCCACGCCGACGACGGCCATGTTGATGCGGTCGTTCGCGCCCTTTGCGTCGCCGGAAACCAGACCGGAAACCGCCAGCGTCCCGGCCGAAGACCCCAGCAACGTCCGTCGAGAGAACGTAGATCGACTCATGATCTCACTCCTTGGCTGACGCCGAGTTGCAGCCACGCGCCAACAACTCGGGCCAAGTGTATCACGAACGCGTCCGGCGTGCGGTGCCACACAACGGCCAAGCGGCCATCCCCCGCGTCCCCCTGACCACAAGGGTAATGCGGAACCCGAACCGACGGCGCCGCGGCCGGTGGCATCCAAACGCAGCGCCTTCCGGTGATGCCACATTCTGATTAGAGTGCACGCATGGCGCGTCGGACCGCGTACCTGCCGTTGCATGGAGGGAAGGCCCCAAGCTGGCTGTTCCGGCGCATGCACCGGCTGGCCGGGGCCATCACGCAACTCATCGTCGAG
The DNA here is from genome assembly GCA_964391465.1 of uncultured Planctomycetales bacterium. Taxonomy (GTDB): domain Bacteria; phylum Planctomycetota; class Phycisphaerae; order UBA1845; family CAYMME01; genus CAYMME01. The sequence continues at coordinate 10,008 of CAYMME010000146.1, forward strand.
GACTTCGGGCCCCGCACGATGCTCGATCGGCTTTCCGATCCGTGCTGGTTTCAGGCCTTCGGTTGCGTGCTCGGATTCGACTGGCACTCGAGCGGCCTGACCACCGTCACCTGCGGCGCCCTCGGCGAGGCCTACCGCCGGATGGGGGCCGACCTCGGAATCCACGTCGCCGGCGGCAAGGGCGGAGCGTCGCGCAAGACGCCCGCGCAGATCGCCGACGTGGCCGCACACCGCTCGCTCGACGGTGACACTCTCGTGTACGCGTCGCGCATGTCGGCCAAGGTCGACTCGGCCGCGGTGCAGGACGGCTACCAGCTCTACACGCACCACTTCTTCTTCACGGATGACAACGCCTGGGCGGTGGTTCAGCAAGGCATGTCGGACGAGACCGGCTACGCTCGGCGCTACCACTGGCTCAGCGAGACGACCGACGCCTTCGTATGCGAGCCCCACAACGCCGTGCTCTCGCCCACACCACCGGGAGCGCTCATCAAGCTCAACATGGTCGCCTCGGAATCGGACGCTTCACGCAATGCTTGCACGGCCATTGCCCACGAGAACCCGGATCGCATCCTGGCCGAGTGCGGCGACGAGCCGTCGCTCTTCATGCCGGCCCATCATCCCGTCCTGCCGCGAGACATCGACGGGCCGTGGCTGCGCAAGCTCTGCACCAAGCTGGCCGACGAACCCCCCGAAACGTTCGAGGCTTTGCTCGGCCGGCCCGGCGTCGGACCCAAGGGCATACGCAGTCTGGCCCTCGTGGCCGAACTGCTCTACAATACACCCGCGTCGGTGCGAGACCCGGCCACGTTCAGCTTCGCCCACGGCGGCAAGGACGGCCACCCGTTCCCGGTGCTCCGCCACACGTACGATCAAACGATCGCCACACTCGAGGACGTTGTGCGCAAAGCACGCATCAACCCCAACGACAAGGATCATGCACTGTACCGGCTCGCAAGCTTTCTGCGCACGTCGCAGCGCGGGGCGAACAAGCCACCGCACCGGGACGTAACAACAGTATGAACCCGTCGTCGGAATACTTCGTGGGATGGGGCACACTCGCCCTGATCAACGCCGGACTCGCCCAGGGCAAGCACCGCAGCGGCCTCAACTGGTTCCTGCTGTCGATCCTCCTCGGCCCGATCGCCACCTTCATTCTCGTCGCGTTTTGCGAGCGGCTCGAGGAGCGCTCTTGAGACGCGTCTTGGCCTTGCCCGCCAGGTGCTTCGCGAAGAACTCGGCCATGAACCACTGACAACGCTCGTTCACGTCGGCCGACAGATCCATGGTGTGCGGCCAACCCTTGAGGCGGTCGTACACATGGGGCACACCCACGGACTTCAGCTTTGTCGCCAGCAGATCGGCCTGCTTGATGGGCACGATCTCGTCAATGGTCCCGTGCAGGATCAGCGTCGGCGGATCGTCCTCGGTCAGATGCGTGATCGGCGACGCCAGCTCATACTGCTTGCGCGCGTCCGCGAATGACTTGCCACCGAGGAATGCCTTCAGGTCTCCACTCTTGAGAGCGAAATCAGTGGTCAGGTCGGTCGGGCCGTAGAGATTCACGACCGCCTGCACGCGGCTGCTCACGCCCGCATGGCCCCCTTTGCCCTCCAACTCCGGCACGTCCGACGCGTACGCGATCATCAGCGACAGGTGGCCGCCGGCCGAGCCCCCGGCCACGGCAATGCGATCCGGATCGACGTTGTTCTGCTTCGCGTTTGCGCGCATCCACCGGACCGCGCACTTGCAGTCCTGCACCGCCGCCGGAAACGGCGCCTCGCCGGTGAGGCGGTAGCTGACCGTCGCGGTCACGTACCCGCGTTCGGCGAACTTCACGCAGTAGTAGTGGTAGACCTCCTTGCGGCCACTCTTCCAGGCACCCCCGTGAATGAAGAGAATCGCCGGCGCCGGCTTCGGCAGCTTCTTCGGTGTGTACAGATCCAGCAGCAGCGGCCGGCCCCCGCCCTTGCCGTACTCGATGTTCCTCGTAACTTTGATGCTTTCCGGAGCCATGATGAGCAGGTTGGCCAGCTTGATCTTTCCCCCCTCGAACGCGGCCTTCACGTCGGCCATCGAGGCGTACCCCGGCGGAGCCGGAGGCGGTGTCTTGCTCCACCCGGCACCGGCCGCGTGCCCGACCGGACTCCCCACGAATAACGCAACAGCAGCAACGGAGCCGCACAGTCCGCCCCACCGCCGAAAACACATGACATACCGCAGCGCATCGCTCATTGGGATCTCCATCATGGGATCGCGGGACGCAACAACCGTCGCGCGTCACCGCCACAGGACAACTGTAGCCTGTCCGCGGGGATACGTTCAAGCGAGGTGGGTTTTCAGTGGCTACGCCTGGATGTCGAGGTGAACGTTGCCGTCTTCGTCGCGGCGGATGCCGTTCTCGTCGGATGGGGTCTGTTCCTGCTGCTTTTCGGCGTCACCATCGCCGAAGGCCCGGCCCTGACCGCCCACGCCCGTGCTGCCGTCTTCGACGCCGGTCTCCTCGTCCGCATCAGACACGGACGTCGCCCGTTCATCGGCAGCGGCCCGCACATTGCGGGCAGCATCGACCTGACGATTCTGATCGGAATCGCGCTCGTCGGCCGCTTGATTGGCCCGTACGCCGGCCTGGGCGAGCGAGCCAAGCGAGCTGGGTGGGATAGCGGACATGGCATCCGGTACCTTTGATCAGGTGCTCAACTCCCGCCGGCGGTGGTTGAGCTGGGCCTTGAGCCGCCCGAGAATCGACGAGTGCATCTGCGACACCCGACTCTCGGAGAGATCGAGCGTCGCCCCGATCTCCTTCATGGTCATTTCTTCGTAGTAGTATAGGATCAGGATCAACCGCTCGGCCCGGGAAAGCCCCCGCGTCATGAGATCCTTGAGATCCTTCTTCTGGATCTCGGCCACCGGGTCCCGGCCACGCTTGTCCTGCAGAATGTCGATCTCGCGCACATCCTTGTTCGAGTCCGTCTCGTAGTACTTGCGCGAGAGTGAAACGAGCGATACCGCATTGGCGTCACGAGCCAGCTTCTCGAAGTCCTCGCGTGCCAGCCCCATCTTCTCAGCCAGCTCATCCCGCGAGGGCAAACGCCCCAGCTCCATCTCCAGTGATTTGGTCGCGTGCTCGAGCTTGTGGGCGCGCGACCGGACCAGGCGTGGCACCCAGTCCATGGTTCGAAGCTCGTCGAGGATGGCCCCGCGGATGCGCGGAGCGCAATACGTCTCGAACTTGACACCCCGGCTCAAGTCGAAAGCTTCGATGGCATCCATCAGGCCGAAGATGCCCGCGGACATCAGGTCGTCCAGTTCCACTTCGTCCGGAAGCTTGGCCGAGATACGCTCAGCGTTGTACCGAACCAGCGGCAGGTACGTCTCCATCAACTCGTTCCGGAGCACCTCCGCCTTTGTGGTCTTGAACTCCCGCCACAACCCTTGCACGTCCCGTTCCACCTTGGGCACTGCAGCTCCTCCCTGAGGGATACCCTCATGCCTGCGATTCAGTCGGCGTTGCCGTCTCCGCCGCGGGCGATTCGTCTCCCGCCTCGCGCTTCAGCTCTTCCGCCAGCTTTCTGGCGTGCCCGGCCTCGTGCTCGGTAACGATGAGATGACCGAAGTACCCGAGCACGAGCCCCAGTAGGCAGAACACCGCCATCGCCCACAGGGCTCGCGTCAGGGTCACCTCCGCAGGATTGCCTACGGCAAGTCCGCGCAGAATGGTAACGCAGAAGGCAAACAGACCGAGACAAGCACCGGCGCGCCGGATCATGACGTAACATCCGTGTCACGTGCCACAACACTTCCTGGTTGCGGCGCCGGTCAGAAGAACAAGTTGACGACCCGCCGGAAGAACCCTTCTTCGCGTCCGCCCACGCCTGTCAGACGCGCCAGTCTTGCGGCGACGGCCATCACACATGAGCTCGCCGGGCAGCGCGGGTATCGCAGCACCACCGGGGCCCGCTCGCGGACCGCCCGAGCCACATGCTCATCGCGTAATATATACCCTCCGCATGCAAGAGGTAAAGCCAAAAATCGTCTGGCCACCCCGGCGAGCCGCTCGTGGGCGTTCTGGGCGTCCTGCCGGCTGGCCGCCATGTTGACCAGAGTCGAGATCATTCCCTCGTATGATTGACGGTGCAGGGTCTTCGCCACGGCGTAGGCGTCGGTCAGAGCGGTCGGTTCCGGCGTCGTGACCAGGAGAACATGATCGGCCGCCAGCGCCAGGGCCGTGACGCTCCGCGAGATCCCACCGCCACAATCGATCACCAGGATGTCGCCCCTCTGCTCCAGAACTCCCAAGATATCGAGCAGCCGTTGGCGCTCGAAGTCGGAGAGATTGGCCAGTTGCCCGACCCCCGAGGCGCCCGGCAGGAACAGGATTCCCGCCACCACGTCACGCAGCACGTCATCGAGCTGACATCGCCCCGCAAGCACGTGGGCGAGCGTGTGCGTCACGTTCGTGTTCAGAAGGAGGTCGGCATTGGCCAGTCCGAGGTCCGCATCGACGAGAACCACCCGATGCTGCCGAGCCGCGAGGCAGACGGCCAGGTTGACCGCGACGTTGGTTTTCCCTACGCCCCCCTTACCCGACAGAACGGCGACGACCGTGGCCGTCCGCCGTTGGCGACGAGCGAGTTCGCGCAAGCGATCGGCCTGGTCGTTGTGAATCATTGCACCGCCTCCTGACCCGCCGCCACGAGCATGCGGCTCGCGTAGCGCCCACCCTCGTACACCTCGATGTCGTCCGGCACGTTCTGGCCGGTGGTCAGGTACGAAAGCTTCTGCTGAACCTGCTCCATCACGCCGAGGATCACGCCGAACCCCACGGCCTCGTCCAGCTTCGTGAGAATGACGCGGTTCACGCCGAGCGGCGCAAACGCCTCGGCCGCACGCAGCAAGTGCGAACGCGTCGACGTCAGCGATAGGACGAGGTGGATTTCCTGCGGTTGGGCCGCATCGAGGAAACGCTTCAACTCGTTGAGGCGAATGGCATCGTTCTGGCTCCGACCGGCCGTGTCGATCAGCACCAGATCCGCGTCGCGGTGACGGGCTATCGCAGCCTTGAGCTCCTCCGGTGTGAGAACCACCGACAGCGGAACATCGATGATCTGAGCGTACGTCTTGAGCTGGTCCACCGCGGCAATGCGGTACGTGTCGATGGTGATCAGGGCAACGTTTCGGTTCTCGCGCAGCTTGAAGTTGGCCGCCAGCTTGGCCACGGTCGTGGTCTTCCCCACGCCCGTCGGCCCGATCAACGCGACCACGGACGGCCGACCCGCCGACTTCAGGCCCACCGGGCCCGCCTCCGGAATCATCTGGGCCATCCGAGCGCCCAGTCGATTGCGGACGAGTTCCGCGTCAGCGAGTTGTTGCCCGGTCAGCTCGTTGCGAAGCTGATTGAGCAGGTCGGCCGCAACCTTCTCTGACACTTCCTGCTGGATCAGATGAAGGTAGGTGCCACGCAGATTCCGCGGTAACGCCGAAGCGCCTCGCGGTCGACGTGTTTCGACCAGCACGTCCTCGACGAGAGCGCGCACGCGACGGAGCTCGTTGTGAAGGTCTTTGGGGGCCAGGTCCGACGACTGGACTGCGGTGGTTCCCGCCATGGCGGCTCCTTCCGCGCTGTCCTCGGCATGCGCCGATCGACCCGACCGTGTCGGGATTGTAGCGCGCCGGGCCGCCGCACGCAAGACATCCGGCTCGTCCGTCGCCGTGATCTCGACCCTCGCCCGCGCCCGAAGCCCGAGCCAGCCCGGCTCCTTGACGGTACGGGTATTCAGAATCACCGCCCCGCGGCCCAGCTCGCGCTTCACCCGCGCCAGAGCCTCCGCCATCGTCTTACCCTGAAACGTTCGCAACTTCATCGGCAATCACCACCATCCCTAGGGATTGAATCTCGATACCTCGGACGATTTCGTTGTACCCCAGCACCGGAACCTGGGGCAGGACGTTCTCGATGAGCCGGCGGACCCACACCCGGACCGCCGGGGAGCACAGGACGGCCGGCGTCTGGCCTCCGCTGTTGGGCGACGCGATCTCGATCTGGTTCGCGACGGCCTCGATGATCCGGTTCTGCATGTCGACAGGGATCGTCAGAAACGCGCCCCGCTCGTTCCGCTCGACGTGGCTGCTCAGGAGATCCTCCAGCCCCGGATCCAGGGTCACACACGGGATCTTGTTCCCGGCCGATTTGTGCTGCCGGCAGATGTTGCGGGCCAGAGCGTTTCGAACGTACTCGGTCAGAACCTCGATGTCCTGCGTTCGAGGCGCCCAGTCGCCCAACGTCTCCAGGATCACCTCCAGATCGCGGATCGGAACCCGCTCGCGCAGAAGCGACTGAAGCACCTTCTGCACCCCGGCGGGCTTGAGCAGGTCCGGCACGACCTCCTCGACGACCTTGGGCGCCCGCTCGCGAAGGTTGTCGAGTAGCCGGTTGGTCTCCTCCCGAGTCAGCAGCTCCGAAGCGTGTTGCTTGATGACCTCGGTGAGGTGCGTAGCCAGCACGGAACTCGGCTCGACAACCGTGTAGTTGCGCTGCTCGGCCGTGTGTCTGTGCTCGGGGGTCACCCAGAGGGCCTTGAGGCCGAACGCCGGCTCGGTCGTCTCGACACCCTGCACGGGATCGCTCACCACGCCCGAGTCGATCGCCAGCAGGTGCCCGGGCAGAATCTCTCCGCGCGCGATCTCGATGCTGCGCAGCTTGATCGAGTACTCGTTTGCGGGAAGCTGCACGTTGTCGCGAATGCGGATCGGGGGAACGATCAGACCCATGTCCGTCGCGATCTGGCGCCGGATCATCCCGATTCGATCGAGAAGGTCGCCCTGCTGCTTGCGATCCACGAGCCGGATCAAACCGTATCCCACCTCGAGCTCCATGGGATCGACGGGAAGGCTCGCCTCCGGCTTCTCCGGCTTCTTCTCCGCCTTCTCCTTCGCTTCTACCTCCTTCTTCGTCGCCGTAGCCCGCGTCGCGTTCAGGAAGTACGCCAGCCCCCCGCAGCCAATGGCCAGCGCCGACAGCGGAACCTTCGGAAGCGGAGTGAGCGCGAGCATGCCCAGGAATGCCGCCGCCAGCGCGAGCGCCACCGGCTGGGCCGTGAGCTGCCCGAACAGCTCGTCGCCCATGTTGGTCTTCGCCGTCGACCGCGTCACGATCATCGCCGCCGCCACCGAGATGATGAACGCCGGGATCTGCGAAACCAAACCGTCGCCGATGGTCAGCTTCGTGAAGGTCTCCAGCGACTCGAAGAACCCCAGCGGCGGATCGAGCTGGACCATGCCCACGAAAAGCCCGCCCAGGATGTTCACGAACGTGATCACGATGCCCGCGATGGCGTCGCCGCGCACGAACTTCGAAGCACCGTCCATCGCCCCGTAGAAATCGGCTTCCTGCGTGATCTCCTTGCGCCGCTCCTTGGCCTCCTGCTCGCTGATGATTCCGGCGTTCAGATCGGCGTCGATGGCCATCTGCTTGCCCGGCATCCCGTCCAACGTGAAGCGGGCCGCCACCTCGGCGATGCGTGTGGCGCCCTTGGTGATGACCACGAATTGAATCACCACGATGATGATGAAGATGATCGCACCGATGGCCAGCGAGCCCGCCGCGACGAACCGCCCGAACACCTCG
>CAYMME010000147.1:0-17630 GCA_964391465.1 uncultured Planctomycetales bacterium
CCCCTCGGTGGGTAGACGGTGCCGCCGTGCGCCTTGCCGGCGGCATCGAGCGCCCGCTGGAACGCCTGTGTGTCGTCGGTCTTGCCGTCGCCCTTCGCGCCGTGCTTCATCACATCGAAGACGGCGGGGGGGTCCTGGGCGAATGCCGATGCTGGCGCGATGATCGTGCTGAGGATGAGAACGGTGAAACCGTGGTTCATGGTGCATGCTCCTTTGCGAATCGCATGTCGTCTGATCGTTTGTGCACCGGCCGAGTCGTCGAGAGTGAGGCCGGGGCCGACGTTGGCAGTGTAGCGGCGCGAGCGGACGATTCCCACTGTTCGTGCGGTTGCGCTTGCCTCGCGGCGCGAGGAAAGCGCAACCGTCCTCTCCCTCACGGTCGCGGTTCGGAACGGGTGAGAAACGGCGAATGGTTCGGCGTGCGACCATCTTGCGCGCTCCCCACGCAGTTGGCTTGTGCGCCTCGTGGTCAGGGCGTAAGGTGTCGGTGCCAGGTGACGTAATGTGAGTGCATGACTCGGGACGTGAACGTGCTCGTGTTTTCTACCCAGCCTGCGCTCTGTCATTCCGACGAGGTGTGTTGACCATGACCAGCAAGCAGCGTGTTCTTGCCGCCCTCGACCACAAGCAGCCTGACAAGCTACCCATGGACTTCGGCAGTACCGCAGTGACGGGTGTCCATGTGAGTTGCGTGGCGGCCCTCCGCGAGCACTTCGGCCTGGAGAAGCGACCGGTCAAGGTGATCGAGCCCTATCAGATGCTCGGCGAGGTCGACGAGGAACTGAAGCAGGTCATGGGCATCGATGTCGAGGGTGTGTTCACGTCCAACACGTTCTTCGGTTTTCCCAACGAGGGGTGGAAGGAGTGGAGGACGCCGTTCGGTCAGGACGTGCTCGTTCCCGAGGGATTCCGGACCACCGTGGATGGTGACGGCAACACGTTCATCTATCCGGAGGGTGACACGAACGCAACCGCGAGCGGCATGATGCCGAAGTCCGGCTACTTCTTCGATACGATCATCCGTCAGGAGCCCATCGACGAAGAGAAGCTCGATCCGGAGCAGAACCTCGAAGAGTTCGGGCCGCTTTCCGACGAGGACTTGGCCCACTTCGAACGGGAGGTTCGACGGGCCTCGGCGACCGGACGGGCGGTGATGGCCACGTTCGGCGGGACGGCGTTCGGGGACATCGCGTTGGTGCCGGCGCCGTTCCTCAAGCACCCCAAGGGCATCCGGGACATCGAGGAGTGGTACGTTTCGACGGTGATTCGACGGGACTATGTTCTGGCCGTGTTCGAGCGCCAGTGCGAGATCGCGCTGGCCAACCTCGAGCGCATCCACGCCGTTGTGGGCGATGCGGTCGATGCGGTGTTCGTCTGCGGTACCGACTTCGGCACGCAGAGTTCGTCGTTCTGCTCGGTCGAGACGTTCGAGGATCTCTACATGCCGTTCTACGAGCGAGTGAACGGTTGGATGCACCGCAACACGAATTGGCGGACGTTCAAGCACTCCTGCGGGGCGGTGGAGAAGTTCCTCGGGTCCTTCATCGAATGCGGCTTCGACATCCTCAACCCGGTGCAATGCTCGGCGGTCGGGATGGAGCCCGAACACCTGAAGTCCCGGCATGGCGACCGGCTCGTCTTCTGGGGCGGGGGCGTCGCCACCCAGAAGGTGTTGCCGTTCGGTACCCCCGAAGAGGTTCGCACGCAGGTTCTGGAGCGATGTGAGATCTTCGCCGCCGGGGGCGGGTTCATCTTCAACAGTATCCACAACTTGCAGGCCCGAGCGCCGATGCAGAACATCGTGGCCATGTTCGACGCGGTGCGCGAGTTCAACGGGGACAAGTAGCGGCGACGCGGTCCGGTTTCCGGCCGGACGGATCCAAGACGATTGTGCGAGGTGCATCATGAGATTGGCGATCAGCCTTCTGGCGCAGGTTGCGCCGCTTCTGTGCGGGGACACGGCGACCGAGTTCGACGCGGTCGTGTCGAGCCCGGCGCTGTGGTCGATGGTCGGCACGAACGGCGAGGTCCGCGAGTTGTGGACCGGCCCCCGCAAGGGGGCGATGCATCCGGGGAATGTGCTGGCGATTTCGGGATACGGGCTGATTCGCGACGGCGACACGTGGATCGACCTGCGGACGCTCGCGTACGCTCGGCGCGGCTCGCGGCCGGGGCGGCTGGTGTTGGCCGCCGCCGATCGCGGAGTGAAGCTGCGCGTGACGGCGAAGCGCACCAGTGCCGACCCGGTCATCTTCCTTCGGTATGCGTTCTCCAATCCCCGGGACTTTCGGTTTCGCGTCGACCTCCCAGGTGGGCTCTCGGTTGCGAAGGCACGGCATGATGCGGTGGGTGGCGTGACCTCGCTGGTTGAGACACCCGCGGGTCCGCTGTCTGTGGCCACGCTTCCGGTGGGTGGGCATGTCGCGGTGCCCGACGCGCCCAACGCGATCATTCGTGACGTCAAGGGTGCCTCCGAGGTGACGGTCGCCATCCGAGTGGGGCAGGAACGTGCGACAGCCGGTGCGACCGGGCCGGTGGTCGAGTCGTGGCTCCGCGCGGCCGGTGGAGCGGAAGACACTGCGGAAGAGCGCGCCCGCGACCGGATCCGGATTCGCAGCGGGAGCGACGACTTGGATCGCATGCTGGATACCTCGATCGACGGCGTGGAGGCCAACCGTTTCGGCGTGGGACCGATCATTGCGGGAGCAGACAGTTGGTACAAGAACTCGTGGATTCGCGACGGGACGTACGCGATCCTCGGTCACGATCTGGCCGGGTTCCACGAGGCCTCCGACACATTCTACCGCTTCTGGGTTCTCGAGGGCGGCTTCTCGTACGGCGGCGAGCTCGAGGCCCAGCAACCGGCGATCGGCACGATTGGGATGTGGTTCCACTCGCGCGTGCGCGTGGATGGGGACGCGTTTCTCGAGGAGGTGTTCCCGTACGTGACGCACTACGCCGACTACTATGCGAAGCGCGTTGCGAGTGAGGGGATGCTCCACATGGCGGAGGAGTGGATTTGCCAGGTGCGGACGAAGTCGTCCTGGCCCAACGCGGAGGTCTGCGCCGGGCTGCTGGCCGCATCGAAGATGGCCACGCGACTCGGGCATCAGGAAGAGGCAACGCGCTGGGCCCAGGCCGGTGAGACACTGCGCCGGGCGATTCTGAAAGCCGCTTACGACTCCAAGCTGCAACGCTTCGTTCCTCTGGCCGGACCGGAGGGGGTGATCTACCGGCATCCGCAGCATCCCGACAACCATGCCCTCAACGGCCCGATGCGCGACGCGCGCGTCGACTCGGGGATGCTAATGCTGGCTCGGGCGGAAGTTTTCGGCCGGGGACTCGGTGCGGTGGCGGTCGACGACCCGCGGTTCGCGGCCACGCAGGCGTGGATCCAGAAGGTGCTCAAGCAGCCGGATCAGTCCATCTCCCGGTTTGATGCGGGCAGCCTGGACAATTCTCACTACACGAAGGGACAGTGGCCGGTGTGGCCCATCTCGTCGGCGTGGGCGGCCGACGTGGAGTGGCTGCGGGGGCGGACGGACCGGGCGTGGCGGCATCTCATCTCCGGCATCGTGCGGAAGAAGGGGTACGACGCCGAGGAAGCGATGTACTACATGCCCGAGCAATGGCGGCTTGACGGAACAGCCGTGCGCACGACGCGATACCTCACGTGGTCGCACGGCGAGCTTCTGACCAGCGCGATTCTGCTGCTGACCGGCTTCGACTTGGATCTGCCCGACGCGGACATCGGGTTCTCGCCGTCACTGCCGCCGGAATCGAAATCGGCGACGGTTGAGGGTCTTCGGTTCCGCGGTTGGTCGCTGGGCTTCGAGCTGTCGCGCGGTGAGAAGCTCGTCCGTTGTGAGCTGAGCGCACGCCGGCGGCCTGGTGAGAATGGTCCGGCGAAGCTGCGGGCGTCGCTTTCGGGTCGGATCACCGAACTGGCGGACGGGCAGCGCGTTGCGTTCGACGGCCGGCCGCTGAGTTCGTCCGCTCGTCCCATTCGGTGTGCACACGCTCGCGAACGTGCCGAGCTGTACGATCGGATTCTGCTCGGTCGGCCGTTGCCCGCCGAGTTGGCCGGTGCATCGGCAGAGGTCCTTGAAGCACACATCCGGCAGGTCGAGGATCAGTATGACCGCGAGCTGCTGGTGAAGGAGCGGGCGCGGAGGCAGGCGGAGATTCGCGAGGAGCTTGCGAAGCGGAAGAAGTAGGGAGAGTATCCGTCCCCCACCCTTCGCATACGGCCGCGAAGGATGGGGCACCCACCGGGCAAGCTGCGGGGGAGCGCTGCGGCCCGTCAGGGTCGGGTGGCGGCCAGGTACTCGGTTAGCGCGTCGAGATTCCGGACGAATGCACGGCAGTCGATGATCCGGCGCGCGGGGTTGTCCTTGCCGTGGTAGCGCAGGCGGTCGTCCTTGACCCAGCGGCCTCGGTCGTCCAACGCGGCTACGACGCTCTTGGCTTGTGCGACGAGATCGTCCGTGAGCTTGGGTTTCTTCGGTGACTTGTCGCGTTTCGGGGCGGCGGGGTCGGCGGCCTTCAGCTCTTCGTACTTTTTGGCGATCCCCTCAATACCGCAACCCGTCTTGAATGCGTAGTGCGTGGGCATGTCCGCATCGCTGTAGATGAGCTTGTAGTCCTTCGTGAAGTAGAGCGGCTTGTTGGTCTTAAGCTCGTAGAATCGGGCGAGCTGGCCGTTGGGGAGCCGCGATCTGCGGAAGTACTCGATCGCGCGGGGCAGGGGGGCGAGGTACTTCTTCTCACCGGTGCGACGGCAGAGCATCAGCAGTGCGTTCATAGCCCCGTGGGATTCTCCGCCGGTGATGGAGGGCGGCTCGAACTTGCGAGCCCATGCCGGGTGCATCTCCGCGTCGTACTGCTGGGCCCACGCCGGTTGCGGCTCGGGCATCTGGGCGAGGATGATGAAATCGCCACCCTTCTCGGCCGCGGTCTTGTACTTCGGCTCGTCGTAGATCTGCCATGCATCGAGCATCGTGGCGATCATGTCGGCGATCGTGTTGTCGTTGAACGTGTAGTAACTGCGGTAGTCCTTCTTGGGATAGGTGCGCGACCACGTCTCGGGGTATGAGGCCTTCTTGACGGAGTGTTTCGTCGGATCGGGCGGCCGGACGAAGCGCTGCGGCCAGGCGCCGTTGGGGTACTGGGCTTCGAGCAGATGGGCGAGGGCGTAGCTGACGGCTCCGTGGATCGAATCGTTCTCGAGCCCCTTCAGTTCGAGTGCCTCGTCCACGCGCATGAGGAAGCGCAACGCGGCTTGGGTGACGTTGTCGTCGAGCGTCGTGGTGTTGTGCGAGCCGGCCTTCTCGCCGTCTACCCGATAGGCGTAGCGACCGCGCTTCTTCGGGTCGAGTTCGATGTTGTAGCCCCAGCCACCCGACTCGAGCTGACCCCTGACGAGGCAGTTGGCGGTTTCGATGACGGCCCCCAGGTAGTAGGCGTCGCCGGTGCGTTCGTACGCACGCAGGTAGGCGTGACCGACGGACGGGGTGCCCGGCGGCTGGACCCACACCATCGACGCAGACGCCTTGCCCTCGCCTTCCCGGTAGGCGAGGTCTTCGCTGTATTGCCAGAGGTAGCCGCCCTCGGTGGAGATCTGAGTGCGGAAGAAGTCGGTGGCCTTGCGGGCGGCGGCCGCAACCTGACCGCGGGTCAGGTCGTCGGCTGCGTACACCGACAGTGATTGCGTGCAACAGAGCATGAACGTGAGGGCCGCTTTTTGCGTCAAGGTCATGGTCAAGTTACTCCTGGATCGTCAGTTCGAAGGCCTGATCGGCGGATCGTTCAGGCGTGTTCTCTTTGTACTTGTCCTTCCCGGTTCGTTCCTCGAAGGACGCGGTCACACGCAACCGAACGGGGACCTTGCCCGCGCTCCCCGGCGGCGGCGTTCCGCCCAGCCTACCGGTTTGGGGATCGACCGTCATCCATTTGGGTGCGGACGCGAGCGAGAAACGCAGTCGCTCCTGCTCCCAGAACTTGTTGATCGGCTTCACGTAGCGATGCTGGAGGTCGCCCAGACTGCGGAAGCACTTGGGTTCGTAGCTGTAGCTGCGGCCGACGCGGGCAGCGGTCACCGGTGCGGTCCAGATGTGCGGGTGGGGCAGCTCGGCGTAGTCGCTGCAGCCGCTGCGGGTGCCGTGCTCATCGATAGCCACCACGCGATAGTAGCATCGGTGAAGGTTGTCGGCGCACTCGACGCCGGCGGGTGCGTTCTCGGCCGAGCTGCGTCCCGCAACGATCATTTGCGTGCCGGTCGTGCGGCCGAGATAGTTGCCGGGCGCCTGGCCGAGCGTGGGAATCTCGTGCGGCACTTTGCTGACGGAGAAGCCCTTGATGTCGCTGCCGTAGACCTCGTACGCCACGGGGCGCTCACCGCGCGGATTGGGCGCCCAAGTGAGGGTGAACGTCCCGTCCCGGCCGGCGACCTGCACGTTCAGCGGAACGCGCGGGCCGGCCCAGCGGAACGTTCTGACCTTGCGCCATTCGCCCCAGATGCCCCTGTCGTTTCGGCTGCGCAAGCGCCAGTAATACGTCGTATCGGGGGCGTAGATGCCCCAGAACGGTACCGTGTGTTGCGTGCCCTCGATCACAGCATCGAGGCTGGGACGGTACGGCCATCGCATGGCGGGGTCGCGCGAGACCTGCACCTGGTAGCATTTCGCGCCGTCGACGGGCTTCCACCGGTACTGCACGATCGAGTCACGAATGATTTCGCCGTCGGGCGGATAGATGGGCTCTGGAGGCGGCAGTGGGCGCGTGGCCGTCGTTTCCCGCCAGCGGTAGGTCACGCGCACCTTGCGGTCCGGCGGCGAGTCGTCGGTGTACACGACTTTGTTCTTGCCCAGTCGCAAACGGGGCAGAGCCAGCGGGGACACCATGGTGTCTCCGCGGATCGCGAGGTGCGTGACGGCCGCGGCCGCGGGCCCGCTGGCGGAGACCAGGCGCAACCGAACATTGAATGCGTATTCCGGCGGGCCGCTCGTGGGGTCAATGGCCTTGTCGATGTCGACGTCGGCTCGCTTGGTTCCGGGACCGGTTGCCTCCCAGATCTTGACGAGTTTGCTCGGATCGGTGCCCGCTTCGATGGCGGCGCGGTCCGCGTCGGTGCTCAAGGAGAACGCGGCCGTTACCTTTCCGCCGCAGAAGACGTACGGACTGCTCATGTGGTACAGCAGGTGGCCGTCGGCGTTGGTGCCGGCGAGGGCGGGGCGGTCGTCCACGGAAACGGACGACACGTTCCGGGCGTTGGTGCTCCCGCGGTTCGGATCGGCGAGCGATGGCTCGTACACGATGTGCGAATTGCCGACCCAGCGGCGCCCGCGGCCGTTGCGGGCCATCGCCCACTTGCCGATGTTGTCCCAGCGGTACTCGATGCGCTCGCCGGGCCGGAGGTTCACGCGGATCTGATGTCCGCTCGTCAGCCGGGTGGACCTGCCGTCGTCAGCTCCGAAGAGCGCACCCGCGGTGTAGCCCGTCGACCACTTGCCGAAGACGGGGCCGTAGTGGAACTCCCGATGGGCGAGGTCGTGATCGCGGGCGACGACATCGCCGCCGACGGGCAGCTCGTTCTCCCGGTCGAGGTAGAAGACGTTCTCGTCGATGTCCATGAATTGCCAGCGGCCGCCGGCGAAGACCTCGCACATCACGTGGCCGTGAAGAGTCCGCACGAACGGAGGCGGGTTGTCGAAGCCGGCCGCATAGTACATGGACGACCCGATGGCCCCGCTGTCGTCGCAGAGGCCGGCGCCGTAGGCCATCAGCATCTTCACCGGATCGTGCAGTTCGTCGGCCGAGACGGACCCGAAGAGCGGGTCGTCGTGATGCCGGTTCGACCGGGCGAATTGCCAGAGCAGGTACACCTTCTCCTGCTCGGTCCTGGCCGTTCGAAGCGCTTCGGCGAGCAGGCTTTCCATCGTGTACCAGTCGCCGCGGTCGTTGATGATGACCTTGGCGTTCTCGCAAGGGACGGCCCCGATGTTCTCGATGGTGAGCGATTCGTTGGGTTGCCATCCCACGTGCCACGTGGCATGCTCGCGCGTCAGCGCGTGGTCCATGTCCACTGTGCCCCCCATCCGGATCGCACACGCGTGCTGTCGCGACGCGATGTCGACGGAGTGGTGCTTCGCTACATGCGGCAGTTCGTGATCCTGCCAGGGCAACGGCGCGCCGACCGGCCCGGCCAGGACGGGGCCGGTGAGGCCGAGCGCCAGTACACCTATCAGCACTCTCGTCACGCTCATCGTCGGGGCCTTCCGATCAATCTGTCGCCATGAACAGGCCTGCGGGCCCGTGTGCCCAGAACCTAGCGATTCCGGGCAGGAGCGACAATGGGGCGACCGTCTCGCAGGTGGTGCCCGGTCGTTGTTGCATGGGTGCTCCATCCTTCATCCCGGTGCGTCGGGAGTTGCAGTGGTGGGGGGAGGGGCAACATGCGTTTCCGGTCAGTCCCCCACCCTTGCCGCACCTTCGGCGAGGCAAGGACGGGGCACCCGTGCCGCGTCCGCCGGATCCGAGATCGAGGCGCCAGCGCGGCAGCCGGCACCCACTCGCTTGCGCTCGGGGCTCGGACGATACGCTCCTGTATTCTGTCTCCTGCCTTCTCTCATCAAGACTCGCCGATTGTAGTTGGCGCGGAATCCATCGGCGCGTATCATCGCGGGCATGGCGATCTGCATCGAGAAAATCCTGTATCCCACGGACTTCTCCGAGCTTTCGCTGCACTCGCTTCTCTACGCGAAGAATCTGGCGGAGCAGTATGACGCCACGCTTCACTGTCTGCACGTGATTGACGAGGCGTACCAGTACTGGACGTCGATGGGGCCCGACTCGGTGCCGGTCGGGCCGGTCCTGGAGGACGTCGAAAAAGCCTGCCAAGAGCAGATGGAGTTGTTTGCCGCCGAGCACTTGGCCGACCTGCCGTTTCCGGTCAAGACCGAGGTCAAGGTGGGGCGACCGTTCATGGAGATCATCCGCACGGCGCGAGAGATCAAGGCGGACATGATCGTGATCTCGACGCACGGCCGCGCGGGCCTGAGCCACATTCTGCTCGGGTCGGTGACCGAGAAGGTCGTGCGCAAAGCCCCCTGCCCCGTCCTCACCATTCGCCATCCCAGCTACGAGTTCGAGATGCCCTGACGGGCACGCGAGGCATTGGGGGTGCGTTCTCGTGGCGGGTTGCCCGCCCGCACGGTACAACAGCTCTATGGAACCAGCCTCTCCACGAAGGAACGTATCGAGTCGAGTCATCCGCAAGGGAGAGCCCACCTCTGAGGACCGGGCCTGGGAGGGCTCCACACCGGAGGAGCGAATCGAGGCCGTCTGGGACCTCACCCTTCTGTGCTTGGCTTGGAACGGAGCCCCCGCCAGTGAGCCGCGACTTCAGAGATCGGTCACCCGAATTCAACGCCCACGGCGTTGAGTATCTCGTCGTGTGTGCGCATGCATTGGCCGCGCATGGACATGTCCGCGCGACGAAGGATCCGGATGTGTGGGTGCGTCCTGACGCCGACCATGCCCCCCGCGCGTGATTGAGGCGTTGCGGGCGTTCGGCGCGCCGCTACACGATCTGACCGAAGCGGACCTCAGCGAACCGGGTCTTGTCTTCCAGATTGGTGTCGCCCCGCTGCGTATCGACATTCTGACTGCGATCGACGGCGTGGAGTTCCCGGCCGCGTGGCGAAACCGGATGCACACCCGCTTTGCAGACCAGCCGGTCGCCGTCGTGTCCAGGGAACATCTGATAGAGAATAAACGCGCAGCGGGCCGGACGCAGGACCTGGCCGACCTCGAGTGGTTGGAGAGCACGAGAACGAAGCGGCGATAGCATGCGTTTGCGTGACCGCATGCCGTCCAACAACGGCACGCTGCCAACCGGGCCCCTCACTTCTCATTCACGTGACGGCGGGATCCCTTGCCTGTTCTCGCTCATGTGTGTCGGCCAGAGCCAGTCGTTTGGCCAGGGCGGGATGGTCGTGGAAGAGCAGTTCCACGATCCGGTGCGGCGTTGGGTCGGCGAGGTTCATCTCTCCGAGCTTCTCGAATGCCTCGCGGTAGGCCTGGGGGTTGGCCGTGCGCACCAGTGCGTCGGTGTCGCACTGGCGTTCGAATCCTCGGCTGACGGCGTTCCATGCGGGCTGGATGAGCAACTGCACGACGGTTACGGCCAAGACGACCGTGGGGAAGGCGGCGACAGCCTGGGGCCACAGCTCGGGGGCGTTCCCGGCGAAGGGGTCCAATCGCCACGCCACGGCCCCGATCATCGCGGTCGAGGCGACGGCCGAGATTGCGAGACCCTTCCAGATGTGGCGGCGCACGTGGTGGCCCAACTCGTGTGCGAAGACCACCTCGATCTGAGGCAGGCTGAACGCTTTCAGGAGCGTGTCCGACAGCAGGACGCGTCGCGTGGCCCCCAGCCCGGCGAGCATGGCATTGGCTTTCTTCGTTTCGTCCGACATGTCGAGCGAGAACACGCCTTGGATGGTGATGCCTGTGCCTGAGGCGAGGGAGACGATCCGGTCGCACAACTCGGCGTCGTCCACGGGCCGCGACGGGTAGAAGATCGGGAGGATGATGAGCGGAAAGAGCTGAACCAGGAGCACCGACAGCAGCACCCACCCGGCCCAGGTCCAGAACCACCATCGCGTCCCGGCGTACCAGAGCAGGGCGTACAGGCCCGCCACCAGGATGCCGCCAAGGATCGCCCCGACCAGCCACCCCTTGGCGGTCTGGGACAGCCAGTGCCGTCGGGTCTCGTCGGAGAGATCGAACCGGTGTTCGAGCACGAAACCTCGGTAGTAGTCCAGCGGGAGAGTCAGGGCTTCGTAGCCGGCGAAGAACAGCAGGGCGAAGATCAGCAGCCCCAGCCAGCGCGACGAGACCATCGCGGCGAGGTGTTCCACGGTGGGCCCGGCGGGACCCATCCACGCGGCCGCATAGACCAGAATCGCCGTAATGCCAATGAGATGGGCCGCCAGCTTCCGGCGGTGGTAGGCCTTGATCGTGGCGGTGTCACGCATGCCGAGGCATCGTACGCGGTTGTCCGGGGGCGGGCAACGGGCGAGGTGGAGCGTCGGTACGCGGGATGCGTGTGAGCCAATCGAGGCCAGCCGCACGCGACCGCGGCGCCGGCCCGCAGGCTGACCTCGCCAGGCACTCCAGGGTCGTGGGCTCGGTGAAGGCCGTGCCTTGAGGCCGATAACCCCATCCGCCGTCCGTCTGGGCACTGCCGACGAGCCGTCCGGTGAGCGTGCTGCCACGTCGTGTCACCTGAGGGTCGTCGGGTACGAGGTGGGTCGGCTCAGCGGCTGTCGCGGTCCGGCTTGATGCCGACTTGACGCGGAAAACCATGATCCGCGCTCGACCGCGAATTGCACGATGGCCGATGATACACACGATGCCGGCACCCGTTCAGCCGTCCAGCCGGGCGAGTCGGGTCACCGGGATTGGGGTTGTCGACGCAACCTCCGAGCATGGAGTGCATTGAAGACCCTGGGGGCCGTGGGTATCATGCCCTGATGGGGTCCCGCACGAAGGAACTCCGACCCTCCGCAGGCGGGTTCGCTGGTCGAGACACGATGAGTCGTATGCGCGCCACGTATCGAGGCGTTCGTTGGGCAATGTTGTCGGCGGTGGGGCTCTGCGCGCTGGCGGTTGGGTGTGCGGTTCCGCAGAAGCCCGGGCTGGGCAAGGCGATGATCCGCAGCGAGGCCACGACGCACCGCCCGTACGGGCTCTATTTGCCCAAGGGGTACCGTGAGAGCAATGGACAGCGGGCCGACGGCCGGCGTTACCCGATGGTGGTTACGTTCCACGGGATGCGGCCGTTCGACGACTACGGTGCGCATCTCAAGCAGTGGCAGCAGGAGGCGGATCGCTACGGATTGATCGTCATTGCCCCTCGGCTTCTTTCGTGCGATGTCGCCCAGCCGTTCCCGATCAACAGCGTCACGAATGCCGTGAAGGCGGACGAACGGGCCACCCTGGCAATCTTGGACGAGGTCTGCCGCCTCACGAACGCGGACCCGAATCACGTGCTGTCCACCAGTTTCTCGTCCGGCGGGTATCTGGCTCACTACATGGTGAATCGCCACCCGTCGCGGTTCAGTTGCATCGCCGTGTTCCAGTCGAATTTCTCTGCCGAGATTCTCGACCCCAAGCAGGTTCGCAAGTACCAGGATCACGTCATTGCGGTGCTGACCAGCGAGAACGATCTCGGTGTGAGCCGGGAGGGGTCGTTGGAAGCGGTGGCTTGGTACCGGCGCCGCGGGTTCCGCAAGGTGGTTGCGAAAACGATTGCGGCGATGGGTCATGAACGGACACCTGAGATCGCGGCGGCCGTGTTCGCCGACGATGCCGATCTACAGGCCAACGCGCCGCCGAACCTGGCCGGCTTTCGCCTCTCGAACCGTCAGCAGGCGTGGCCGCCGCCGGGCGCGGCGAGGGGCGAGTCGAGGGGGCAGGATGAGCTGACCATGCGCTCGACGGGGCGCCGGGTCCGGTCGCCGGGTGGCGATCTCGGCCAGGTCATCTTCGCGCCGAACGAGACCGGCCCCAATGGCGTCGGCCGAATCGCGGCGGCGGACCCGCCCTCCGGAGCGGCGGTGTCCGACACGGGCGGCAACGGGGATCGTTCGGGCCGCCCGGCCATCAAGATTCGGACGGTGCCCCGGGCGAAGCGGTCGGCTCAGGTGCCCGCTGTGCCCCTCAAGGCCCGGAGGGCCCCACCGCCGGCCCGGAAGACTCCGCCTCGTGGGGGCGCGAAAGCCAAGCCGACGGCGGCGTTCAAGCCCGTGGCCCGGATTCGGATCAACTCGACGATCGGGCTTGCCCCGCACCTCGTCAGTTTCATGGCGGATATCCCCCAGGAGTACCGCCTGGGGGCCGACTACCTCTGGATGGACAATAGCGTTCCCATCTGCCAGGGCGTCAAAGGGCAGAAGATCCTGACCACTGCGGGCGAGCACACCCTCTCCGTGCTCATCATCACGCGGGACAACCAGGAACTGCGGGCTTCGACGAAAGTGACCGTTCTGCCTCCACTGAGTCCGCGTCGGTGAGGGGCGGCGGGCGGAGACGCCGGCAGGGCACATGTCGAGGGGGGACGATTTCGAGGTGCTTGGCACGTCGTCGGAACGCGGGTATGATGCCGAGGCTCCACGAAGTGGATGGCTTGATGGATGCTGCCGTGGCGTAATGGCGCGCCGCGGGTCGCATGGCACGGTGTGCGTGTCATGCGGTGAGGGCTGTACGCCGTACTGAATGCTTCATGGTCAATTACAACCTGCTACAGGAACTTGAGGTCAAGGAAGACTGGATCGACGAACAACTCGCCTCCGTATTCGGAGAGGAGGCGAGCAAGGAACGCATCGCCGAGGTCATCGATGAGACGGTCGGCAGTTTCCAGCCGGGTACGATTCTCAAAGGTCGCATCGTCAACCTTGTCGGCGACGATGTGATCGTCGACGTCGGACTCAAGAGCGAGGGCATCATCTCCCAGGACGAGTGGGATGATCGGTCGGCCATCGATGTCGGCGACGACGTCGAGGTCTGGCTGGAGACGGTCGAGTCCGACAGCGGCCTGGTCATCCTCTCGAAGCGCAAGGCGGACCGACTGCTCAACTGGCAGCGCATCGTCGAAACGTGCAGCGAAGGTGACGTCGTTTCCGGAAGGGTGACACGGAAGATCAAGGGCGGACTGCTCGTGGACATCGGAGTCCCCGTGTTCCTGCCGGCGTCGCAGGTCGACATCCGCCGGCCGGGCGACGTCTCCGAGTACATCGGGCGGCAGATCGACGCTAAGATTCTCAAGATCGACACCGAGCGCCGGAACATCGTGATCTCGCGCCGCAAGCTCATCGAGGAGCAGCGGCAGCAGGCCAAGGACAAGTTGATGTCGGAGATCGAGGTCGATCAGGTCCGCAAGGGCGTGGTCAAGAACATCGCCGATTTCGGCGCGTTCGTCGACCTCGGCGGCATCGACGGTCTGCTCCACATCACGGACATGAGCTGGGACCGGATCAACCACCCGTCCGAGCTCGTGCAGATCGATGAAGAGATCGAGGTGAAGATCCTCAACATCGACCGCGATCGGGAGAAGATCGCCCTCGGACTCAAGCAGAAGGCGGAGAACCCGTGGCTGCGCGTCGAGGAGCGGTACCCGATCGGCTCACGGGTGAAGGGGGAAGTGGTCAACATCGTCAACTACGGCGCGTTCGTCAAGCTGGAGCCGGGCGTCGAAGGGCTCGTGCACATCTCCGAAATGAGTTGGACGCGACGGATTCTGCATCCGTCGGAGGTTCTGTCGCTCGGCGACGAGGTCGAGGTTGTGGTCCTCGACATCAACAAGCAGAAGCAGGAGATCTCGCTGGGCCTGAAGCAGACCGAGGTCAATCCGTGGACGCGCGTGGCCGAGAAGTACCCGCCGAACACGATCGTGACCGGCACGGTGCGGAATCTGGCCAACTACGGTGCGTTCATCGAGATCGAAGAGGGCATCGACGGGTTGCTGCACGTGACCGACATCAGTTGGACGAAGAAGATCAGCCACCCGTCCGAGGTTCTCAAGAAGTCGGATGACGTCAAGTGCGTCGTGCTGTCGGTTGACGAGCAGAAGATGCGTCTGGCTCTGGGCATCAAGCAGCTCACCGAGGACCCGTGGCTGCGGGCGATTCCGGAGAAGTACATTCCGGGCCAGATCGTTCGCGGCAAGGTCACCAAGATCACCAACTTCGGGGTCTTTGTGGAGGTCGAGCCGCAGCTCGAGGGTCTGCTCCACGTGAGTGAGCTGGCCGACCACAAGGTCGAGGATCCGCACAAGGAGGTTGAGATCGGGCAGGAACTCGACGTCAAGATCCTCCGGGTGGACATGAACGATCGCAAGATCGGACTTTCCAAGAAGCGTGCGGAGTGGGTGAGCGAAGACGGTGGGGGCAAGGGCGACAGGAAAATCCGACCGCGGCGCGGCGGTCTTCACGGGCCGGGCGAAGTGTCCACGGACATCATTGAAGATGTGCTGTTCCGCGAGCCGAAACAAGAGGTGGCGAACGCCGACGCCGGCGAGTCCGGCGCGGCTGCTACGGAGGCGGAATCCGAGGAGACGCCTACCTTGGAGGCCGAGACGGCCGATCCGGGCGCAGCAGCTCCGGATGAAGGAGATGCTTCCGAGGCCGATAAGGAGGCGGACGCCTAGGCCCGCGGCGCTGGTGTGGCAGTCCGGATCCCCGGAGCGCCCTCCTGGCCGGCGGGGGCGCGCGATACCTCGAAAGTGGGGGCTGTCACCATCGCAGTCGACACGGGACTACAAACCTATCTCCGGCAGATCAACGAGGCCCCGCTCCTTACGGCTGAGGAGGAGAAGGACCTGAGCCTTCGCATCCGCGCGGCGCGGGAGACGGACGAGTGCTTCGCCGCGGGCGAATCCACGCTGTTCGAGAAGGAAGAAGCCGAGGCCATCGCCGCTGCGGCGCGTGACGAGATGGTCCGTGCCAACCTCCGGCTCGTGGTCAACATCGCGAAGAACTACACCGGGCGCGGCATGTCCCTGGCGGACCTCATCGAGGAGGGCAACCTGGGGCTGCTTCGGGCGGTCGAGAGCTTCGATCCCGATCAGGGCACGCGTTTCTCGACCTACGCGTCGTGGTGGATCAAGCAGGCCATCAAGCGGGCGCTCATCAACACGGTCCAGCCCGTGCACATTCCCGCGTACATGATGGAGATGGTCTCGAAGTGGAGGCAGGCCTGTACGGCGCTGGAGGACCGGCTGGGCCGGCAGCCGACGCTCCAGGAGATCGCCGAGCACATGCACTTGCCCGAAGCCAAGGTCAAGGTCATTCGTCGGGCGGTCAAGGCGTTCAGTGCGCCGACACAGTCGACCTCTTCGGACGGGACCTTCACGCTGTCGGATGCCCTGCCGGATCATCGCACGCCCACCCCGGACGAGGCGGCTCAGGGCCGCGCCGACAACGAACAGCTTCACGTGTTTCTCGACCGGCTCGATGACCGTGAAAGCACGATTCTTCGAATGCGTTTCGGCCTGGGCGACCAGGACCCCATGACGCTCAAGGAGATCGGGAAAGAGATCAACCTGACCCGCGAGCGCGTTCGCCAGATCGAGGCCCTGGCCCTGCGCAAGCTCAACCAGCTCCTTGACGACACGGACTGATTGCGGCACCCATCCGGAGCGCGAGCAAGCCGGCTCTACCAGCGGCTCGACGCGCCCGCTTCATCGCGCCATACTGCCTCTGATTCCCGAGGGAGTCGTACCGTGCGACGTGCGGCGTGTCGGGGGGCAGGATACTGATTGTCATGCCAAACCAGACGGATCGCGATTTGCGGGGTGTTCTGCCGGTTTTTCAGACACCCTATCACGACGACGAGGCGATCGACTACGACACGCTGGCCCGCGAGATTCAGTGGCTGCATGAGCGCGGGGCGGATGGAATCGTGATGGCCATGGTCTCGGAGGTGCTTCGCCTGTCGGACGAGGAGCGGGAGGCGCTTGCGGTGCACGCCTGTCGGATCGGACGGGAGGGGGGAGCGGTCATCATCAGCGTCGGCGCTGAGTGCGGACACACGGCGGAGCGGTTTGCCCGACACGCCGAAGGGGTTGGTGCGGATGCGGTGATGGCGATCCCGCCGGTTTCGACCGCGGCGTTGGATTCCGAGGTGCTTCGCTACTACGAACGAATCATCCGGGCCGTTACGGTCCCGGTGATCGTGCAGGACGCCAGCGGATACGTGGGGAGCGCCATGCCGGTGTCTCTGCTCGCGAAGGTGGTGTCCGAGTTCGGCGAGCGCGTGCTGTTCAAGCCGGAGGCGACGCCGATCGGCCCGAGGCTGTCGTCGCTGCGCGAAGCCACGGGCGGCAAGGCTCGGGTGTTCGAGGGCAGCGCGGGCATCGCTCTCGTCGACAGCTACCGGCGCGGCATCGTCGGTACGATGCCCGGGGCCGATGTGATCGACGGCATGGTGGCCTTGTGGCGGGCGCTCGAGGCCGGCTACGCACAACAAATCGACCGGTTATCGCCGCCGATCGCGGCGTTGGCGGCGATGCAAACGAGCCTGGATGCGTTCCTTGCGGTCGAGAAGCACCTGCTCGTCCGGCAGGGTGTGTTCCGCAACACCATCGTGCGGGGGCCGGTCGCGTTCCAACTCGACAACGAGACAAGGGCCGAGGTCGATCGGTTGTTCGATGCCGTGATGCGGGCGGTGCGCTCGACGGGCTGAGTTGCGGTTCGCTCGACCGGGCCGTCGCAGCCCATTCTTCGGGTGCCGCGGGCAGCTTGCCTGCCCGTGATCTTGCTGTGCGTCGGCACTGGCGGGCAAGCCGCCAGTGGCACCCAACCGCGAAACCGAACAGGGGCGGGCCACTACCGTTGCTCGTCGGATTCCAGCTTGGACAGACTGTGCTGCACGTAGTGGTACTGAACGGCCATCGACTGCGCGAGTTCGCGTCGCCAATAGGCTGTGTTGTGGTCTCCGGGGGACTCGGCGTACGTGAACGGGATCTTGTTCTCCATCAGCACCTCGACGAAGCCCCGTGTGGCCGACAGGAAGCCGTCGTCGGTCCCGCAATCGAGGTGAATGTGCGGCAGCTTGTCGCGCGGGAT
>CAYMME010000148.1:0-17626 GCA_964391465.1 uncultured Planctomycetales bacterium
GTGGGATTCGTTGCACGCATCCAGGGGTTCCGCTTCGCTCCACCCCTGGCTACATTCCGTAGCCCCTTCGGGGCATAGCGCCGGGCACACGCACGTATTCGAATCGTACCACACTGATGCGATCCCATCTGGAACTCAGACCGTCGAGCAGTCCACAATCAGTAACGCCCGTACCTGTGAAAGGCGTTGATCATCGCAACGAAGTTCTCGTGCGGGATGTAGTTCACGATACTGTGGCTGCTGCCCGCAATCCACCGCCCGCCGGGTTTGAGAACCTCCATGTGCTCGACGACGTCCTTCTCCACGTCTTGCGGCGCGCCCTTCACCAGCGGCCAGGTGATGTCGATGTTGCCGTGCAGGGCAACGCGGTGCCCGTAGCGTTTCTTGTAGTCACGGTAGTCGATGCCCGACGGATCCATCGGGGTGACGCAATCGACACCCATGTCGATCAGCATCTCCATCGCGTCGTCCAGCCGGCCGTCCGAGTGAAACCAGATGGGTACGCCCGCCTCTCGGACCGGCGCGAGAATCTTCTCGAAGTGCGGCCGCCAGATCCCCTCGAACACGTCCGGCCGCACGAACAGGCCCTTGTTGTAGGCGAAGTCGTCGGCCGGGTAGAGGATGTCGATTCCCGCGTCGACGGCCCGTCGGAACAGCTCCGCGTAGTAGTCCGCCGACTTCGACATCAGTTCCCCAAGCAGCTCGCGGTCCTCGACGACGAGGACCATGCAGTCCTCCAGGCCCATCACGAACTCGTACAGGGTCTGGAAAATGCAGCCGCCCAGCAGCACGACCGCGATGCCGGTTCCCTCGGCCGCGGCCACGTACTCGCGGATGTACTGCAGCCGCTCCTCCATCTCCGCGTCGCCGGGCCAGACGATTCTGTCGAGATCGTCCCGCCCCTTGATGCTCCGGTCGTTGATCAGCTCGAGGGTGCCGTCGGCCCGGGCCCGCTTGATCGGCGTCCAGAGGCACTCCATCGCAATGGCGTCCTGACCGATGATCCGGCAAAGCTCGATGTAATCCTTCGCGTGCATGGGCCGCACGCCTTCGGCGGCCTCGCTGCCCTTCGCCGGATCGCCACCGACCCCGAGCGTGTTGCCGGCCGGACGGCCCAGGAGCCTCTCGACGTGTTGATCCTCAATCAGGATCTCGAAGTTCGGCACGCGATCGACCTTCTCGCCGCGTAACGAGGCCAGCAGACGTGCCTTGCCGCTACCGCCTTCGAAGGGCTCGATCTCGATCATGACTCGGGGCTACTTCCTTGGCAGCGGCACCAGCGGCAACTTCAGCCAAGCCAAGCCGACGTGGCGCCGCATGTGGCTCGTGCTATCGCCGCCCGGGGCATCGTAGAGAATGGCCGACTGCGCGCCGACCTGCACCACGGAAGGCATCCGTGCACTCGCCCTGCTTGTTGATGCCGATGTTGCTGTCGACAACCGACCGCGCTCGGACGTATTCCTCGGGCGTCTCGGTGCAGGCTGGTGGCTAACGGTAGACATCGCGTCGGTGGCCCACATGCAGGACGGTAACCATCCGTCGCGTGTCGTCTATCTCATAGACCACCCGGTAATCGCCAATCCGGATGCGCCACCCGTCGCGACCTGTCAACTTCGGGCAACCGGGCGGCCTGGGGTCTTCGCCCAAGCCGCCAATGGCGTCGCGGACTCGGCGATAAGCCTCGCCCGCCAGAGCGCCCAGCTCTTTCTGGGCACGCCGCAGGATCGTGACCCTGTAGGTCATCGACGATCCTGCTCGATCTCCGTGACCGCCTGGTCGAATGGAATCGCCTCATCGCCGGAGCTCTTGGCCGCGTCGTAGGCCCGAATGGATTCCAGTTCCTCGATATCCTCAAGTAGTCTACGGTAGGCCTCCATGGGCAGGATCACACCGACGCGAGCCCCCTTCTCGTCAACCACATAGCCTTCATTGACCGTTGGCATCATTGACTTTCCGTCCTGAGCAGTTCATCTCACCCGCCCGACCATCAGCAGTCCGGCAACAGATTCGCTGTGTCCGGACGACTCCAAACCAATGATACGCGGCTCCGGCTCATGCTGTCGAGCCGCCACGCGGAACGACCGGGGCGATCACTCGGCCCGCGTGAGTTGCTTCGCGATGGCCGGGCGGTTCGGACGGAACGTGTAGTCCGGCCAGAGCGGGCAGTTCAGGTCGGTCCAGGTCTTGATGCGGCGTTTGTCCTCGACCGTGAGTTGCACGTCGTAGTGTCCCGCGTCCAGGAGCTTCCACAACCGGCTCTTGACGGTGCCGAACGTGAGCGGGTCGAGCTTCTCGCAACCGCCGGAGTTCCAGCCGCAATCGACGAAGTGCACCCAGCCTTGCGAGATCAACGTGCGGTAGGACGCAGGGATGCGTTCCTCGTCCAGCGTACCCGTCAGGTTGATGCTCTGCTTGTCCTTCGCGTCGTGGCATTCCGCGCACTTGGAGTCGAGCACCGGCTGGACCACCTTCTCGTATGAGAACGGTCCGGCGCCCCAAGGCGGCGGGTCGAGCTCGCGAGGACCTTCAGCCATTGCCAGCACGGGCCGGCGGGCGGGCGGGGCCATCTGGCGCCCCTCGTGACACCCGATGCAGCTCCGTTTCTCGCCGGGCTGGAGCTGGACGACGCTGCGCATCCGCTGCAGCTCGTTGAAATCCTCGTCGAGGGCCTGGAAGTAGAGCGTCTTGCCCGCCGGTACGTAGAAGTGGGCCGAGCCGTCCGCTTCAACGGGAACGATCCCCCACGGAGCCTTGGCCACGTACGTGGGCCAGCCCGAGGGCCCGCGCACCTTGTCGACGGGCGACGCATACCACTTCATGAAGTCGGGGTGATCGTCGCGATACTTGCCGTCGGTCAGCATCTCGAGATTGGCCCGCACCTCTTCGACGACCCGGATGTACTTGACCCGCCCGCGTTCTATGGTGGGGGCGATGCCTTCATAGACGTCCACCAGCGCCACCTCGCCACGCTCGGCGTCGGAGGGAGCCCGGCCGGCAAGCACCGGCGGCGCCTTGCGGACGGCCAGGATCGTGGGGCATATGCTCGATATGCTTGGGTCGGCGTACAGAACCTCACGGTTGCCGAAACGGTCGACCACGTAGAGCTGAAACCGCCCTCGCGGCGCGTGCGAGCAAAGGAAGTAGTCGCGGGCCACCGGCACCGGGTCGCGGAAGCACTCCTCCTTCGGCCACATTCCGGGCCAGGGCACCTCGGGCGTGATGCTCTTGATCGCCCGCGGATTCAGCCGGCCCTGGTCGATGTCCACGAGGGCAATCGGCCCGTTGAGATCACCGAAGTGCGAGATCATTGTGCAACAGATCTCGTTCGTGCCCGGCACCTCGCGACCGTTGGCGTAGCCGTTGGGCTGGATGATCGTGTTCCCGAAGACCAGTTCGGGCTTGCTACCGTCCGGCCGGATCGCCCAGAGCGTGTGACCGAAGTCGGCGCCCTTGTCCTGGTATTCTGATCGCGTCCAGATGATGCGGCCGTCGTCCATCATCGACGGTGCCCACTCGCTCAGATTGGCGTACGAGAGCGGCCGCATGTCGGACCCGTCGGGGTTCATGCGGAAGAGAATCGCCGCCTGCGGACGCCAGCAGATGAAGCGCATCTTGCAGCGCGTGGTGATGAACGCAAGCCCGCCGTCGGGCAGCGGGCACGGCCAGTAGTCGTGAAACGGCCCGTCGGTGATCCGCTCCAGATCGCTGCCGTCGACGTTCATGCGGTAGATGTCGTAGTAGCCGTCCTGCGCGGGGCGGTACGCAAAGTAGATGCGGCTGAGATCGAAGTCCGCCATCGGGTTCCGGGCGATGCCGTCCTTCGCTTCGAATAGCGTCGTGACCTTGCTCTTGTCTGGCTGGAGCCGACCCTCGCGGTGAGGGATGTCGACCACACAGACAGCGCCGCCGGGCCGGTAGGGAGCGTCCAGGTTGACGCTGTAATTGTGCGACGGCTGGAAGGGACGTCGCTTCACGAACAGTAGCCTCTCCAGCGGAGCCAGGTCCGGCTCACGCAGGAACAACCGCCGCTTGGCCGAGCGGACCGCGAAGAGGGTCTCGCGCTCGGCGGGGCGGTCTGGCGCAGCAAGGGACGCAAGCTCTTCATGTCGCGAGCGGAGCTTCGCCAGTTCGCCACGCTCCGTCCCGACATCGAGCCCTTTGGCCGCCAAGCGATCGACAAGCTCCCCCATCAGGTGCAGGGCCCGCACGAGCGGATCGTAGCGGAACAGGTGCAAGACGTAGAGATCGTCATCACCGACGCGCAAAGTCAGTTCGTTTTCCGGCCCGATTGGCCCGGGTGTCGCCGGAACCGCAATCGTCCTGGCTTCCCCCGGCTTCAGCGTAAGCCCGTCCTTCACGTCCGGAGCATTACCTCGGACGTTGACCGCATCCGCACCGGAAGGAACTGAGAGCTTCACCTGAAACACACCAGCCACACATGGACCTTGCTGAGCAACGGCCAACGGTGAGAACGCAAACTCAATCGGCCGACCGTGGCTGGGTGTGTGCTTGCCCCCCATGCCGAGGCCGACACGCAATCCGCTCTCCTTGCAGTGCGGAAACCAGGCCAGCGGCAGACGCATCTCGAAGCGCGTGAGCGTGGAATCGAACGCACCCTCAATCGGCGTGCTCTTGGTCAGCTTGCCGCCTCGGTCGTACGTGTTGAAGACCAAGCCGTCCTTCGCGTGAACCACCACCCCGCAGCCCTGCCAGTCGGCGCCGGACACCACGGCCACATGGCGGCTCAGCAACCGATCCGTGCGCAGCGCCAGGCACAGGGCCTGGCCGCGCCACCCGACGGTCAGGTCGTGCTCCACCAGCGGGCCCGACGCGAAGTCGTACGGGAAGGCGACGCGGACCGCGCCGCGCGACGCCGTCTTCCAGCAGACATCGTCAAGGTTGCCGTCCATCGTCGGCTCGGAGGACAACGGCGGAAGCGGCAGCAGGTCGTCTCCAACGTGGCGGGGGTATTCCCTCACGCGTCCGTTGTAGGGCACGAGGCGCGGGCTCAGGTCAGCCCGTCCGTACGTCTTGAGCCACGCATGCTCCTCGCCGAGGAACGCGTAGCGGAGCCCCGCGCCGCCGTCCATCTCGCGCCGCGCGGCTTCGGGTGGAGCCGGCGGGCCGGGAAGTCTCGGGGCACGGGCAGGGCCGCGCGGTTTCGCCACCGGGGCGCACGTCTTCTTGACCGTCTTCCACGTCTCACCGTCCGTCGAAAGCCGTATCTCGAACCGGGCCGGCACGCGATCGCGAAAGCCCCCTTTGCGATCGCGCGAGAACACCACGCGCGACACCTGCATCTCCTGGGGCAGCTCGATTTGGGCCCACTCCTCACCCGGCCCCGCCGCAATCCAACTGTGGTCGTTGCCGTACCGGCCGTCGTTGAGGTGCGCGATCTGGTGGATCGCATAGCCGGGCAGGCACGATGATGCGGTGGCCTTACCCCCCCCCTGACCCAGGGCCAGGTTGCGCTCGCCGTCGGAACCGTACACCTCCAGCTCGTCGATGCATGGCTCGCCCAGGTCGTTGGCGGCCAAGATCACGAAGCGAACGAACTTCGTTTCCTGAGCCGGGAATGTGAGCACGTTGGGTTTGCCGGGTCGAGGGGGAGTGTCAGCGGCAGGTGCGGTATGAACGAGACAGGCCAGCACTGCCATCGCGACCAAACCCGTACGCACATGACGCATTGCATCACTCCTTCCAGGCCGCGCGGCCCCATACGCTAAGCGTACCGTACCCGGCTCCCGTGTACAATCGGGGGGGGGGAACGGGTGCCCCATCCTTGGCTTGCCGAAGGCGAGACTAGGGTGGGGGACTGAGGCGGAACGTACACGGTCCGTCCCCCACCCGGCACGCTTCCTCACGGGCGCGTCTCGGTTCCGTCACCCCTTCTGCGCAAATGCCGACACTCAGCTCGGCAGCGACCACGGCTTGCGGTACTTCTTGGTCACCAACGCATCCGCGGCCGGGTCGTCGATCACGTGCTCGGTCTTCGGGTCCCACCGGATTCGTCGTCCGACGCGCCACGCGATGTTCATCAGGTGTCCCGGATTCGTCGAGCGATGTCCAGTCTCCACGTCGGCAGCGGGACGCGTCCGTGCGCGCAGGTGCTCGAGGAACACTTCCTGGTGGTTCTCGCGCGACTTGCCCACGGTCATTGCTTTCGCCTGCTTCTTGCCCCGCCGCTCCTGCGGGCGAACCTCGAAGCCGTTACGATTCAACGACAGCATCGCGTTGGTCCCGTAGAACGCCTTGGCGTGGTGCCGTCCGTCGATGGGATCGTTGCAGCCGCCGCGGAACGTGTAGGTCATCATGAAACCGTTCTTGGCCACCGGGCACGGCGGGTACTCGCAGCTTCCGTTGAAGGTGTCCGGCCACTCGCGATTGTCCTTCTCCTTCGGGAACGCGAAATGACCTCCGGCGCCCGTGGCCGCGATCGGCGTGTCCATCCCCATCGCCCAGTGCACGATGTCGTAGTGATGGACGGCCCAATCGACTTGCCACGCACCGGCGTAGTCGAAGAACCAGTAGTGGTGAATGAAGCGGTTCGGGTTATAGGGAACCTTCGGCGACGGGCCGAGCCAGAAATCCCAATCGAACACGGCGGGCGAACGGCCGTCGGGCGGCGAGCCGATCCCGGGGAACTGGTTCTCCATGTCCCACACGTGAACGTGCGAGATGTCGCCCAGCGCACCGGACTGAACGACCTCGACGGCCTGCTTGTAGTGCTCCCAGCTCCGCTGCTGCGTGCCGATCTGCACGATGCGGTTGTGCTTGCGCGCCGCATTGACCGCCGCCCGTCCTTCCCCGATGGACGTGCTGAGCGGTTTCTCGACGTAGACGTCCTTACCCGCCGCGCACGCATCGATCGTCGGCAACACGTGCCAGTGGCCGTTCGTGGCCACGATCACGGCGTCGATCGACTTGTCCTCAAGCAGCTTGCGATAGTCGTGATACGACTTGGCCTTCCCTTGAGTCTGCTTCTCGGCCAGGGCGAGCCGGTCGCGGTGTACGTCGCAGATGCCGGCAATCCGCACACCGGGCAGCTTCTGAAACGCGGCCATCACACCCCGGCCCCGGCCGCCGCAACCGATCAACCCCATGGCAATCGTATCGTTCGGCCCGGGCTGCGACGGACCGGCCGCCGCGAGGGCCCGGGCGCCGACCAAGCCCGCGCCGACTGCGGCCGGCGCGGTCGCGCCGAGAAACGTTCTTCTGGTGGACTTCGTACTCATCGTGCAACCTCCTCGAACCGCGCTTCCCAAGGAACCGACCGACCGGAATCGCCGGGATGTCAGAGTCGCAGGGTACCCCGAACCACCGACGGAAGATAGGAACCGCGCGGGTGCCCCGTCCTTGGTCCGCCGCAGGCGGGGCAAGGGTGGGGGACTGACGCGAATCGTGACGAACCGTCCCCCACCCGCGCGTGCGAAAGAGTGGACCGTCGGACGCGTCATGGACGCATGCAGCCGTTCCGGTGTGCACACCGGTTGAGTTCTGGCCCCGACTCGTGCATGATCTGCATCTCCCGTCACACTCGGACAATCGAAAGGAGGTCCCGTTGGACATCAACCCGCTGTGGATCCTTCTGATCGGCATCGTGACCGTTCTGGGCATGATTCTCGTCGTCCGCGTCAACGCATTCGTGGCCTTGATCATGGCCGCGATGCTGGTGGGCATACTCGGCGGACAGATCCCCATCGAGCAGAAGATTGCCAAGGCCGCAGAGACGTTCGGCATCGTCGCGGGCAAGATCGGGATCGTCATCGCCCTGGCCGCGATCATCGGCAAATGCCTCATGGACTCCGGGGCGGCAGATCGGATCGTGCGCGGGTTTCTGGCCCTGCTCGGTGTGAAGCGCGCCCCTCTGGCCATGCTCTCGTCCGGATACGTGCTGTCGATCCCTGTGTTCTTCGACACCGTGTTCTATCTGATGGTCCCGCTGGCCAAGGCCATGCGAATGCGCACCGGCCGGGACTATGTCATCTACATCATGGCCATCGGCGCAGGAGGTGCGGCCACCCACTCGCTTGTTCCGCCCACGCCGGGGCCGATCGCAGCCGGTGAAAGCCTCGGCGTGGATATCGGCGTCGTCATTCTTGTGGGAATGGTCGTGGCTCTCGTCGCCTCGCTCGGGGCACTGACCCTCTGCGGAAAGCTCATTGCCCCGAGAATGGACATCCCGCTACGCGAGACAGCCGACGTGTCGCTCGAGGAACTCGAGGCACTCTCGCGCCGGTCGGTGCGCGATCTGCCACCGCTCTGGTTGTCCTTGGCGCCCATCGTCCTGCCGGTGCTGCTGATTACCGCCAACACCATCCTGTCCGCGGTTTCCAAGGCCGGAGAAACGGAGCGGTTCAGCATCGCCGTGCGCGATCAATGGCGCGCGGATTCCCAGGCGGCGACCATTCCCGAGGATGTGCGAGACGTGCTCCAGAAACACGAGGATCGCCTCACCGCGCAGGGAGCAAAGTCCTTCGCGAGCCAGAACAAGAAGGGCGGTTGGCGCATCCGGTCGGACGGTCTGACGTACAGGGTCAACGTCGAAAAGGGTACGCTCCATGTGAATGAGGTGCCGTACGCAGACCCGGTTCGGTTTGCGGAGATGCTCGGCAACCCGAACCTGGCCTTGTTTCTGTCGGCCGTGCTGGCCATGTGGATGCTCACGTCGCACAAGCACCTGAGCATGAAAGAACTCGGAAGCACCCTACAGCCGGCAATCGCCTCGGCGGGGGTCATCATCTTGATCACGGCCGCCGGCGGCGCTTTTGGCGGCATGCTCAAGGAAGCGGGCGTCGGCGACGAAATCCAGCGCCGATTCAGCGACTCGGCGCAGCAAGCGAACCTGGTGTGGCTGTTCCTTGCGTTTGCCATTGCGGCCGTGTTCAAGATCGCCCAGGGCTCGGGGACGGTCTCGATCGTGACCACCGCGTCGATGATGGCAGCGATGCTGCCCGAGACGCAGGACTTGGGCTACCACCCGGTCTACGTGGTGATGGCCCTGGGATGCGGCTCGAAGATCGGCTCCTGGATGAACGACTCGGGATTCTGGGTCGTATGTCAGATGTCCGGCTTCACCGAGGTCGAGACGCTGAAGACCTGGACGGTTCTGCTCGTGGTGATGGGCGTCATCGGCTTCGCCACGACGCTGCTGTTGGCGGTCGTCATGCCGAACGGACTGCCGTTTCTCGCGACCGCTGCAACCGGATGACAAGCACCGGGAGGTGTCCGTTCGCGTGTCGTCAGTGAGCCGGGCCGTCCTCGGCCCGGACGCGTTCAGATCCGTTCTGCAATTCCTTCCGAGCCGACGAGAGTGAACGTACAACCCTGACCATGCACGTAGTGGACTCAAACTGCACGAACTGGCACATCACGTTCGGAACCTACGGAACACGACTCCATGGTGGAGATCGCCCAACCGTAGTGCGCACACAGAATCGGCCCGGACAACCGTTCATCGGTCCAGACGTGGCTCGCCACGCCGCCGCGCGCCAGCGTTTGCGCTTCCGCATCGTCACGCTCACGCTCGAGCAACGACGGTTCATCGAGCTTCGTGTCCCCGAGCACTGTGAACGCGGTGGTTGGCGGTGCCACACGTGCGCCGCGGGTCCCGACCACGTCCATGTACTTTGCGAGGCACCGCGATCCGCTCACGGCAAGCAAATCCGGGCGTTACTCAAGCGATGGCTCACACAGTCGCTGAATGAGATGTGGGAGCGTCTGGACGGGGGCCCATGGTGGTCCGAAGGCGGGTCGTGCAGAGCTGTAAGGGTAGAGACCTATTTCAGGAACGCCCATTCGTACATCGAAAGGCAACGGGCGGCGGCGTGAGTCCGGGCGGAGGACCGCCCGGCTCGCTGGGTATCGGCTCGCTGGGTGTCGGGGGTGACCGATCAGCGTTTCTTCGGTCCGCGGTCGATGCCCCACCGTCCGGTCTGCGAGCGCTCGAAGAAGAGAACTCGTCCGCGTTTCTGTGAGACTTCGATTCCCCGGCCTCCGTCCGGGCGAATGATGATCGTCTTCGCGGGAGAGAGCTTGCTCTTGCGGAAGTCGAT
This sequence comes from uncultured Planctomycetales bacterium, assembly GCA_964391465.1. Taxonomy (GTDB): domain Bacteria; phylum Planctomycetota; class Phycisphaerae; order UBA1845; family CAYMME01; genus CAYMME01. The sequence continues at coordinate 10,056 of CAYMME010000148.1, forward strand.
GCGCAGGCGCTTGACGTTCTGGGTGTCGAAGATGAGGCTGCGAGGCAGCTTCTGTCGAGCAGTGATTGCACCGGGTTTGCCCGCGTCGATCAGCTCGATAATCTCGATCCATCCAACCTCGAGCCGCCCGGGCTCGGAGAACTGACCTTCCACGATCAGGCCATCCTCGGAAACGACGATGGGCTTGAGGCTCGGTTTCGTGGCCGCGGTCGGCTCCCGCGACGGTTGCGTCGTAACAGTCTTCTCAGGCACAGGCTGCGTGGCGACAGGCGGGGGTGGCGGCGCGGGCTTCGTCGCCGGCACGGAAGCCGGCGCCCGGGGCGGTTCGACGGACGGTTGCGTGGCGAGATCGGGCGTGTCGGCACAACCTGTAAGCGCCATCGCACAAACCAGCGCCACGACGTGTAGCGTTTCCGTCCCCCACCCTCGACAAACAGCCGTCGAGGATGGGGCACCCTGCGCGCGAGACAGCGCACGCGCTGAATCCGCAATCCGCAATCCGCAATCCGCAGTCAATCTCCCCATCATTCCGTCCTACCCACGACCACCATGCGACGTCGATCGGCGAGGGCGATGAGCTTCTCGGCATCGACGACGAGCGTCTTGCCCGCCTCGACGACAAGGGCATTCGCACCGTTGGCGTGGAGATTCTCGATTGTCTCCGGGCCGACCGTGGGCACGTCGAAGCGCATGTCCTGGTCGGGCTTGGCCGTTTTCACCAGTGTCCAGCCGCCGTGCCGACAGAGCTGCCCTGCCCGGTGAATCATCGCGTCGGTCCCCTCGATGGCCTCGACGGCGATGATCTCCTGCTCCTTGACCGCAACCGACTGGCCGATGTCGAGGCGGCCGAGTTCCTTGGCGATGCGCCAGCCAAAGTCGAAGTCGCGTCGCTGCTCGTCCGAGGGCTGCGTCTTCGTGAGCACGCCTTCGCGGGCCAGCGCCTCAGGGCAGTAGGCTACCGAGTTCTCCAAGGTGACCCCTCGATCCGCCATCACGTCGGCCGCCGCGCGGAGCAACGTGTCATTCCGCCGGTCGTCGACGGTAAAGAACCAGAGCTTGATACTGGTCCAATCTGGAAGGTAACGCAAGAGGCGAAAGTGCCCGTACATCTCGGATTTCTGCACCGAGCCGGCCATGATCGCCCGCGACACGCCCTCTTTGCGGAAGATCCGAAGCCAGCGCCCGAGCCGAACGACGCCGGACCAGTAGAACCGATCGGCCACGGACTCCAGGTCGGGCGAAGCCAAGCCGCGCAGCCCGATGATCACGGTTTCACAGCCGGCGCGCCTGGCGCCTTCGGCCACGAGGAACGGGAACCGGCCGGCGCCGGCGATCAGTCCGAGTCGGCGGGACATGTCTCGAGAATGTCGCGGAGACTGGCGAGTTCGCGCTCGAGCGTGCGGACCCGCTTCTTCAGAGCCGGAAGCTGTTGCACGACCGCGAGTTGTCGCTTGCACTCGGCAATGGGCACGGCCGGCTGACCCAGCACGGTGATGCCGCCGGGTATGTCGTTCTTGACCCCGGCCTTGGCCCCCACCGTGGCATGGTCGCCGATGGTGACATGCCCGACGACGCCGGCCTGACCCGCCATGGTCACATGCCGGCCCACGGTCACCGATCCCGCGAGACCCACCTGGGCCACAAACAGGCAGTCCTCACCGATCTTGGCGCCGTGCCCGATGGCAATCAGGTTGGAGAACTTCGTGCCGCGTCCAATGAGTGTCCGGCCCAGCGTGGCCCGGTCAATCGAACAGTTCGACCCGACTTCGACGTCGGCACCGACTTCGACGTACCCAACCTGTGGAATCTTGACCCATTTCCCGTTGACCGGGGCGTAGCCGAGGCCGTCCTCGCCAATGACCGTCCCCGCGTGGATGACGACGCGGTGGCCGAGCACTGTGTTCTCGTAGAGCACCACGTTGGGGAACAGCACGACATCGTCGCCGAGCCGGCAGTCGGAGGCGACGTAGCAGCCGGGGTAGACCGTCGCGCGATTCCCGATGATCACGTTGTCGGCAATGGTCGCCCCCGGCGCGATGTTGGCACCCTCGCCGACGCGGGCCGTGGACGCAATGTTGGCGCGGTCGCAGGACCCGAACCGTGGGTGCTGCCGGGCACCATGCACTCTCACGATGACGGCGGTGATGGCGGCGTAGGGATCCTTCGCTCGGATGGCCGTACCCGGAGCGTCGTCGCAATCGGCGGGCACGACCACCGCCGACGCCCGCGTGCTCCGGAGGGCGGCGGCGTATTTCGGGTTGGCCAGGAATGAGATCTCGCCCGAGCCGGCATCCTCGAGGGTGTTCACGGCGTGGATGGCGACGGAGTCGTCCCCGTCCACTTCGCATGGGAAGCCGGACTCCCGCAGATGCTCGGCCAGTGATGAGACTGTGTGCAAGGTTCCACTCGCTTCAAGAAGATCGCACATTGTAGAAACAGGGTGGGAGGGGTGTCAATTGCGCGATGTAACCCGTTGCGGCATCAGAGCATAGCACCGATTTGCCTCAGATAGGCAACGGACGCCTCGACCTCCTGCTTCACCTCCGCGGCCGACTGCTTCTTGCGGTCGACGCCCTCGAGTTCCATCGAGCAGGGGCCGGTGAAGCCGGCCTCGTCGAGCGCCGCGAACATGGCGGGGAAGTCGACGACGCCGGCCCCGAGCGGGGGGAAGTTCCACTCGCCCGCCCGGCCGGTCGAGTCCTTCAGGTGGACGGAGTGTACGAATTCGACCACCTGCCGCAGTTCCGCTACGGGATCGAGCCCCTCGTTGTAGTAGCAGATGTTGGCCGGATCGAAGTTGATCCGCACCCGAGGATGGTCCACGGCCGTGATGGTCTGCCGAGCGAGCCGGGCGTTGGTCAGCAGATCCGGATGCGTTTCGAGGACGACGGTCAGATCGCGGCGGTCGGCCTCGTCGCCGAGACGGCGCAGTCGCGCATGGACCTCGCCCCGATCCATCGCTCCGGCCTTGACCGACAGGAAATAGACCGGGCAGCGCAAGCCGGCACAGATGTCGAGTTGCGAAGCCAGCACCTCTGCGTGGCCGGCGGCGGTGATGTCGCACTTGCCGTCCAGCATGACCAACGCCAGGCCGCTGTCGTCGAGCTTGCGGCGGAGCGTGTCGACCGCGTCGGGCGCGGGCAGCCAGGTCTCCAGATGGTGGATGCCGACCTCGGGAAGGTGCGTCCAGGCCGTGTCCTGGCAATCCCGATACGTGGCCATACGGCAGGCGATGAGATGGCTCATGCAGGACACCGTAACGCAAGACGACAGACTCGGCCAGCAACAGGGTTCCGATAACGCCCTCCGCACGACGAGCGGATGCAGCAATTGGAGTTGCCTCGCCCTGATGCCGATGCTGCTGCTGTCTGATTGTCATGCGGGTCCTCATGACGACATCTAGGGCAAGCCGGGAGAGATGCAATGAGTGCCGACACAGATCCGACCACGGCCGTTCTTGACGATGCCGCAACCGCTGACGCCGCCCTCGAGGCCGCTGACGAGGCAATCGCCGAAGCGCTTGAAGCCGCGTCGGCACTTGCCGAGTGCGCTGACGAGGTAGTTGCCACCACACAGGGCGACGTGAGCGACGCCCCGAACCCAAGCGAAGAGACACCCGCGGCGGAGGAGGTGGCCTCGCTCGTCGAGCCCGACGAAACGCCTGCGGCCGAGCCGGAGGCGGATCCTGTATCGGACATGGACGAGGCCGTCGAGACGACCGAGACGGTCACGGCAGACGATGACCTTACGCCGCAACCCGAAGCGGACGTCGACCCCACCGGTAACGCAGATCCGAACGAGGCTGCCGTGACCGAGGCGGATGGTGCAATTGAGGAAACCGAGCCGCAACCGGACACCGACGCTGCTCCAACCGCCGAGGAGAGCCCCACCGACTCGGTCGAGCCTGAGTCGACTGCTGCAACGGAGCCGACGCCGGATGCGGACGCTGACGCCGCTGCCACGCCGCCCGACGGCGGCATCCCCCGCGAGCAACTCATCGACCGGCTGAAAGTGATCAGGGACAAAGTCGCTCGAGTGGTGGCGCGGGTTCATACGCTCGAGCAGGAGAGTCAGGACCAGACCCAGACCGCAACAGAAGCTCGGGGCGATCTGGCCCGCGCACGGAGTGAGAATGAAGCCCTCAAGTCACGGGTGAAGCAGTTGACGGGTGAGCTTGCCCGCCACCGCGACAACGAGCAAGCCCACGCCACGCTCGACGAAATCGAGCAGGACCTGGAAACCGTGGACGTGTGAGCCGCGTCAGGCAGCCTGGACGGCGGCCGCGACCTTCTTGGCAGCGTCCGTGAGGTCGGCCGCCGTGATCAGGCGTTCGACGGCCGCCTCTTCGAGCATCTTGCGGGCCTTCTCTACGTTTGTGCCTTCGAGCCGCACGACCACGGGCACCTTGAACCCCACGTCCTTCGCGGCTGCGATCAGCGCTTCGGCGATCGTGTCACAACGGGCAATGCCGCCGAAGATGTTGACCAGCACACCCTCGACCCGATCATCGGCCAGAATGATCCGAAACGCCTCGGTCGCCGCCTCGGTCGTCACCGAACCGCCCACGTCGAGGAAGTTGGCCGGCTCGCCGCCGTGCAGCTTGATCAGGTCCATCGTAGCCATGGCCAGCCCCGCTCCGTTGACCAGGCATCCGATGTTGCCGTCGAGGGCGATGTAGGAAAGGTCGAACTCCTTGGCCCGCAGCTCGTTGGGGTTCTCCTCCGACGCGTCGAACATCTCCTGCACGTCCTTGTGGCGAAACACGGCGTTGTCATCGATGTTGCACTTCGCGTCGATGGCGAGCAGTTCGCCTTCAGCAGTCATGACGAGCGGGTTGATCTCGGCCAGGCTGGCGTCGTACTTGGTGAACACGTTGGCCAGCCCGCCGAGCACCTTGCGGGCCGCCTTGAGCGTCTCCTTGTCGTTGAAGCCCAGTGCGTACGCCAGCCGCCCGGCCTGAAACGGTTGCAGGCCCAGGTGCGGGTGGATCCACTCCTTGATGATCGCGTCCGGGTTGCGGGCCGCGACCTCCTCGATCTCGACGCCGCCTTCGGTCGAGACCATCATGACCGGGCACCGCCGCGCGCGGTCGACGACCATGCCGACGTAGTACTCCTTGGCGATGTCCAAGGCCGCCACGATCAGCAGCTTCTTGACCGCGATCCCGTCCGGACCGGTTTGCTTCGAGACCATGCGGTTGGTGAGCATGAAGTCGGCCGCCTCTTCGGTCTCTTTCGGAGAGCCGCAGAGCTTGACGAACCCGGCCTTGCCGCGGCCGCCGGCGAAGACCTGGGCCTTGACCACCACGCGGCCGCCCATCCTCTCGTGGGCCGCCCGAGCCGCCCCCGCCGTCTCCACCACATCACCCGCCGGCACCGGCACCCCCGCCTTCGCCAGCAGCTCACGCGCCTGGTACTCGTGGATCTTCATCAATCGTACTCCGCACAGAGGGATTCGCCGTCTCTCACGCGCGGCATCCTACACGATTTCATTCGCCGCGGTAATGGCACGCCGTGGTGCAGGTCTCGCGGACGACGATCTCGGCCAGGACGGGTAGCTTCGGTTGGAGCCGCTGCCAGATCCAGCGGGCGAGGTTCTCGGCCGTCGGGTTGGACAATCCCTCGATCTCGTTGAGGTAGTAGTGGTCGAGCTGCTTGCGCACCGGCTCGCAGGCATCACCGATCTCGCCGTAGTCGATCAGATAGCCTTCCGCCTCGTCGACCTCGCCCTCCACGATGACGTCGACAACGAAGCTGTGGCCGTGGAGACGACGACACTTGTGACCCTCGGGGAACGTGGGCAGGTCGTGGGCTGCCTCGAAGCGGAATGTCTTGCTCAGTCGGACACGCATAGCCCCTACACTCCTCGGGTCTCGGGCGACCAGATGTACTTGTGCAATTGAAGCTGCAGCCGCACCGCAAGCCGGTCGGCCAGCACCCAGCCGGCCAGCACGTCCGGCTCGAGATCACTGTGCACGGGCCCGACGAGCACTGCGCAGCGTCGGGTCAAGTCGAAGCGTTCGATCACGTCGCGCGACCATTCGTAGTCGTCGTGCGTGGCGATTACGAACTTGACCTCATCGGTGGGACGGAGCAGGCGGATGTTGTCCAGGCAGTTCCGCCCGCACTCGCCCGATGACGGCGTCTTCAGATCCATGATCCGAATCACGCGCGGGTCGACAGCGGAGATGTCACGCGCCCCGGAGGTCTCGAGCAACACGGCGTGCCCGGCCTCGCACAACCGGCTCATCAGCGGATGCACGTTCGGCTGCAACAGCGGCTCGCCACCGGTAATCTCGACCAGTTCGCATCCGATCGCGTGCACCTGGTCGACGATCTCGTCCAGCGTCATCCGCTGACCTTCGTAGAACGCGTACTCGGTATCGCAGTACCCGCAGCGCAGGTGGCAGCCGGTCAGCCGCACGAACGAACACGGTCGACCCGCATGCGTACCCTCACCCTGGATCGAGTGAAAGATCTCGTTGACCATCAACGTGTCGCTGGACATTGCGTACACGCTCCCCTACGGGTCGCCGCAAGACGCTCCGCGCTCTTCACACGTTCGCACCCTTCTCACTTCTCACTTCGAACTTCTCACCTCTCCCCCGTTCCCTGCTGTTCTCACAAGGCGTACGCCACCGGGTCCTTCAATCCCGCCTGCTCGAACCCGGCGAGCCGCAGGCGGCAACTGTCGCAACGTCCGCACGCGCGCCCGTCGCCGGCCGGGTCGTAGCAGCTATGCGTCAGGGCGTAGTCCACGCCCAGGGCCGTGCCCTTGCGTATGATTTCCGCCTTGGTCAGCTCGATCAAGGGGGCGTGGACGGTCATGCGCCGACCTTCGACGCCGGCCTTGGTGGCCAGGTTCGCCAGCCGCTCGAACGCCTCGATGAACGCGGGCCGGCAGTCCGGATACCCGGAGTAGTCGACCGCGTTCACGCCGACGAAGATGTCACCCGCCTCGCGCACCTCCGCGAACGCCAGCGCGTGGGCCAGGAAGACGGTGTTGCGGGCCGGGACGTAAGTCACTGGAATGCCGTCGGCCATCGCCTCGACCGAGCGGTCTTTCGGTACGTCAATCGTGTCGGTCAACGCCGACCGCCCGAACTGCCGCAGATCGATGTCGACGATGCAATGCTCGACCGCCCCCAACGCCTCGGCCACGCGCACGGCCGCCGCGATCTCCAGCCCGTGCCGCTGCCCGTACCGAAACGAGAGCGCATGACAGGCAAACCCGTCCGCCCGCGCCATGGCCAGCGTCGTCGCGCTGTCCAACCCACCGGAAACTAGGACAATCGCCGGTCGCATCTGCGCCATGATAGCACACCCGCGGGCCGACGATGAGCCCAGCTCGCGAGTGCGTAATCCCGGGCTCCGAAAGGGCATCCGTCAACAGGCGTGGGCGCAATGGGTGGCCCGCACCGGGGTTGCCCGAGCCTCTGTAGAGCCGACCGCATGCCGAGGCAGGGAATGGCACAAAGGGAAGTTGCCTCGCCTGATTCGAGTGGTATGATAAAAGGGGTTCTTCACGGATTAGCGGGGACATGAAAAGGCCCAACGGCAGGCCTGCTATCT
>CAYMME010000149.1:0-17553 GCA_964391465.1 uncultured Planctomycetales bacterium
CGATCTCGTTGCCGTCGCCCACCAGTGCTTCGCCGATGAACATGGACATTTTGCGTTCTCCTTTCAACGATGATAACTTGATCCGACCCGAACCGCGGTTGCCACGCCGCGCGGGGCGCACTGACCTCCGTGATGCGCTCGGTTGCGCTCCGACTCCGGACGAGTCCGGCGGCTCGGGCAATCGAGCTGCTCGCCAGTTCGAGAAACGGTTGGTCACGTACCCGCGCCGGCACCGCGGCGCCGGAGGGACTCTATCTTCCACGAGGAAAGCCGTCAATCGTGTCCGGGCCTGATCCCTCCAGCCAACCCCTTCTGATCGTCGGGGCCAGTGTGCGTGCCGCGGCCTTCTCGGCTTTGCGAGCGGGTCTGGCACCCATGTGCGCGGACCTGTTCGCCGACGCGGACCTGTCCGCCCGCTGTCGCGCAACTGTCGTCCCGGCGGACAGATACCCCCAAGCCTTCTCCGAGGTCGTCGATGCCTTCCCGCCGGGCCCGTGGATGTACACGGGCGCGATCGAGAACCACCCCGCGTTGGTGGACCGGCTCGCTACCCGCCGGCCGTTGTGGGGTAACGACGGCGCGACGCTCGCGGCCGTACGAGACCCGGCTCAGGTCAGCCGGTGCCTCGCCGATGCCGATCTGCCCCACCCCGAGTGCCGCAAGAGCGCCACCGGCCCGCCCGCCGCCGGCACCTGGCTGATGAAGCCGGTTCACGGCGCCAACGGCACGGGCATCGTGCCGTCCGTGGATCGACCGCCGACAGATGATGCCGCGACCGCGCCAACCGCCATGTGCCCGACCGACGTCTACTACCAGCAACGCATCGACGGCCCGTCGTGTGCAGCCGTCTTCGTCGGCGACGGTGCGTCGGCCGAGTTGCTGGGCGTCACACGCCAACTTGTCGGCGAGACCGCCTTGGGCGCCGAGCCGTTCGCCTTCTGCGGCAGCGTCGGCCCCCTCCCGCTGGATGCCGACGTGCACGCGCGTTTCGCCGCAGTGGGCCGCGCGCTTACGGAGCGCTTCCGACTCCGCGGCCTGTTCGGTGTGGATTGCGTCCTCCGCGACGGCATTCCGTGGCCGGTCGAAGTCAACCCGAGGTACACGGCGTCGGTCGAGGTGATCGAGCACGCGACGGGCGTGCGTGCGCTCGCTCTGCACAGCACTGCGTTTGCGGGCGCACAGCCGAATCCGCAACCTGCCCTTGACGCGCAGTATCCGGGATCTGCAATCCGCAATCCTGGATCTGAGATCCGAGATTTGAAATCGTTGGTCGGCAAGGCCGTTCTCTACGCCCCGTACGATCTGATCCCGCCCGATCTGACGGGCGACGTGGAGCGTTGCGGTGTGACCGAACTCCCATCGGTGGCCGACATCCCGCACGCCGGGCAGACAATCCGCAAGGGGCACCCTATCCTCACGGTATTCGCGACGGCCGAGGATGTTGCCGCCTGCCGAGAGGCCCTGCTGTATCGCGCCCGCGAGGTGTTTGCGGCGTGTCGCCGCGTTACGGAACCCCTCCCTGTCGGAGCAACCACCCATGTCTGAAACGTTCGTACTGATCCCCGGCCGGACCGCCAAGCAGGGCACCGCCCTCAACCAGGGGAAGTACACCGAGGAGTACAAGACCGAGACCACCACGCTGATCATGAACCCCGACGACATGACGCGCCTCGACCTCAGCGCGGGCGATCGCGTCCGGCTCAGCACCGAGCAGGGGTCGATCGTCGTTGCGTGCGCCGCGGCCAAGCCCGACGCTCTGCCCTCGGGCCTGCTCTTCATGCCCTACGGGCCGGCCACCAGCCAGCTCATGGGCGCCGAGACCCACGGCACCGGCATGCCCGACAGCAAAGGGCTCGACGTGGAACTGGAGAAGGCAGGGGAGTAGAAGCCGGACACCGACGTTCCGGAGTCAATCCTCGGTTGCGGCCCGGGAGAACATGGCGAGTTCGTCGATCAGCTCTTTCATCGTCTCCGTTGCCTTCAGGGCGCGGGCGATGGACGCATCGGCATCCGGGTCGAGCTTGCCCTCGTACTGCTTCTGAAACTGCTGCAGGGTCTCGGCAAGCGTTTCCAACGGCTGTTGAAGGTCTTCGGAGGCGACGTCGGCGAACTCCTTGACCGTAGCATTGGACTTGGCAAGCTGCTGAGCTCGCTTGGCCAGCGTGACCTCAGCCCGCTTGCGCTCGATGGCGTAGCGAAGTGAGCGTTCCAGCAGAGCCGCGTCGAGTCGACCCTTCTCGAGGTAGTCGACGGCCCCGGCCTCCATCGCCTTGAGATCGACGGACAGATCGCCCTGCCCGGTCAGGAGGATCATCGGGTTGCGGCACCCGCGGGTCGCGGCCTCGCGCATCAGCTCGACGCCGTCGTGCTCTCCGAGCCGATAGTCGACCAGGTAGGCATGGTGCCGGTTGCGAATCATCTCCTGCAATGCGGCCCCGTACTTCGGTGTCCACTCGAGACAACAGGACGTACCGATCTCGCCCACGAGATCTCGCAACAGGACGTAGTCGTCCCGATCGTCCTCGACGAGCAGGAGTCTCCACTGATGCTTGCGTGCGGCAGCCATGCTTTTCACCTCGGTAGTTCGACGATCTCGAACCAGTAGCGGCCGATGATCTTCATGATCTCCACCAGCTTCTCGAACGTCACCGGTTTGGTGATGTACGAGCTGGCCCCGGTGCCGTAGCTGCGAATGATGTCTTCATCCGCCTTCGACGTGGTCAGCACGATCACGGGAATCGCGCGCAGCTTGGGGTCCGCCTTGATCTCTTCGAGCGCCTCTCGTCCGTCCTTCTTGGGCATGTTGAGGTCGAGCAGAATCAGCCCCGGCGCCGGGGACTTCCGGGGGTCGGTGTAGTCTCCCCGTCGATACAGGTAGTCCATCAGCTCTTCGCCGTCCCCGACGAAGCGCAGGTCGTTGGCCAGCCGCGCTTCCTCCCAGGCATCCCTGGTGAGCATGCTGTCCTCAGGATCGTCGTCGGCCATGAGGATCGTGATGCGCTTCTTCTGCTTCTTCATGACGGCCGATCTCCTGTGCGGGGCCTCTTCGCGGTCACAATGGTCCCCATTGCTAAGATTCCCCGGACGGCAGCTCGACGATCTTGAACCAGTATCGACCGATCGCTTTCATGACCTCGACCATCTTCTCGAACGTCACGGGCTTGGTGATGTAGGTGTTCGCTCCGGTCAGGTAGCTGCACGCGATGTCTTCCTCGGCCTTCGAGGAGGTGAGGACAACGACGGGGATGGACTTGAGATCGGGGTCCTCCTTGATTTCGAACAGTGCTTCGCGGCCATCTTTGCGCGGCATGTTGAGGTCGAGCAGGATGACCCCCGGGCGCGGCGACGTGGCCGGATCCGCGTAGTCGCCGCGTCGATGCAGGTAGTCCATCAGTTCTTCACCGTCGGAGACGGTGTGCAGGTCGTTCGCCAGGCGTGCTTCGTCGAGGGCCTCTCGCACGAGCATGCTCTCTTCTTCGTCATCGTCCGCCATGACGATTGTGATCGCGTCCGATTCGCCTTTCATGACTGCTCTGCTCCCGTGCTCTGGCTCGCATGCAACGACACGACGAAGGTGGCGCCCTCACCCGGGACACCGCGTGCCTCGATGGCACCGCCGTGACGGGCGATGATCTTCTCACATACCGCCAGCCCGATGCCGGTCCCTTCGTACTCTCCCCGCCCGTGGAGGCGCTGGAAGATGCCGAATATGCGCTCGGCATGCTTGGCGTCGAAGCCGATGCCGTTGTCCTGCACCGTGATCTCCCACATTGCGTCCGCGTCTCTCCGCACCGCCCGGATCTGCACGTGGGGCGTCTTGCCCTCGAGTTGGAACTTGAGCGCGTTGCCGATCAGGTTCTGGAACAATTGTCGCATCTGGGTGGAATCGGCGTCAACCGTAGGCAAATCGCCCACGTCCACCCGGGCCCCGGTCTGCCCGATGCGCACCTCCAGGTCGGACAGGACCTCGCGTGCAACCTGGGCCAAGTCGACCGGGGAGAACGGCTGGCCTCGCGTGGTCACGCGAGAGAACGTGAGCAGATCGTTGATGAGCGTGCGCATGCGGGCGGCGGCATTCTGCATGCGCTCGAGGTAGTCGCGCCCCTGCTCGCTGAGAACGTCGCCGCACTTGGCCTGTAATCGATCGCCGAACGCCTGAATCTTGCGGAGCGGCTCCTGAAGGTCATGCGAAGCCACGGAAGCGAAACGCTCGAGCTCTTCGTTCGATCGCTTGAGCTCCTCGGCCGTCTCCTTCAGTCGCTCCTGGGCGAGGACGCGATCGGTCACGTCCCAGTAGGCCCCCTGGACCCCCACGACCTCGCCCCGGAAGTCGTACACGGGTGCCTTGACGACCTCGACGTGCAACTGCTCCCCCGCGGCCCCGACGTGCCGCTCGATGTCGCGGTAGACTTCACGCCCTCCCATGATCCGCATGTCGTCGTGCCGGTACTTCTCGGCCAACTCCGCGGGGAAGAAGTCGAAGTCGGTCTGGCCCAGGACCCCTTCGAGCGGTCGATCGAGCGACTCGCAGTAGGCCTTGTTTGCGAACGTGTGCCGGCCATCGAGATCCTGACGAAAGACATTGAGCGGCAGGTTCTCGACGAGTGAATGGTAGACGGCTTCAGAGTTCTTCAGGGCCTCTTCCGCCTTCTTCTGTTCGGTGATGTCTCGCGAGACGCCCACGATTCCCGTGACGCGGCCGTCGGGATCCCGCATGGCGACCTTGGTCGTGGACAGCCACGCAAGGCCGCCGGTGGGAAGCGGCACCTGCTCCTCCTTCGCGATCAGCGGCTTGCCCGATTGGATGATCTCCTGCTCGTCGGAGTAGTAGTCGCGAGCCAGGACCTCGGGGAAGAAGTCGAAGTCATCCTTGCCCCGTGCGTCGGCCGGGTCCTTGAGCCTCAGCAGGGCGGCGTGGGACCGGTTGGTCCGTATGAATCTCGAGTCGCGGTCCTTGAAGTAGATGTAATCGGGAAGCGTGTCCATCAGGATGTGCAACAGGTCGCGCTCGCGAGCGAGGGCCCGTTCGACGCGGTGTCGCTCCGCGATCTCCTTCCGCAACTCCTCGTTCAGGGCTTCAAGGTCCCCGGCACCGTGGAGGTCCAGGGCCTTGGGGGCGGTTGGGGCCAGGACGACCACCGCGACCCAGGAAGCGGCGGCCGCGGCCAGCTTGACGACACCCAGGAGTTGATAGCCGGGCCACCAGAACATCAACGCGTCGACGAGGTGTACGGAGGCACAGAGGAACAGGAAGAAGCACAAGGCCCAGAAGAGCGTCCGCGCGGGCGTCCCCCGCCGCCGCAGTACGAAGTACACCAGGGCGACCAGCATCGCGCAGTACGCCGCCCAGATGGCCAAATCCGAGCCGATGTGGAGCCATCCGTGGCCCGGCGTCCACGGCCCGGCCTCCCAGCGGGCACGAAAATTCGGTATGTCGACGAGACCCAATAGCGGTTCCAACATTCCGGCCACTCCCAGATTGCGGGATCGGAGACGGGCACCAACGCCCCTGATTCTACCCCGGACCACGGATCAGCGGTAGCACGGCACCGCCCCGGGCCGCCTCCCTCGCCGGTGCGACCGTTGAAAAACCGCGCGGGCGATGGTATGAATGCATGATTCACCCCGTCGGCGACGGGCACGGAGTTCTTGCGCGGATGTTTGAGGCCCTGACAGACCGGTTCAGCGACGTCTTCCGCCAGATGAAGGGCGTCGGACGCGTCTCGGAGAAGAACGTCCAGGACGCGATGCGCGAGGTGCGCACGGCCCTGCTCGAGGCCGACGTGCACGTGCAGGTCGTCAAGCAGTTCTGCGACGACGTGCTCGAGAAGGCCATCGGGGCCGAGGTCATCAAGACCCTCCACCCCGAACAGGTGCTGGTCAAGGCGGTCCACGACGAGTTGGTCCGGCTGATGGGCCCGGTCGACCCGCGCATTCCGTTTGTCTCGCCCCCGCCGACCATCATTCTGATGGCCGGCCTGCAGGGCTCGGGCAAGACGACCACCTGCGCGAAGCTTGCTCGCTACGTGGCCGCCCGGGGCAAGCGGCCGATGATGGTCGCGGCCGACCTCCAACGCCCGGCGGCCATCGACCAGCTCGAGGTCCTCGGTGGGCAGATCGACGTTCCCGTATACGCCGAGCGCGACCACAAGAACCCGCTCACGGTCTGCCGAGGCGCCGTCAGCGAGGCCCGCAAGCAGCAGCGAGACGTGGTCATCCTCGATACTGCGGGCCGACTCGCCATCGACGAAGCCCTGATGGCCGAGATCAGCAAGATCGCCAACGTCATGCAGCCGCACCAGATCTATCTGGTCTGCGACGCCATGACCGGCCAGGATGCCGTCAACAGCTCGAAGGCGTTCAACGACGCCCTCGAACTCGACGGGATCATCCTCACCAAGTTCGATTCCGACACGCGCGGCGGAGCCGCCCTGTCGACCAAGACCATCACCGGCAAGCCCATCAAGTTCATCGGGGTGGGCGAGAAGGTCGACAACCTCGAACCCTTCCACCCCGAGCGCATGGCGGGCCGGATTCTCGGCATGGGCGACGTCGTCTCGCTGGTCGAGAAGGCTCAGGAGCAGTACAGCGCCGACGAGGCCGCCGAACTCCAGAAGAAGATGGAGAAGGGCCTCACGCTGCACGACTTCCTGGGCCAGATCAAGAAGATGCAGAGCATGGGCTCCATGAAGTCGATCATGAAGCTCATTCCCGGGCTCGGGTCCGAGATGAAGCACATGGATGTCGACGACGGCGAAATCAAGCGGATGGAAGCGATCATCCTCTCGATGACGCCCAAGGAGCGGCGGGCGCCGTCGGTCATCGACGCCTCGCGCCGTCGGCGGATCGCGGCCGGCTCCGGCACCGAACCCGCCGACGTGTCCGGGCTGGTCAAGAGCTTCAATCAGGCCCGCGACCTGATGAAAGGCATGGCCGGAATGGGCATGGCCGACCGGATGAAGGTCGGGACCCAGTTCGCTCAGATGTCGGCCATGGGCGGCAAGATGCCCAAGTTCAAGGTGCAGAAGAAGGCCCGGCAGCGCAGAGACGACCGCAAGTCGAAGCGGCGTCAGCGAAAACGCGGCAAACGTGGCCGGTAGGGTCCGCCGTGCGGACCAAAGCAACGTAGGGTCCGCCGTGCGGACCGAAGCAACTAAGGATCAACATGGCAGTACGTTTACGACTCAAGCGTTTCGGGCGACGGAACCACCCGACCTACCGCCTGACCGCGATGGAGGGAGCCAACCAGCGGGACGGTGAAGTTCTCGAGGAACTCGGTCACTACGACCCGGTCAACAAGGACCCGGACAAGCAGCTCGATGTGAAGAAGGAGCGCGTCGAGTACTGGCTGTCCGTCGGAGCCCGACCCTCGGACACCGTCCGTATCCTGCTCGAGAAGAGCGGCATTACGGTGGGCAAATAGGGTCGGTCTGACCCACCGCGCCTTCTCCTCGACGAAAAGGCGCCTGCTGCGCCGCGCGCAATGACGGAATCCGAATGACGAAGGAAACGGCCAAGGACAAACTCCGGGTGCGGCGCGCGTCGCCTTGGTGCTCGTCATTCGGGCTTCGACATTCTTTCGTCATTCGTCATTAGGCATTCGTCATTGTTCCAAGAACCGTGTCCCTTCGAATCGACATCCTCACGCTGTTCCCCTCTGTGATCGAGCCGTTCTGCGCGACGAGCATCGTCGGCCGGGCCTGCGACGCCGGCGTGGTCACGATTCGTTGCACGGACATCCGCGATTTTGCGACGGACCGTCACCGCAGCGTCGATGACAAACCCTTCGGGGGCGGGGCGGGCATGGTGATGGCCCCCGGTCCGGTGTTCGACGCGGTCGAGTTCATCGAGGCCGCGGACGACACGCCGGCCGCACGCATCCTGCTGACGCCACAGGGCGAACCCCTCACCCAAGCGGTGGCCGCCGAGTTGGCCGCTCTGCCGCGGCTGCTGCTGATCTGCGGCCACTACGAAGGCTTCGACGAACGAATCCGTGAGGGGCTCCGCCCGCGGGAGATCTCGGTCGGCGACTACGTGCTCTCCGGCGGGGAGGCCGCCGCCCTGGTGGTCGTCGATGCTGTCGTGCGGCTACTGCCCGGGGCCCTCGGGAATGAGGCCTCGACCGATCAGGAGACGTTCGCCGAAAACCTGCTCGAATATCCGCAATACACCCGCCCGAGGGAGTTTCGCGGGATGGCCGTCCCCGAGGTCCTGCTCTCCGGCGACCACGGCCGGATCGCCGAGTGGCGGGCCGAACAGGCCCGACAGCGGACCCGCCAACGCCGTCCCGACCTGCTGGGTCCCGGCGAGGAGGCGGATTGACCACCCGATAACTACGGAAGGGAAGTGAGAAGTGAGAGGTGAGAAGTGAGAGGGGTGCGAACGTGCGAAGGGTGTGGGGCGTTTGCCGGCGACCTGCGGGGCAGCGTACCGATTGCGGACTGCCGACCCCCATCCGAGCCCCGACCGCCAGCGAGCGGGTCCCACACGCGCTCAGGTGGACCCCGCGATTGCGCTCGGGGCTCGGATGGGGTGGCGGCAGTGCTTCCCGGGAGTGCCACACGGGGCACGGACCGCCCATTGCGATTCGGGGTCGTACGGCTTGATCCGGGCCGGGCTTGCCGCTATTCTACGTGGCTCTCGCATGGTGGCTACGCCGGTTCGCCCAACCGAGCATACGACAACAGGACGAGGTGGTCATGAGTCAGGCATTGATGGAAGCGGTCGAGACCGTCTACAGCAAGGACAAGGTTCCCGCGTTCGCCATCGGCGACACGGTCAAGGTGGCGGTTCGCATTCGCGAAGGTGAGAAGGAGCGGACCCAGCACTTCAACGGCGTGGTCATCGCCCGGCGCGGGAGCGGCACGCGCGAGACATTCACGGTACGCCACATCGACCCCAACAACCAGGGCGTCGAGCGGGTGTTCCCGCTGCACTCACCGAACATCGGCAAGATCGAGGTGGTCCGTTCCGGCAAGGTCCGTCGGGCCAAGCTCTACTTCCTCCGCGATCGGATCGGCAAGGCCCGCAAGCTCCGCGAGCGCCGGGTCAAGAAGACCACCCGCAAGACGGGCAAGACCAAGGCCAAAGCCAAAGCGGAAGCGCCGCCCGCTCCCGAGGCCGAAGCGTCGTAGCACCACCCACGGGGCCACGGTCGAGTCTCTGCTTGGCGCTGGCGGTCGGCGCTCTTGCGAGCGGAGATCATCGTGCTTTCGTTTCTACGCCGCCGCAAGCATCCCGATGCCCGACAGCAGCTCGGTGCGACCGGCGAGCGCATCGCAACGCGCCACCTCAAGCGACTGGGCTATCGCATTCTTGCCCGCAACTACCGGTGCCCGGCCGGGGAACTCGACATCATCGCCCTGGACGATCGGACCATCGTTTTCGCCGAGGTACGCACGCGTCGCGACGATACCGACGTCGATCCGTCCGAGTGGGTGCCGCCGGCCAAGCAGCGGCAGTGTGCCCAAGTCGCCCGCTACTACATTCACGAAAGGGATGCGCACGATCGCCCGTGCCGGTTCGACGTGCTCGCCGTGCTGATGCGCAAGGGCGAGTCGCCCGTGGTGCATCACTATCCCGAGGCCTTCGCACCTACGCGCTGACGGGTCATGCCCATCGAACTGATTGATTCACACTGCCACCTGACGTTCGAGGTGCTCACGCGACAGCTCGACGACGTGCTCGCTCGGGCCCGCGACGCCGGGGTCAGCCGCATGCTTTGCGTCGGCACGGACGTGGCCGACACGCGGGCCGCACTCGAGATTGCCCGAGGGCGCGACACCATCCGGGCCGCGGCCGGGATCCATCCGCATGAGGCCGGCAAGGCAACCGACGCCGATCTCGAGGCACTCGAGGGACTGCTCGCCGAACCCGAGGTCCTGGCCGCGGGTGAGATGGGCCTCGACTACCACTACGACTTCTCGGACCATGACAGCCAGAAACGCGTCTTCGCTGCTCAGCTCGACCTCGCCCGCCGGCACGACCTGCCGGTGATCATGCACTGCCGCGAGGCCTACGGTGACGCGATCCCGCTCATGGAGCAGGCCGACATGCCCGGCCGCCCGGTGGTGTTTCACTGCTTCACCGGCAGTACCGACGAGGCCCGGGCCGTGCTCGACCGCGGGTGGTGGCTGTCGTTCACCGGCATCGTTACGTTCAAGAACAGCCGAGAGTTGCAGGAAATCGCCCGCACCTACCCGTCCGAGCGACTCATGGTCGAGACCGACGCCCCGTACCTCAGCCCCGAGCCGGTCCGCAAGCAGCGGCCCAACGAGCCGGCCTACGTCCGGCACACGGCCGAGTTCCTGGCCCGGCTGCGCGGCGAGCCCTTCGAGCAGCTCGCGGCCGCCGCCGTCGCCAATGCCGAGTCGTTCTTCCGTTGGAAAAGCTGAGCCGAACTGCTTCCCCCCGTCGGATATCGGCAACACCCGCATGAGCCTTGCGTGAGAAGATAAAAACAGGATGCGCCAGAGGGGGAAACGGCGCGCAAGTACGTCTTGTGACGCCCGAACAACGACATTCATGCGTTATGGGAGAGCGTTTTTGAGAACTCGCGAAGCCAGATCCGGAACGCGCAGGAATACGGGGTCGTTCGTGAGGAGGGCTTCACACGCAGCTTCCAACGCAGTTGCAGCGTGAATCGCATCAGGTGTCTTCAAGCCATACGCCGCCCGCAAACGAACGGCACGCTCCAGCACCGGCCCCGAGACCGGGAGCAGACGCATCTCTCGGGACCCAAGGAGCACTGCGCGAAACAGTTCCTCCAACTGCTGATCCGCTTCCTGAACCGGTTTGACCAGGCACTCCAGGACTGAGAGTTCGCTCGTCAGCAGCGAGATCGCTCCGTCGCTCGCCGCGCGAAACACGGGGCGCAGCAGATCATGATACGGCTCAATCTGTTCGACGCGATAGATGATGCAGTTGGAGTCCAGATAGACCGAGCCGCTGGATGGTAGGCTCAGCGATCCCATGCGTCTCGCTCCGCCCGGATGTAGGCGTCGACCTCATCGGCGGTCTTGAAAAGGCGTCCGCCCGGGTAGTCTGCCAAGATCTCGTCGATGGAGGGGGACGGTGTTTCGTCGCCTTGCAGGACGATCACCTCCACGGTCGCGCCGGGATTCAGTTCGGACGAGGCGATCTGGATGCGCCCCCCCGGTTGCACCGTCGTCCTGGCCTTGATTGCCCGTGTCATGATCTCATTGTACTTGGCGAGGGTGGTCAACGTCCAGCACGCATGCCAAGGTCATCAAGAATGCGCGAGACGCCTTCTACTGCAGGTCGAGGTCGGCGGCGACCGACTGCATGGCCGTGATGCAGTGGGTGATGTGCTCGTCCAGCGGCAGGCCCAGCAGTTCGGTGCCGGCCGCGATGTCTTCGCGCGAGACGGCTGCGGCGAACGCCTTCTGCTTCAGCTTCTTCTTGACGCTCTTGGGCTTCATCCCTTCGAGCTTCTCCGGCCGCATCAGGGCTACGGCAGTAATGAAGCCGCACAACTCGTCGACGGCGAACAGCGTCTTGCGCAACGGTGTGTCGCGCGGGTACTCGTCGACGTTCCACTCGGCGTGGGACAGGATCGCGTCGATGATCGTCTGGTCCACGCCGCGCTCGCGCAGAACCTCCGCCCCCTTGCGCGTGTGGTCGGGCGGGTTCGGCCAGCGCTCGTAGTCGAAGTCGTGCAGCAATCCGACGAGCCCCCACAGCTCTTCGTCTTCGCCGAAATGCCGGGCGTAATGCCGCATCGCCGCCTCGATCGACAGCATGTGCTTGCGCAGCGAGTCCGACGGGGTGTATTCGGTCACCAATGCCCAGGCTTCATCGCGGGTCATGCTTGACCTCTCGGGGTCGTCTTACGGACCGCTGGTCACGCCGAGGAGGTCGGCGTTGATCTTTGCCACAGTATTGGCTGCGTCCGATTCCACACGCACGACACGCACCCCAACACCGGCCCCTTCGACTTCGCCGATCGCGGAGGTAATCGCATCGTGCAAGGAAGTGGCAGTTCGATGAAACTCGAGGAAGGCGACCCCATCGCGCATGTTCAGTTCAATGTCGCCCCCGGTTGCCTCATACAAGGCATCAGCAAGTTCAGGAGTGATCTCCGAAACTCCGGCTAGAATCATCGTGAATTTGTGTGAACTCATGACTCCGCCTTTCACACTACTTGTCCTCGTGCGGACAACTGTCGACGTAACGCCGAATCGCCCGTGCATGATTTTCCGGATTCCTGGGCGTCGACCAGATGGATTTCTGGCAACCACCGCGTCCATGCGGGCAACGAATCATGCCCCAGCAATGGCCCTTGGCGGATGCAATGACGGCCCACCCGGCGCTCTCGGCGTACCTGAGGGCCGCTTCGATGCCCTTGCTTGGGTGCCGCGCTCTGGTCACTTCGAATCCACCTTGCCGCAGAGTCCCAGCCACTCAGCGACCGCATCCTACCGATTCATCGCTGGCGGCGTCAGGGCCGCGGCAGGCGTGTCGGCAGTTCAAGGGATTACTTCATGGCGCGATCCTCCGTCGCTCATTATAGCCGCCATCGTGCCGGATCGGTCGAACCGGGCGGCTGACGCCTCGGATTCGGCTCGTGCCTTCGTTCACATTCTTCCTCCGCCGTCGATGACGAGGACCTGGCCGGTGATGTAACTGGAGGCTTCGGAGGCAAACATGAGGACGGCCGGGGCGATCTCTTCGGGCTGGGCGTGCCGGCGCATGGGCGTGGTGCCGACGAACTGCTTGTAGAGCGTCTTGTTGTCGAACAGCGCCTTCGAGAACTTCGTTTCCACCAGGCCGGGGGCGACGGCGTTGACTCGGATGTTGTCGTCAGCCAGTTCGCCGGCCAGCACGCGGGTCATGTGAATCAGTGCGGCCTTGGAGATCGAGTAGGCACCGAGCATCGGTGTGGGCTCGATGCCGGCAACCGAAGCGACGTTGACGATGCAGCCGCCCTTGCGGCGACGCATCAGCGGCACGACCGCCCGCGTCATGGTCAGCGGGCCGGTGACGTTCACGTCGAGGATCTTCTGCCACGCGAGGGGGTCGGTCTCGATCAGCGTCCCCATGGCCGGGTTGGTGGCCGCGTTGTTGATCAGGATGTCGACCGGAACCTCATCGGCGACGAGGCAGTCGACCATGGCGGCGACAGTCTCGGGCCGCCCGACGTGGGCAGGGGCGACCACGGCCTTGCGTCCCAACTCCTGGATCTCGTGGGCTACCGGCTCCAGCCCCTCCGAGCGCCGGGACGTGAGAACGACGTCGGCACCCGCATGCGCGAACGCCAACGCGATGGCCCGGCCGATACCCCGCGACGCCCCCGTGATCAGGGCGGTCTTGCCGGTCAGGTCGAATGGTGTGCTCATGGCGAGGTATTGTAGCAGGGAACGGGCATGCAGAAGAAGACAGAAGACAGGAGCCAGGAGCCAGAATCAGCATCGCCCCCTTTTGTTTCCTACGTTCCGCTCCCATTCCCCCGTCACCGCATGGCACCACACGCCCTTCCCCCCGCCCGCCGGCGGATGAGGACCGCGCCCGTCGCGGCGAGCAGCAGCGTCATCGCGGCCAGAACGCGCCCGGTCAATGCCGGAACCGCCGGCGTGAGATTCTCGTACCACGCGATCTTGTCGTCATAGCCCGACGCGGAGAGCACGTCGGTGTCCCCGTCGCCGTCGATGTCCGCCGCGAAGACAGAGTGGGCTCCGTCCGCCGCGTCCGAGATGAGGTGCTCGGTGAAGACCGGCGGCGAACTGCCGTTGTTCTTGTACAACGCGATCTTGTCGTCCAAAGTCGACGAGGAGAGCACGTCGGTGTCCCCGTCGCCGTCGATGTCCGCCGCGAAGACAGAGTAGGCTCCGTCCGCCGAGAGCGAGATGACCTGCGGCGGACTGAAGGGCACGTCCGCCGCCACAGCCGGCGGGCACAGACCCGCCGTCACGATCAAAACCAATACTATTACGAGTTTCTGTCTGTTCATTCCGCTTCTCCTTCATTATCAGACTAACGCCCTCGACGCATGAGGACATACGCTCCAGACGCCAACCATGCTGCCGTGGCAGCTCACCCCTACCGACACTAGTACGGGGAGATTGGGAACCTGAACAAAACCGCCGCAGATTCGCTTGCCCCGGTCCCTGCGAGATGCTAGACTCGTTTGAGGTGTCAACGCAAATCACTACACACACGACACTTATGCGAGATCTCGCAACCGGGGATGATGATTCCTGGCGTGAGTTCCAGCAGCGGTACGGCAACTTGATCCGCTGGTACGGGCAACGACGGGGTCTTCGTCCCGCCGATTGCGATGATCTTCTCCAGGAGGTGCTCCTGGCCCTGAACAAGGCGATGCCGGGGTTCGTGTACGATCCGGCCAAGGGAACGTTTCGTGGCTACCTGAAGACCGTCGTCGAGCGGATGATTCGGCACAAATTCGTTCAGGGCCGCGGCCCTGCGCCTCTAACCTCCCAGGGGGGTGGTTCGGCAGCAACCATGTGTGACGAGGCGATCGAGGCCCTGTGGGAAAACGAATGGCGCCAGTACCACGTGCAACGAGCCGTCAGCAAGATCGAAGCCGAGTTCCGCCCGGAGCACGTAGAGGCGTTCAAGCGGCACTGGCTTCGGGGCGAGCCGGCACGCCGGGTGGCCGACGCGCTCGACATGAGCAGCGACCTGGTCTACAAGGTGTCCTCACTCATCAGGCAACGCGTAACGAGACACATAGCCGGGCAGGTCGAAGAAGAGGGGTAGCGGGCGACACGGGGGCAGGACTGCCGTCTCTTGCCGAAGGGAGTAGCCTTCGGCGGTGATGATCGATGAGCGCGGGCTCGGACTGGTATCGGCAAGAGGATGCACTGCGCGGTGAGCTGAAGCGCGCACTAGAGGCGCCCACGCTCGACGGCTACACGGAGCTGCGCGAGATCAACCGCGGAGCCCAAGGCCTCGTCTACGAGGCTACGCAGCGCGACACGCGTCGCAAAGTCGCGATCAAGGTGCTGACCAGAGGGTCTTCGCGCGGCCTGCGCGAGATCGAGTTGGCCGGCCGGCTGTCTCATCCCAACATCGTGAGGCTCTACGAAAGCCGACAAACCCCTGACGGACGCATCTTCTTCGCCATGGAGTATGTCGAAGGCGCTCCGCTGCACAAGTATGTCCGAGGTGAAGCCCACGATTCACAGCCCGGAACGCACAAGCCGGTGCGCGACATCCTGCGGCTGTTCGCCAAGGTGTGCGATGCGGTCAACTACGCGCACCAACGTGGTGTGATCCACCGCGATCTCAAGCCGGACAACATCCTTGTCGACGCACTCGGCGAGCCACACGTCCTGGACTTCGGGGTTGCGCTGGCCGCGGGCTTGGATTACGCCCGGGCAGGCACTGTGCTGACCCGCGACGATCAGTTTGTCGGTACGCTTGCGTACGCGTCGCCGGAGCAGGTCGACGGTCGGAGTCGCGATCTGGATACTCGGACCGATGTGTATTCCCTCGGCCTGATCCTCTATCAGCTTCTCACCGGCGCGCTGCCGTTCCGGACGGACGGTGCGTTGACGGACCTCGTACGCGCGGTCACCGAAAGCGAACTGGATCCGCCCAGTGTGCGTGCGGCCCGTCTGGCCGACGGTGCCGGGGGGGTGAGACGGATCGGGCACGAAATCGACGCCATCGTCCTCAAGGCGCTGTCCAAAGAGCCCGAGCGCCGATACCAATCGGCCGACGCGCTGGCCAACGACATCCGACGCTACCTGGGCGGCGAGGCCATCGAGGCCAAGCGCGACAGCGCCCTCTACACCCTCAGAAAGACGCTTCGCCGCCACCGGATTGCCGTGGGGGTCGCGGCGGCGTTTCTGCTTCTACTGACGGGCGCCGCCATCGCGCTCTCGTTTCTCTACCGGGAAGCACGCACGCAAGCGGAGCTTGCCCGCCAGGAAACCCGCCGGACGCGGGCCGCCGAGGACATCGCGAACCAGGCCCGGACTGAGGCGGAAGAGCAGGCGGAGATCGCGGCGACGGAGCGCGATCGTGCGCGAAGCGCGGAGGCCGGGGCGGTGGCGGCCCGTGACGAAGCCCGCGCGGATGAACTGGCCGCCCGGCGCAGTCTGTACATCACGCAAGTCAACCTCGCCCAGCGGGCCTGGGAGCGCCACGACCTCCGGGCGATGCGGGATCTCCTGATCGAAGTACGCCCCGAAGCAGATGAGGAGGATCTCCGAGACTTCGACTGGTACTACCTCTGGCGGCTGTCGCGTGGCAGCGCCGTCCGCGTCCTGCGCGGCCACGCACGTGAGGTGTGCGCGGTCGCATGTTCGCCCGACGCTACGCTGGCTGCTACGGGCAGCGCCGACGGAACGCTGCTCCTTTGGGATATACAGTCCGGTGCGGAAGTGGCCACTCTCCTGAAGGGGATCTCCTGGGGGATCTACTGCCTCGCGTTCTCGCCGGATGGCAAGCGGTTGGCCGCGGCAGGCGCGAATCTCACCCTCTGGAATGTCTCCACGCGCGAAATCGAAGTGAGAGTCGACAAGGGCTTTCATGCCATGATCCATTCGGTCGCATTCTCCCCCGATGGGCGCACCGTGGCCACCGCCCATGGCCGTGACGGGTGGCCCGGAGAAGTCCGACTGTGGGATGCGGAAACGCTCACCGAGCAGAGGCGGCTTAGCGGCCACACCGAAGAAGTCTGGTCTGTGGCATTCTCACCGGACGGTCGGACGTTGGCTTCAACAAGCTGGTCTTCACGGATCCGAACGGGCAGCGTAAGGTTCTGGGCGGTCGAGACCGGGACCCCGCTCCCGGGACTGCCGGACGATCACACCGGTGGTCGTGCACTTGCGCTGTCCCCGGACGGCAAGTCCTTGGCCGTCGCCAATCCGGACCACGTCATTCGCGTTTGGGATGTAGACACGGGCGACCTGAAGAGCAGTCTGACCGGCCACGACGATCGGATTCGGACGCTCGCATTCGACCCGTCGGGCCGGACGTTGGCATCGGGCGGCAACGAGGCGATTGTTAAGTTGTGGGACCTGGCCACGGCCCGAGAGATGCTCACGCTGGGCGGTCACTCGAGCCGCGTGGAGCACGTCGCCTTCACGCCCGACGGGGCAACGCTGCTCTCGGCAAGTCGAGACACCACAGTCAGAGTGTGGGATGTCGCGGGCGAGGTCGATCGGGATCAACTGCGTGGTCATTCAGGTGTGGTGCGATCAGTTGATTTCGACGCCAACGGTCGCATCTTGGCCAGCGCGAGCGACGACGGGACCGCGAAGCTGTGGGACGTGGAGACCGGGGATAGCCTGATCACGCTCCGCGGTCATTCCGGCCCCATCAATTCCGTGATGCCTTCCCCCGATGGGCGAACCGTCGTGACCGGCAGCGACGATACTACCGTGCGGCTTTGGGATATGTCCACGGGACAGCAGCTCGAGACGTTCACCGGACACAAGGATCGTGTGCAGACGGCGGCGTTCTCCTCTGACGGCCGTCTCCTGGCCAGCGCAAGCCGCGACGGGTGGGTTAGCAGCCCGTTGAAGAAGCCGTCGACTCACGCGGCCGGGCGGAACTTCCTCG
>CAYMME010000150.1:0-5599 GCA_964391465.1 uncultured Planctomycetales bacterium
GCCAAGTGTCCCTTCGCTCGAAAACGAGGGGGTTTTTACGAAGGGATCAATCTTGCTAGGCGTCTGCTGGAGGCCTTTCTGGCGTTCCGACAGCCCCAGTTGTCGGGCGAGCTTTGGAAAAAGTGCCAGGCGGTGCAGTTTGACGAGGCTAAGAAGATTCGTATTCTCCGGTTCCTGCACACACATTCTCACAGCAGCGCCTTTGCAGAACCGGAACACGATCCGTCCCTGTTAGGCGAGGCGCGCTCGGTCCTGAACGATCTGCTGGACCTGATCAAAGCACAGGACGCGGACCATTTCGAAGCGATGGAGTCGCTTGTCACCACAGCCGTTGATGAAGATGAAGCAAAACCGGGGGCTGCAGCGACGCCAAGCTAGCGTTCTTCCAGTTTTCCTCGTTTGAAATGTCCTATTTGTGGCTCGAAACCGAGCACCACACTGTCTACACGAGGCCGGCCTTGGCTGAGCGAACACATCCGCCGTCCGCCGCGCATGTCACCCAAGCCTCGCCGCGATCTCACGCGCCAGGTCACGGTTCTTCTCGGCGTAAACCTGCGTCACGTCAGCTTTGCTGTGACCCAGCCACACTTGGGCAGCTTCCAGGCCGAGCTCCTTCCTGATGCGGGTGCCTGAAGCGTGCCTCAGCTGATTCGGGTGCCAGGCTGGCACTCCGGCTCGTATGCATGCCCTGCGGATCGCCGCGCCATAGGCGTCCTTCGTGTAGAACGCGTTGAGCTTGCGCCCCTTCGGCTTCCGTGCTTGCTGACTTGGGGTCATCGGGCTCTTGCGCTGCCGACGGCGTTCCGCATTTCGGGCGGCCTCGGCATCGCGCGGACTAAACAGGTATGCCGTCAGATCGGCCTTGAGGAACGGTCGAATCACTGCCTGGGCCCGAGGGCCAAGTGACACGACCCGCTCAAGATCGTGATGCTCGGTCTTGTGCCCCGTCGGTCGGTACTCCCAGATGCGGCCGCTCATGTCCAGGTCTCTGCCCCGCACGACCCGCACCTCTCCCGGCCTCATACCGGTCAGCCGCTGCAGCTCGATCATTGCCCAGACTCGCGTCGACACATAGGGCTGGATCGCGTCGACGTGTTCGTCCGGCACGGGCCGGATGGGTTCGGTCTCCCGCGCCCTCGTTCGGCCCTTGGCGAGACCAGCGACCGCCATCAGTCCATGGTGGATGCTGGGTGGCACAAGCTCGTTCTCCACGCTCCACGCGAAGACGCGCTTGATCCGGCTGACGTGATGGTTGATGACGCCGCGCGACAAGCCAGCGTCGATCATCGTTTCTCTCACAGCCTTGAGCTTCAGCGGACCGAATTGGGCTGCACGCAGCCGGCCGTAGAGCTCGTCGAGCGGCCGCAACGCCAACTTGATGCAATGCAGCTCGCTCGTTGGCTTCCCGTTCTTCACGTAGTAGCCCTCCGCGAACCGCAGGTAGGCCAGCAGCAACTCGGTGACGGTCAGATCCTGGGGCCCGCCCGATTCGTGCGGCAGCGCTCGGCTGCTCGCAATCCACGACGAAACGAGCTGCTGGTACTTCTTCCAGCTCTCCTCCGTCCCGTGCTTCCCCAGATAGTGCGTCTGCCCGTCCAAGACGACGCGGGCCTGGCCGGTTGCTTTGTGCAGGCCATACTTTGGAATGTGGTTCCGTGATTCGAGCATCGTGCGGCCTCCAAGGCTGCCGGCTTTGGTAGTACTACCAAAACCGCCGGACCTTCGAGCCGCACTGCCCGACGCGGGCAGGTTCGCTACTCTAGCGTTCGGCGTGCTTTACATCACTGGGCGATACAGGACTTGAACCTGTGACCTCCTGCGTGTCGAGCAGGCGCTCTAGCCAACTGAGCTAATCGCCCCGTCTGTGTCTGCCATGGGTTTATCACGATCGCATTGACCTTGCAAGTGCCCCCGGGGCCACTCTCGGAAGGTACGGGACGCCGGGAGGTGAGGCGTTGCCTGGGCGAGGTCCAGTGTGTCGGCGCGCGGGTGCCGAGCGGTCCGGCCAATGGGCTTGCTCGACGTGAGGTGACATCGCCGAACGCCGCTCCGGAACTGTGCTCCTTGCATGTCCTTCGGGTCGATGCTAGGATATTGTTTCTCCGGATGGCTTGCGGAAAGCAGCGCGGGGGCCTGTCGGGGTGGTGCTCCTCGATGCCACCGGGTCAATTGGGAGAGAGGTCGTGGGGCGGACCGGGTTCGCCTGCCGCGGAACCGTGCGACGGGCACGGGCTGAATCCGGTGTGCACGCGGGACACCGTGGACCTTCGTGAAGAGCGGAGACTGGGAATGGAAGCACGTCACATCACTCGGCGGCTGAGGTTGTGGGTCGCCCTCATGCTCTTGGTACTGGTCGTACGACCCGCCTTCGCCGTGGCGCCCCGGAACGTCATCTTCCTCATCGGAGACGGCATGGGGTTCGAGCAGGTCAAGGCCGCCGGCATGTATCTCAATGGAGGTCCGGGCACGCTGTCGTTCGAGAGCCTTCCCTATCAAGGCGAATTGACGACCTACGCGGCAAACGCCTCGGTGACCGACTCGGCCGCCGCGGCCACCGCCATGGCCACCAGCCACAAAGCCAACAACGGCGTGATCAGCATGGCCTACCCCGGCGACGGACGCGAGCTGGAGACGCTGCTGGAGTACTCGCGGGACCGCGGCAAGAGCACGGGCTTGGTCACCACGACCTACATGACGCACGCGACGCCCGCGGCCTTCGGCGCGCACGAACCGAGCCGGGGCAACACATCCAACATCGCTGGCGACTACCTGAACCAAACGCGCCCGAACGTGCTGCTCGGCGGCGGGTCCAACGGGATGTCCATCGCGTCAGCCGCCGCCGCGGGGTACACCGTCGTGACCGACAAGGCCGGCATGACGGCACTCGACACCGACACCGTGACCATGGTCTCCGGCCAGTTTGGCTCCAGCCATCTCCCGTACGAGCTCGACGGACTCGGCGCCCTGCCGCATTTGTCGGACATGACTACGACAGCGCTCGACATCCTGGACAACGACGCCGACGGTTTCTTCCTGATGGTCGAAGGTGGGCGGATCGACCATGCCTGTCACGACAACGACATCGCCAGGAGCATTCACGAGACGATCGAGTTCGCCAACAGCGTCCAGGTGGCGATGGATTGGGCCGCCGGGCGCACCGACACGCTCATCTTGGTCACGGCGGACCACGAGACCGGCGGGCTGACGGTGTTGGGCGGCGGGGGGTTGTACCCGTTGGCTTGGTGGTCTACAGGAGGGCACACCTCGGCCAACGTGCCCATCTACGCCTGGGGGCTCAACGCCGACATGGTCTCCGGCGTGCTCGACAACACCGACTTGTTCGATATCGCCACTGTGCCCGAGCCCGCAACGCTGGGTCTGCTCATCTTCGGCGGGCTCGCGGCGATGAGCCGCAGACGGCGATAGGCGTGCCGCAAAGCCCAACTCGACACAGGCCGTCCGGCGTGGCGGCCCGTTCAGTGCGGGGGGGGACACGGGCCGTCGGTCAGGCTCGGTCTACTTGGACGGTTGCGAAAGATCCGGCCGCAGGTCGAGCGCGTGGGTGCGGAAGTTCTTCACGCGGTGCAGCGTGATCATGTTCGAGTCGTGGTTGTTGTAGGGCAGCCTCCCTCCGACGCTGCTGCGAGCGAGTACCAGCAGGTCGTCTCCGTCGACGAGTTGCGACGAGTAGTGGAATGACTCCAGCGAATTGCGGCTCATGGCCACGCAGCCGGCCGGTAGCCAGTTGAGCCCGTCGATGCTGTAGCACAGCAACAGGATGCGACGCATGTTGCCGGGGTTGCCCTTGAAGCCTCGGTCGGCGAGCGGCTTGGGATCCTGGTACGGATCCGGGACGAAGGCCGTGCACGTCCAGTAGAGCCGCGACACGTCGTCGTAGAGAACCTTGAACTTGTTCTGGCCGCCGAGCATGGGGTGGAACTGGTCGAAGCGGTACTTCATCTCGCGGCCGTCGTCCTCCAGCTTGCACACCGAAGTCATACCCGCGGTCAACTGATTGTCGATCCGGGTGCGCAGCAGCACGTGCAGCCCCCCGCGAATCTCGACCACATTGCCCTCCAGGAACTGGTTCTCGCGATCGGAGAGCTTGCGCGACAGCATCGGCGTGTCCCGCGGTGGCTCGACCTTGTTCGACATCCGCCACGCCTGCGGATCGAGCAGTTCCCTCGACAGATCGCCGGCCACCACGAGCGACGCCATGCCCTGGTTCGTATCTTCGAACGCCCGGTAGGCGAAGCCGTCCTTGACGTGCACCGGCGTCGGCGCCCCGTGGTAGTGCGAATCGTCGAACAGGGTCACCGTCCTCGACCAAGACCGGCCGCCGTCGGGCGAGCGCGTGATGATGATCGTCCGCTTGTGCGGATCGTTGCCGATCATGTGAATCGCGTCGCGTACGTAGAACGGCGAGCCCCACGTCACGCCGTTGGTCGAGATCTGCGTCCACGTCCGGCCGTTGTCGTCGCTGGCCTTGATCAGGCAGTGGTTCGGGTAGTCGATCCCGCCCTCGTTTCCGCTCGTCGGTGTTTGCAGCCAGAGCTCCATCGAGGCAATCAGTCGCCCCGAGGGCAGCCGGAGGATGTCGGGCGACCCGACGCACACCCACCGGTCGGACCGCTTAAGGTCGCGCACCCGATGCACCACCACGAAATCCTGAGCCAGCGGCTCGGCCCAGCGGGTCCATTGCGGACGGCTCGTCTGCTGGCCGGAGGCCGCGCCCATCGCGATTCCACCGGTCTGCTGGGTGCACCATCCGGCGAAAGCAAACGCAGATGTGGCGACCGCCGCAGAGCGGAGGATGTGTTGTCGCATGCGGTGATCTCCCGGTCATACGAGGGTCGATAACCGACGCGTCAGCTCGAAGCCCGACGAACACGGCCAGTGCCCGCAGGTCCCACGAACACGACGGACGTGGGACGGAGCGTCGCCCCGATCGGCTGCCCGCGCGTCGGGTATACCTAATTATAGTGATACATTCCCCTCGATTTGTGTTGGCCTGCATCGCGAGCGCTGGTAACATAATAGTTGCTGGAGCGGAAGAGGACACGTCCAGCAACCCTACGGTTGTCTCCCGGACCGGCGGCCCATGATAGCGGCTCGAGGAGGAGTAGCGGGTCCGACGCATGAGCGCCCGTGATGTGCATTGGCTGGTGCAATGGGAGCACATGTGCGAAGCGACGCTGCGGGAGGGTACGCCGGCTGCGCCGCGCCCCCGGCCCGACGGGCAGAAGGATCCCTATGGGAACCAGGAAAGAGGAAGTCAACTCTGGATCGTAGCCGATCACAGATGAGGTGAAGCTTCAGTTCGCGGCAACAAAGGGAAAGATGGGCAGTACCATCTCAGGCTACATATCGGCCGTCTGAAAGGAGAGGATCATGAGATCCCATTTAGCTGCTGCTGTCACGATGGCGGTTCTGTTCATGATGAGTACGACTGGCCTGGCGCAAGGAGTGGACAGCCTCAACGCGGACCTACCGCCGGACGGCGTCTACGTCTCGCCGCAGGAGTTCCACGAGTACGCCGCGGAAGGGATCATCTTGGACGATCCCGCCCACTATCCATTCACAGAGGATGCGGTTCGGG
>CAYMME010000150.1:5699-7441 GCA_964391465.1 uncultured Planctomycetales bacterium
AGCTCGAGACCTTCGAGTCCCGGTTCACGGCGGTGGAGATCGGCCAGGGTCTCGGTGCGATTACGCTGACGGGACCGGTACAGGTGAGAACGACGAACCGGGGACTCAGTACTGCGGGGACGTTCGCCACGGAGATTGTCTCCATGAGCCTGTCGGGCAGTACGGCTGACGGACCCATTATGATCCGGGAGGATCCCGCGCGCGCTTCGACGGGCTCGACGGACATCACCGACGTCGGCGGCGGGCTCTATCACATCGACAGCTTCTTCGACGTGTTCACCGAGCTGTCCGTCGACGGAGGCTTGACTTGGAGACCCTGCACCTCCAGCACGCGCATGTCCTTGGAACCGAAATTTCAGCCCGCAGGGGTGGACAGCCCCAGCGCGGATCTGCCGCCGGACGGCGTCTACGTCTCACCGGAGGAGTACCACGAGTACGCCGCGGCCGGGATCATCTTGGACGATCCCGCCCACTATCCATTCACAGAGGATGCGGTTCGGGTGCCCGACGGAGACGACGAGCTCGAGACCTTCGAGTCCCGGTTCACGGCGGTGGAGATCGGCCAGGGTCTCGGACCGATCACCTTAACGGGACCGGTACAGGTGAGAACCACGAACCGGGGACTCAGTACTGCGGGATTGTTTGACACCGAGATCGTCTCGATGAGCCTGTCAGGCAGCACCCCCACGGGGGGAACCGTGCTGATTCGTGAAGACCCGAGCCGTGCTTCGACGGGCTCGACGGACATCACCGACATCGGCGGCGGGCTCCATCACATCGACAGCTTCTTCGACGTGTTCACCGAGCTCTCCGTCGACGGAGGCAGCAGTTGGATAGCGAGTGACACCAGTACCCGCATGCATTTGGTGGTTCCGGAGTTTGAGCCCGAAGGAGTGGACAGCACGAGCGCGGATCTCCCGCCGGAGGGTGTGTACATCTCGCCGCATGAGTACCACCGATACGCCGCGGCCGGGATCACCTTGGATGATCCCGCCCACTATCCATTCACACAGGATGTCGTCCGGGAACGGGTCGGAAACGACGAGATCGAGACCTTCGAGTCCCGGTTCACGGCCGTGGAGATCGGACAGGGCTACGGGCCGATTACTCTGACGGGACCGGTACAGGTAATGACCACGGACAGGGCACTCAGTACGGCGGGATTGTTCGACACGGAGATCGTCTCCATGAGCCTGTCCGGCAGTACCCCCACGGGGGGGGTCGTGATGATTCGCGAGGACCCGAGCCGTGCTTCGACGGGCTCGACGGACATCGCCGACCTCGGCGGCGGGCTGTACCACATCGACAGCTTCTTTGATGTGTTTACCGAGCTGTCCGTCGACGGAGGCAACAGTTGGATCGCCAGTGACTCGAGCACGCGCATGCACTTGGTTCCGGAGTCTCCGCAGCGGAATATACCCGCGGTTTCAGGGTGGGGGATGATGGTTGCCGTGCTCCTGCTGGCGATGGCGGGCATGATCGTCGTCCGTCGCCAACGAAGTGTGCGTGCATGATTGGACGGTGACGGAACAGAACCGTTGCGCGAATGATCTCGGTCCGATGGAGGAGGCGATCTTGCCCCTACCATCGGCATGCCGGGCTGCGAAACCGCCGGGATGGAGTTCCCTGGATGCTTGCCGGTACGGTGAACCTTCTGGGCCCGATGGGCTTGGCCCTGCTGAGAAGCCGACGGCGGTAGAGGCATACCGACGAACGCAGTACCCCCCCGAATCGGCGGGGGG
>CAYMME010000150.1:7451-17516 GCA_964391465.1 uncultured Planctomycetales bacterium
CACACCCTCACCACCCTCCCCCCCCCGCTGGGGGGGGCTCCCCTTCTCCGGGGCCCCCCCCCGCCGACGCAATTGATCGATAGTCGTTTCGAAGAGCAGGAGCGCACGTGGCGAGCCGGATGCCTGCGTCGTAGAATCTGCGCCGCCGGCTTGGTCGCGCCATCGAGCCGCCGACCAACGGCTCGTTGCATCGCATCCATTCTTCGAAAGGAACATCGTATGCTACAACGTGGATGGGCCTTCGCCCTCGTGCTCTTTGCCGCCACGTCCGCCCACGGTGCGGATCTGGTGTACAAGAACGAGTTGCTCAGACGTGTTGTCGAGCGTGTGCCGTCGATCCTCAAGACCTACGACACCAAGACCGGCCGGTTCGGGTCGGGCATCTGGATTTGCCGCGATCAGCATGCCATGTACCCGCTCGCGGTGGTCTACTCGCAGTCGGCCGACGGCAATCCCTACTATCACGACCGCAAGATCCTCGACGTGATCATCAAGGCCGGTCAGGCCTTGATCGACGACGCGGACGAGAAGGGCCGGTGGGTCTTCCGCAAGAAAGACGGCAGCACCTGGGGCATGATCTGGATGCCGTGGACCTACTCGCGGTGGGTGCGCACGTTCGCCCTGGTCCGTGACGACATGCCCGATGCCGCCCGCAAGGCATGGTCCGACGCCCTGACGCTCGGATACACCGGCATCGCGAAGACGCAGCTTCATCGCGTGCATAACATACCGGCCCATCACGCCATGGGCCTGTACGTCGCGGGCAAGACGCTGGACCGACCCGAGTGGTGCAAGCAGGCCGCCGACTTCCTCATGAAGGTCGTGGGCAAGCAGGCCGAGGGCGGCTACTGGTCTGAGAATCGCGGGCCGGTCGTTGCCTACAACTTCGTGTACACCGACGCTCTCGGCACCTACTACGCCCTCTCCGGCGACGAACGTGTGCGCAGCGCCCTGGAGAAAGCCGCCCGATTCCACCACCGCTTCACCTACCCCGACGGCAGCGCAGTCGAGACGATCGACGAGCGGAACCCCTACAAGAAACGTGTCAGCACGGGAAACGTGGGTTTCACCTTCACGCCAACCGGCCGGGCGTGGTTGCAGAACCAATGGACGCACTACGGGTTGCCCAGGCTGTCGAGCGACCTGATTGCATCGCTCGTTCTGTACGGTCAGGAAGGCGCGATCGCCGGATCGTCGGCGCAGCGATCAGACGATGCATTCGTCCTGACTGAGGGCGGCAAGGACCGAGCAATCACCCTTCGTCGCGGGCCGTGGTTCGTATGCCTGTCGGGCTACACGGCCCCGATTCCCAAGTCGCGCTGGATTCAGGACCGGCAGAATCTGGTGAGCATCTATCACGACAAGGTGGGTGTGATCCTCGGAGGCGGGAACACGAAGCTCCAGCCGGCCTGGAGCACGTTCACCGTCGGCGACCCGAGGTTGCTCCGGCACAAACCGGGCGACACGAAGCCCGACTTCATGCCCAAGGGCAAGCTGTACCATGTGCCCAAATCGGCAACGGTGGCCCGCGAACCGGACGCGGGACTTGATCTGACCTACGGCCCGGAGACGTGTCGCATCCGCGTCCGGCCCAAGGACGATCGCACGCTCGAATGCACGGTCGAAGCGACAAGCACGTCCGATATGCCGGTCGCAGCTCACCTGACGCTGATTCCGCGCCTCAAGCAGCTGATCGAGACGGCCGGAGGACACAAGAGCACACTCGGCGAATCGCCGCTGGATCTGTCGGCCGAGGAAGTAGGCGGCGCCGTCCAACACGCCGGCTACCGGTTGAGCGTACCGAAGGTCGCGACGCTGCGCTGGCCCGCCTTGCCGCACAATCCCTATCGCAAGGACGGACACAGCACGGCAGCCGAAGGTCGAATCGAGATCCGGATCCCGCTCAACGCCGCGCGACCTGCGAGCACGATCACCGTTGAAATCGTGGAGTGATAGCGGTGGCGATGACGGATGAAGGACAAGGGATGGGGCGTGACGGCAGCGGCCCGCGGGTGAATCATCGAGCAAGCACTGCCGTCTTGTGGACGGCGACGATGTCGGGGTCGAACGCGAAGTCCTGGACCCAGACGGCTCCGCCCTGGGCCGTGCGAACGACGCCGATCCCCACGAAGACGTACTCGGAATGCAGCAGGTTCGCGTTGTGCCCCTCACTCGCCTTCCAGCCTTCCATCACCGACGCCACGTCCCGGTATCCGGTAGCCAGGTTCTCGCCGACGTACTCATGGCAGAAGCCGGCGGCCAGGGCACGCTCGACGGGAGAGTTGCCGTCCGGATCGACATGGGCGAAGAAGTTGCGGGCCACGATGTCGGAAGCCATCGCATCGGCGGCTTGCTCAAGCGTCTTCGAATAGAGCAACGGCTCCAGGCCGTTCTCCTGGCGATAGAGATTCACGGCATCGAGAAGGGCCTGATGATCCACCGTCCGCGGCTCGCCGATGACATTACACGTACCGCCCGAGTCGGCCGGAAGGGTTGCGCCGACCTCGCCGATCTCACCGGGGGTGGCCCCGAACGTCGACCCGCCGTCGGCGGGAACGACGCCCACGAGAGCGGGACTGCACCCGGCTGATGTGAGCATCGCACCCAGCGTAGCGAGCGCGCAGCACCAAAGCCTGATGGGGCTTGAGGGCATCCTATAAGTACCCTTTCTGGCGGTTCTAGCCTGTCTTGTTCACTTCCGCTTGACCAGACATCACCATTGTAGGCCAAGACGACTGCGGCGGCTAGTCAATAGGCGCACTTTCTGCCGTGCCGCATATCCACACGCCCGATAACGTCCTGCCGGTCGCACCAGTACCGTTCTCTGCGCAGGTGAGAGCTAAAGGGATGAACGCGCGGGGCCGATGCACGGAGTGTGTCGGAAGGTCGCGAACTCGGGCAGTTGAGCGCGCCGTCGCCGGCTGCCTCCGCCCGATAACCTTCGACCGGAACGCTGACGCTCACGGAAAGGATAGCCCATGACGCCCGACACCCTTGACACGCTGAAACGCTCCGCGGCCATCCCCTCGCTGCCGCAGGTCGTGACCCGATTCCTCGAGGTCATTCGCGACCCGGCGTTCGACTTCGATGATGTCGCGGACGTCCTCTCTGCCGATCCGGGAATGACGGCGGACATGCTCCGGCTGGTCAACTCGCCGCTGTTCGGCGTCACGCGCACGGTCTCCTCACTCCATCAGGCGCTGTCTCTGCTCGGTCTGCGCCGCGTACGCTCGCTCGTGCTCGGGCGGTACCTCGTCGACAGCCTCTCGGACTCCGCAGCGGGCGGCGTCGATCAGAGCTACTTCTGGCGGCGGTCGCTCGCCGCCGGCGTCCTCACCGCCCGGTTCGTCGACGTCCACATGCCGGCCGTCCGCGATGAGGCGTTCATCGGTGGGTTGCTGTGCGACACGGGGATCATGATCCTGGCTGACGCGCTGCCCGCGTACGCACCGGTGGCGGAGAAGTATGCCCCGCACCAGGGCGAAGAATTCTGCTCGCTCGAGGTCGGCGCCGTCGGCATTGCGCATCCGGAAGCCACTGCAGCCGTCCTCGACTACTGGCAACTACCGGAACTCGTGACGACGGCCATCCGCTATCACCACAGCGACGAGATTCCCGATGAACTGCCGAGCGACATGGCCACTATCGCTCGCGCCCTCAACGGCGCCGGGCGCATCGCCAAGCTCCTCTGCGAGACTGCCGATCCGGACCGCATCCGAGAGATCTGCCGCGACGCGATGGACGTGGTCGGCCTCGATGTCTCCGTGCTCGTGCGGTGTCTCGGCGAAGTCGAGAACGAGATCCGCGATCTGGCCGACGTGCTGCACATCGATATCATCCCGTCGCGTGTCTACGAGATGTTGGCCGAGGAGATCAGCAAGGACGTGGCCGAACCCGCCGCCGCCACGTGATCCACCACGAGCACCGTCCGGAAACCCGCATTACGCATCGGGACACGGCTTCAGCGCCTGCGCCACGCGTACAACTGCACGACGGTCAGACCGACGCAGACGCCCGCCACGTCGGCAAACCAGTCCGACAACTCGCAAGACCGACCGATGATGGGCACGCCTTGGAGCAGCTCATCGGCAACCGCGTACGTAGCCCAGAAGGCCCCGCACGCCGCCACGCGTACGCCTCGCCGCACGGATGGCGGCGGCGGATACGCCAACCATCCGAGCACGGCCAAAATGCAGTACGCCACTGCGTGCAGCGTCTTGTCCTTTCCCGGTACGCCCGACACGTCAGGTACGGTAGGGATGTGCGTTGCGACGAACAGCGCGCCCCAGTACGCGAAGAAGAAGATGCGAATCGTGGTGCCCAAGGTTGAAAGGACATCAGCCTGAGTTCGCGGCGCTCGGTCACACCGCAAGCGGCATGATCCGGGGTGTCGCAACCGCAGGGATTGGAACGTCGCCGCCGGGTGAGCGATCGCTGTCCGGGGCGCCATCTGGCGTCGTCACCGCTTCCGGCGCGGGTGCGACCGCCAGCCGCAGTACCTCCTGGAACGGATTCTCGGCCGGGTCCCCGTTGTGCGCGGCCGCGGGCAGACCGTATGCCCACTGTCCCCACGGCCGGAGATCGCCGTGGAGATCGGCCACACCGATTGCCTCCGGCTGCCCCAGCGTGGCGTCGCGGAGCCGCGTGCCGGCCCCGGCCCGGGATGAAGCGCCGAAGGGAATCGGCCCGAACTCCGGTACTGCCGTCTCGGGCTCCGTCTGCTCGCAAGGCTCCGTGTCGGCCGAGTCCGACGGTACGCCGTGCGCCAAGTCTTCAACCCGCGGCGCCGGCTCCGTCTCTGCTTCCGGGTCGACCACCTCGGCCGCAAGTGCCCCGTAATCCCATGCCCCGTTGCTCCCCGGCGCGTAGTCGAAGATCGGTTTTCCGTAGCCGGGTGACTCGGCCAGCTTGATGTTGCGGCGCACCACCGTGCGAAACACTCGTGCGTCCGACCACGGCGTGCCCGTTCCTCGTGCCTCCTCGAGAAAGCCGCGAAGGTCTTCCACGATCTCCGCTGCGAGCCGCGTGCCGTGCTCGTTCATGCACAGCGCCACCCCCGTCACCTTGAGCTGCGGGTTGACGCGCTTCGAGACCATCGCGATGGTCTCGAGCAGCTTGCCCATGCCCTGCAAGGCCAGCACGTGAGGCTGAAGCGGGACCAGCACCTCGGTGGCCGCGGCCAGGGCGTTGAGCGTGAGCACGCCCAGCGACGGCGGGCAGTCCATCAGTACGTAGTCCACCTCCGCTTCGTCCGCGTCGAGCAGATCGCGGAGAATCAACTCCCGGCCCACCACCGTCAGCAACTCGATTTCCGCTGCCGCCAAGTCGATGTGCGACGGCGCGAGCCACAGATTCTCGCCCACCTGGTGCCGGGCGTCGGCCAACGGCGTGGATTGCGTCAGCATCTCGTACACGCCGGGCAAATCGGCCTGTGGGTCCAGCCCAAGATGCAGCGTCAGATGGGCCTGTGGATCGAGATCGATGAGCAAGACCCGCTGACCCAACCGGGCCAGGGCCGCGCCGACGTTGACCGCCGTCGTGGTCTTCCCCACCCCGCCCTTCTGGTTCATGATGGCGATGCGTCTCATCGGTACTCCCTTACCGAGGTCCGCCGGAGGCGGTTCAGAGAGGTCCGTACGCAGATGGCATCCAGCCTGCGCCGCACGTGATTCGTGGTGCGGACATTATACCATCTCTCCGGGTTCCGCAAAGGCCATTCCGAGCCGTCCCGCTCCGTCGGGCGTGCATCCGAAGCGTGGTGGCAGTCGGGTGCCACGGCCAGCTTGCCTGCCCGTGCGACTCATCCGCCGGTTGCCTGCATGCTCTCGTATTGCAGGATCAGCTCGCAGAGCAGCCGAATCCCGACCGGCAGCGCGTCGTCGTTGAAGTCGAACCCGGGGGTGTGCAGTGCCGGATACGAATCCGCCCCGGGCGGCCGAAGTCCGATGCGAAGCATGACGGCGGGCACGCGCTGGGCGAAGTACGAGAAGTCGTCAACCCCCATACTGATTGGCAGGTCGGTGGTCACCTTGTCGTCGCCCAGGACACTGCGGGCGGTGTCGATGACATACGCGGCCAGTTGCGGATCGTTCAGCAGTGCGGGATAGCCTTCGGCGATGTTCACCTCGGCCGACGCTCCGTGGGCTTGGGCCGTGCACTCGGCGATGCGTCGCACCTGACCGACCACCTGCGTACGGGTCTTCGGGTCGGTCGTGCGGATCGTACCCTCCATGAACGCTTCGAACGGAATGACATTGCCCGCCGTCCCGGCGTGCACCTGCCCCACCGTGACCACGACCTGGTCCTGCGGCATTGCCACCCGCGCGGCGATCGTTTGCAGACCGTCGATGATCCGGGCCGTCACGACGATCGGGTCGATGGCCAGGTGCGGGGATGCCGCGTGCCCGCCGTGTCCCTTCACGCGAATGGAAAACGGATTGCTGGCCGCCATCGCCGGCCCCGGACGGACGCCGAACTCGCCCGCGTCGAGGTACGGCCAGCCGTGCAGCGCGAGCATCGCGGCCACGGGTGGGTCGTCCAGCGCCCCCTCGTCGCACATCCGGTCCGCGCCACCGTCGGTCTCCTCGGCCGGCTGGAATACGAACCGCACCGGTCCGGGCAGCCTGTCGGCCAACCGCGACAGCACCATCGCCGTTCCGAGCAGGCAAGTCGTGTGGCCGTCGTGCCCGCACGCATGCATGCGCCCCGCCGTCGTGGAGGCATACGCGCGACCGGTCTCCTCGGTGATCGGCAGCGCGTCCATCTCCGCACGGAGTGCGACGCACGCTCCGGATGCCGTGCCGTTCAACGTGGCCACGACGCCCGTCTCGGCCACACCCGTCCGGACCTCAAACCCGCCCAACGATTCCAGCACCTCGGTCACGCGTCCCGCCGTCCGGGGCAAGTCGAAGCTGAGCTCCGGGTGGGCGTGCAAGTCGTGCCGAATCGCCACCACGTCGGCGAGCACATCGTTGATGGCTTGTTGGACCGTGGTCATACGCGTCAACGCATCGGGAAGGCTTCCGATCCACAAACGATAAGCGCCTCCGCTCGATGCGACAAGCTGTGTGCTTGACCGTCAAGCGTCCGATGGATACTGTGGCGTTCGTCGCCGTGACCGTCGCGCTTCTGCGCCCGTCCGGACGACGGTTCAGGAGTCGATGAGGACTCGAAAGACCCTGGAACGGATGCAGGAGCACGTCGCGGGGCTCTTGAGCGGATTCCCGGACCACCAAGCAGCCCACCGTCGCCGTTCCCTTCGGGCCGCGGGATTTCGCCGCGATGGATCGTCAGGACCGCAGCCGGGCCTGCTCTCAGCACGCCCACAAGCCCAGCGTCAAGTGGACCAAGGACCGCGGCAAGGAGCCACATTGCCCGAAGGCCGAGTACCCACGGCTCTGGGGCTGGGACGAGAAGACCGGAGACGTCGCCGTCGGCAAGGCCTTCGACGGCAACCGCCGGAACGCCTGCCACTACACGAAAAACGCCAAGCAGGCAGCGAGCGAGGCGGCTAGGAGCGTTGCCACCCGCTCCTCAGAAAGGACGTAGTGATGATTAAGCGTCTCTACATCGACAACTACAAGA
The DNA here is from genome assembly GCA_964391465.1 of uncultured Planctomycetales bacterium. Lineage (GTDB taxonomy): Bacteria > Planctomycetota > Phycisphaerae > UBA1845 > CAYMME01 > CAYMME01. The sequence goes on from CAYMME010000150.1 coordinate 15,036, forward strand.
GCCTGGTGAATTTCGAACTTCAGCTTGCGGACCTCACGCTGTTGCTTGGTCCCAACGGCGTCGGCAAAACGTCCGTGCTGGATGTGACGTTCGCCTTGCGCCGACTGCTCGCGGGCCAAGCGAAAGTCACGGATGGCGGCGTGTTTCCTGCGCCGACGTTGACGCGATGGCAGAAGCGATTCAAGCAGGTGTTCGAGCTCGACGTGGCACTGGACGGGAATGAGATGCACTATCGGCTTGAAGTCGAGCACGAATCGAGGAGTCGCAGGGCGCGGATTGCCCTGGAACGCCTTGCATTAGGGAGTCGACCACTCTTCAGGTTCGAACAAGGCGAGGTCCATCTGTATCGCGACGACCACTCGGAGGGTCCAGTCTTCGGGGCCGACTGGTCGGAGTCAGCGCTGGCGCGCGTGCCCCCACGGCACGACAACGCGAAACTCACGCGGTTCCTTGACTTCACGCGGAGGATGATAGTGTGCGGCCTGTACCCGGCCAGCTTCGAGACCGAGTCTTCGACCGAAGACTCCGTGCTGCAACGGGATGCGCGCAATTTCGCCGCGTGGTACCGGCATGTGCTGCTGGAGCGCCAGGAGCTGGTGCCCGAGTTCACGAAGGCGCTTCAGGAGGTCATCGTCGGGTTCCACGGCATCCGGCTGGAAAAAGTCGGCCTGGACACACGGGCTTTGATGGTCATTTTCAAGGACGTTGACGAGCAGTATGAGCTTCGGCTGGACGAGATTTCCGATGGTCAGCGGGCGCTGATCGCGCTGTATTCGCTGGTTCGGCTTGCCGCGGGGCAGGGCTACACGCTATTGCTCGACGAGCCGGACAACTATGTCGCGCTCGCAGAGATTCAGCCGTGGCTGATCGAACTGGCAGATGCCTGCGGTGGTGAAGTGCCGCAGGCGGTCCTCTGCTCGCACCATCCGGAGCTGATCGACTATCTGGGTGCGGACCGCGGGGTGCTGCTGGAACGGGAATGCTCCGGCGTCACGAAGGCCAAGCCGCTGGCGAAATCGACCGTGGAGAACGGCCTGAAGCTGTCCGAGCGGATCGCACGGGGGTGGCAGCAATGAGTCGATGCGTCCAGTTGATTGTACTGTGCGAGGACAGACAGCACGAAGTGTTCGCCCGGCGGTTCTTGCAGAGGACTGGTTGGTCCACGCGGCGGCTGCGCGTCGTGATCGCGCCACCGGGGCGGGGCTCCGCCGAGCAGTTCGTGCGAGAGCATTTCCCAATCGAACTGTCGGCGTACCGGGCCAACCGGCATCGGGTGGCGGAAGCGCTCATCGTACTACTCGACGGTGACGACAAGGGGGTCGAGGCGCGCATGGACGAGTTGAATCGAGCCTGCCGGTCCGACGGCGTCAGTCCACGGCTGCAGGATGAGCGCGTGGCTGTGTTCATTCCGACCTGGCGAATTGAAACTTGGTTTGCCTATCTGGATGGTACCGACGTTGATGAGAAGAAGAGTGACTATCGGCGCTTGAACCGTCCGCGTGATTGCCAGCCGCACGTCAACCTGCTGAACGAGATGTGCCAGCAAGGTGCGTTGAGGCAGCCATCGCCACCGTCACTCGACGCTGCATGTGACGAGTACCGGTCGCGACTGCCGATGTAGTGCAACGAGACGATGACCCGAGTTCGGCAAGCGTCGGAGCGGCGCACGCCTGGAGTGATCGCATGACGGGCAGATGCGCGGCCGAGGACGCAGCCAGGACACAGATGGCGTTCTTGGAAGCGCCAGCGGGGGTGGGGAATCTGGTTTACCCACCCACGAGCGGCTACTATGATGCGGTGCAGAAACAAGTTAGCGCCCGTAGCTCAGCAGGACAGAGCGGCGGTTTCCTAAACCGCAGGTCAGAGGTTCGAGTCCTCTCGGGCGCGGTTCACCCTCCTGTGACCTGGACGCGGTCAGCCTCAGTCCGATAGACGGGCTCTGAGGGTATCCAGGATGGAAAACAAACCACTGTTCATTGCGTATCTCGCGACCTGGCTCATGTACGTTGCGGCGATCCACGGGTACGCGATGTGGAGTCGCATCAGCCACGCACGTGTAGGGCTTTCCCACGCCGCCCCGTCACTCGTGGCAATCTCGATGGCGTGCATCTTCCTGATCGGGGGCGGCGCCACCGTTCGACAACACGTGGCCTACAGTGGGCTGGGCATGAGCCTGTGGTCCTTGTGGGTGGCGCTCTGGCCGCTTCTTCTGTTGGCGACGTTCGGGGCCGGGGTCGCACAGGCCGTCTGGACGATCGTGGCGTCCGTGACGCGGGGACGGCGAGCTCGGGTACCGGTCGCTGCCTTGGGCACGGGAATGTGCGTCTTCTCGTTCGTGGTAGTGATGGAGAACTTCCCCGATGTATGAGGCCCAAACGTTGGATTAGCCCCGTGATGAGCACCTTGAGCATCCCACGGCCTGGGTGCCCCCTAGCAGCCCGTTGAAGAAGCCGTCGACTCACGCGGCCGGGCGGAACTTCC
>CAYMME010000151.1:0-9805 GCA_964391465.1 uncultured Planctomycetales bacterium
CGGCACCGACTGCACGTCCGGTCCAGCTTCCCAGCGCGGGTCCGGTCTTCATCTGGGGGACCGGGCGGCGCAAGTCCTCCATCGCTCGTGTGCGCATTCGTCCCGGCGACGGCAAGATCCTCGTGAACAAGCGCGAGCTGAACGACTACTTCTCCGAGGACAAGGATCGCAACCTCGTCGTCGCTCCGCTCAAGGCGGTTGGACTGCTCGGCAAGATCGACGTCATGGTCCGCGTGCACGGTGGCGGGTACACCGGTCAGGCCGGTGCCATCGCCCTCGGCGTGGGCCGGGCCCTCAAGCGGACCGACAACACCTACGAGCACGCGCTCCGTGATGGCGGATTCCTGACGCGTGATCCGCGGATGAAAGAACGCAAGAAGTACGGGCAGCGCGGAGCCCGGCGGCGCTTCCAGTTCTCTAAGCGCTAGACGAAATCCCGTACGCTATTCCAGGCCTCGTCACTCCATGGTGGCGAGGCCAGTTTGTTACGAAGAGAAGTCAGGAGTCAGGAGTCAGGAGTCAGGAGGCAGAAGCGCGGGAAACCGAAGGGCAGGACGGAGCGGGTTGGGGAGTGGAGGCAGAAGGCGCGGAATCGGGGGGCACGAAATCGCCGGCGGGAATCGGGAGGCAGAGGGTGGACGCCAGGGTGCAGAATGCGGACCGGGCGCCGGCGAGGACCTTTCAGGATCTGATCGTCTGGCAGAGAGCGCACGCGTTTGTCCTGGGCGTCTATCGGGTGACGAACGGTTTCCCGACGACCGAACGGTACGGGTTGACCTCCCAGTTCCGGCGGGCGGCCGTCTCCATCCCGGCCAACATCGCTGAGGGATTCAGGAGACGCGGGCGCATGGACAAGGGTAGATTCATGAACGTCAGCCAGGGATCATTGGAGGAGTGTCGCTATTATCTGCTGCTGGCTCGTGACCTGGGCTACTGCAACTCCGACGATCTCCTGCAGAAGCTCGACGAAGTGGGCCGCCTCCTGGACGCGTACACGAGATCGATTCTGTCCTCCGACTCCTGACTCCTGTCTTCTGTCTCCTGTCTCCTGTATTCTCTTCCCCATGCCAACCGAACCAATCAACGCTGTGAGCGGTCTTCGCTGTGCGGGTCTGGCGTGTGGGGTCAAGGGAGGTGGCGTCTTTGACCTCGGGCTGCTCGCGGCCGATGGGCCTTGCGCCGCTGCCGCGCCCTACACTACCAACAAGTTCGTTGCCGCGCCGGTGCGGGTCTCGAAGGAGCATCTGGCCAAGTCTCGCGGGCGGGTGCGGGCGGTCGTGGTCAACTCGGGCAACGCCAACGCCTGCACCGCGGCCGAGGGGCTGCGCGATGCTCGTCGGATGTGCCGGGTGACGGCCGACCTGTTGGGCGTGAAGGAGCACGAGGTACTGGTTGCGAGTACCGGCATCATCGGGAAGCGGCTGCCGATGCGCAATGTCGTTGCCGGTATCGAGCGGGCCGCGGCGAGGCTCTCGCCGAGCGTGCGAGCGGGTCAGGACTTCGCCCGGGCGATCATGACCACCGATTCCGGGCCGAAGACGGCCTCGTATCGGTTTGCGGCCGGACGGTCGGGTGGGTTGGTTGCCGGGGCGGCCAAAGGAGCGGGCATGATCCGGCCGAACATGGCCACCATGCTGGCGTTCCTGACGACCGACGTTGGACTTCCTCCGGCCCAACTGCGCCGCGCGCTACAGGCTTCCGTGGATGCGAGCTTCAACACCATCACCGTCGATGGTCAGACGAGCACGAACGATACGGTGTTCCTGTTCAGCACCGCGGCTCGAGGTGCGGCCAAATCGGCACCGGCCGCGCGGGTCAAGCGTTTCGGGGCGGCCCTGACGGATGTGTGCCAACGGTTGGCCGAGGCCATCGTGCTTGACGGCGAGGGGGCGACGAAAGCGACGTCCGTCACCGTGACCGGTGCCCGTTCCGACGCGGCCGCTGAAACCATCGCACGCACGGTGGCCGAGAGCCCGCTCATTCGCTGCGCTTTGTTCGGCTGCGATCCGAACTGGGGCCGCATCGCCTGCGCGGTCGGCTTCGCCGAGGGCGTCCGGTCGGTCGACAAGCTCAAGTGCAGCATCAACGGCAAGGTCGTCTTTCGTAACGGCAGGGCAGCGAAGTACGATGTCGGCAAGCTGAGCAAGTCGATGCGATCCAAACGCGTCGAGATCGCCGTTGATCTGGCCGAAGGCCGCGGTACGTACACCGTGTTGACCAGCGACCTGACCTACGACTACGTCAAGTGCAACGCCGGACCACGCACTTGAACCTGGACCATCTGTTCTACTACCCGACGCAGACGGTGTACTCGGCGCCGGAGGACTACGGGCTGAGGTACGAGTCGGTGTTCTTCGACGCTCCGACCGGAGAGCGCCTCCACGGCTGGTTCTTCCCGGCCGAGGGCGAGCCGAGCGGCACCGTCGTGCACTTTCACGGCAACGCGGGCAACGTCACCGGCCACTTCGAGCACGTGCGCTGGCTGCCGCCGCAGGGCTGGAGCCTGTTCTGCTTCGACTACCGCGGCTACGGCCGGTCGCAGGGTCGGCCGACGCGCGCGGGCACGATTGCCGACGCCCACGCCGCCGTCGACTACGCCAAGTCTCGCGATGACGTGGATGCGGCGAAGATCGTCGTGCTCGGCACGTCGCTGGGCGGTGCCATTGCCCCGGTGGTGGCTGCTGCGCGGGACGACATTCGTGGCCTCGTGCTCGACTCCGCGTTCTCCAACTACCGACAGGAAATCAAGTGGGTGCTCAGGCGGAAGTGGTACACTTGGGGCGTCGCCGGGCTCGTCTCACGCTGGCTGTTCTCCGACGCCCACAATGCCGTTGACCATATCGCCGCAGTCGCCCCGCGGCCGATCCTCATCATTCAGGGCACGGCCGACCGGATCGTCGATCCGCACATGGCAGAAGCCCTGTACGCCGCCGCACGCGAACCCAAGGAACTGTGGATGATCGAAGGCCTCAACCACACCGCCGTCTTCGACGAGATGCTGGACGAGGCCTGTCCGCGGGTGCTGCGCTTCTTCGAGAGCTGCGTGAACAGTCAAGCGGACTGACCTGCACTACCACAGCGTGCCTGCCGGCTCGGTTGAACGTCGCCGTGTGGGCGACTACGATCGAGGCCCGCTTGCCGCACGCCCGCAGTCCTTCACGCGCGACTGTCGGGGGGTGTGCCGCCGGGTGCCGGATCGGTTCGCGTCGGCGAAGCCGCGTTCCGGAGAGAATCATGAGCGCGGAACGCACAACTCAGGGCTCTCAGGCTTCAACTCCGGACTGTGGTCAACCGTCCGACGGGCGGTCGCGGCGCAGCTTCAGCCGCTGGCGCGCGTTCTCGCTCGTGATGGTCTACGTCCTGATGGCGGTCCACATCATCCACTGGAGAGTCACCGGCAAGACGCTCGCCCCGCTCGAGCTCAACGAGGTGATGTACACGCTCGAGTTGGGGATCATCACCGCCGGCTTCCTGTTCATGTGCTTTCTGGTGTTGGGCTCGGCCATCTTCGGTCGGTTCTTCTGCTCCTGGGGGTGTCACATCATGGGGCCCCAGGATCTGTGCGCGTGGATCCTCGGCAAGCTCGGGATCCGGCGGAAGGTGATCCGCTCGCGGCTGCTGCTGCTCGTACCGCCGCTGACGGCCGCGTACATGTTCCTCTGGCCGCAGATCGTGCGAGCCTGGCGCAACAAGGCGCTGCCCGAGTTCCACCTGCGAACGGACGAGGAGGGTCTGGCATCCTTTGCGACGGACAACTTCTGGCGGAACCTGCCCGGGCCGTGGATCATTGCGCTGACGTTCCTCGTGTGCGGGTTCGTGATCGTCTACTTGCTTGGGACGCGGGCCTTCTGCACCTACGTCTGTCCGTACGGTGCGATCTTCGGTCTCGCGGACCGGTTCGCGCCGGGACGCATCCGCGTCAACGACGCGTGCGTGCAGTGCGGCAGTTGCACGGCCACCTGCACCAGCGGCGTGCGGGTCCACGAGGAGGTCGAGAAGCACGGGATGATCGTCAACCCCGCGTGCATGAAGGATCTCGACTGCCTGGCCGGCTGTCCACAGAACGCGCTTCATTACGAGTTCGGTCGCCCTGCGCTCCACAGGTCGCTCAAGAGCGGCGGGCGCTTCGGCTTGCCCTACGATCTGTCGCTGGGCGAGGACATTCTCGCCGGCGCGGTTGCCCTCTTTGTGCTGCTCACTTTCCGCGGGCTGTACGGGCAGATGCCGTTCCTGCTTTCGATTGCCCTGGGCGGCGTCGTTGCGTACCTGGCCCTTCTTTCGCTTCGCCTCGTGACCCGAGCCGATGTGGTGCTTTCGACATCGCCGCTGAAGTCATCCGGGCAACTGACCCCGGCGGGACGGGCGTACGTCGTGTTCGCGGCCGCACTCGCGGTCTTTGTGGCGCACAGCGCATTCGTTCGACTCCACGAGTTCCGCGGCGTCAACAAGGCGATTGTCCTCGAGCGTACGCCCGATCCGCAGACTGCCCACGCACTGGCGGCCGGGGCGGATGCTGACCTCTTGGCTGCAGACCGGTGGGGGCTGCTCGGCAATCGGTGGGTGGAGCGCGGCCTGGTCAGCACGTCGCTGCACGCCGAGCGGTTCGACGACGCGCAACGATACGCCCGGCGGCTGCTTGCGCGATCGGAAACCGACGTGTGGGCCCGCCTGCATCTGGGCAAGTCGCTGCGGGCCGGCGGCCGGGGTGCGGAGGCGGAGCAGGCGTTCCGGACGATCATCGCCCAGTGCAAAGCGTCCGACAAAGCCCCGCCCCCCGAGCTTGCCGCTGCCCATCACGAGCTGGCGGGCCTGCTGACCGAGCACCGCGAGTTTGGGGCCGCTGCTCGCGAGATGACGGCGGCCATCGCCCTCGATCCGAGCGAACCTCGGCTTCACGCCGAGCTGGGCAGCCTGCTCGCGGAAGCCGGGCAAGCGGACCGAGCGGAGTCAAGCCTGAACGAGGCCCTGCGGCTGGATCCCCGTTTGGGAATCGCCCACTACAACTTCGGAAGGCTCCGGGAAAGCCAGGGCCGATTCGCCGAAGCGGTCGAGCATTATCAACGTGCCGTCGAGGCGGAACCCAATGATGCTGGTGCCCACAACAACATGGCCTCCGCGCTGATGCAGTTGCAGCGATTGGACGAAGCCCGAAAGCACTTCGAGCGGGCCATCGAGATCAACCCCAGACACGCCCGGGCGCATTTCAACCTGGGCACGCTGCTGGCCTCGCAGAAGCAACTGGACCGGGCACGCCACCACTACACAATCGCCGCCCGCCTCGACCCGCAGTGCGCCGCGTTGCTTCGGGGCCAACCACGCCCGCAGTGAGTCCGCCCCCCACCCTTCGCCTACGGCCGCGAAGGATGGGGCACCCGCTCCGGGCCGCATCACGCCCATAGCGAATCGGTCCCCCACCCTTCGCAAACTGCCGCGAAGGATGGGGCACCCACACCGGAGCCCGAAGCGATCGAGGTGCGGTACCTCAATCCCTCGATCCCTCCTGCTCCCCAACGTCCCTTGCCTGCGTCGCGCCCAGGCCGTACCTTGCTCGGCTGCCATGGACGTAGGACTGACCGGTGTCAACGGGTTTCTCGGGGCGTACCTCGCGCGATCGCTGGTGAACGCGGGGCACCATGTCATTGGCATGGTGCGGGCGACCAGCCAGACCGAGCACGTCGAGGCCGACATTCACCAGAAGGTCGTGGGCGATCTGACCGACGCCACGGCCCTGCGGCGCCTGGCCGAAGCGGCCGACGTGATCATCCACAACGCCTGCGACCCCGAAGTCGACCGTCCGCTCCGGCACATGCGGGCGAACGTGCTCGGCAGCTTGCAGCTTCTGGAACTTACGCGGCTCAGCGGGGCGTCGCAGTTCATCTTCATCTCATCGGCCGAGGTCTACCACAACAAGCTCAGCGACCGGCTGCTCGACGAGGATCACCCGGTTGCTCCCGGGGACCTGGCCGCGGCCCACAAGGTGGCGGTCGAGGCGTTTCTCTCGGCCTACTACGAACGCTACGCCATGAACACGAGTGCGTTCCGGCCGGCGAGCCTGTACGGCATTCACCACGACTGGCACAAGTCCCGCTACTACGAGGTCGTCAATGCGGTGACGCTAGGCGACGAGGTGGACACCGGCGAGTCCGCACACGTGGTGCACGTCGACGACGTGACCGAGGCCGTCGTTCGGGCCGTGGGCGACTACTCCGTCAGCGGGCAGGTCTTCAATCTCGTCGATTGCCACGCGTACGCCCAGGAAGTGGCCCAGATGGCCAAGGATTTGACCGACTCGCCCTCGATCATCTACGACCGCAAGAGCGACCGTCCGGAGCATCACTTCATCATGACCAAGACGGAGGAGACGCTCGGCATCGACATCAACCGCGGGCACGACGGCCTCCGCGACTACGTCAGCGAGCTCCTCGATCGATTCAGAGACGAACCGGACTGATGTAGTGTCTCAGAGTTGTCGAGGCTTACCTGATCCGAACCGCGCCCGTTAGGAAGCGGCCGCGGCAAGGCGAAGCATTGCCGCTCCCTCACGGTCGCGGTTCGGAAAGAATGCAGTTTGCCTGAGACACTACACTAACGCCCTGTAGCGGCCGGCGCCCGCGCCGGCCGTACGGCCTGCGAGGCGCAGGCCGCTACGAAAGTGGTGCCGGGATCACTCGTGCTTCTTGCGGCGAATGACGATGGCCGCGAACGGCCAAAGGAGCGCCGCGATCGCGATGCCGACGACGCCGTCGAGAACGTAATGCCAGCCGAGGACGAACGTGCTGATCCAGTTGAGCGTCACGAGCACTACGCCGATTGCGAACACCCACTTGGGAAGCGGCCGCCAGCACATCAGGCCGCAGGTCCACGCGATGACGTGAAACGACGGCATGGCGGAGATGCCGGCGATCATGTACCGGGGCGATGCCTCGGATGCGCACTCCCGCACGGTGTACTCCAGGAACCGGGCCTTCCACATCGTCGTGCTGTCGGCCATGACGTCGAACCACTCCGCGTGCACGAACAACGGCCCGCGGCTCGGGTACACCACCGACATCATCAGCGTGATGAACAGGCCGACGGAGATGGCCAGCAGCAAACGGGCCCCGCCTCGCAAGCCCTCGTAGTAGACGCCGATCATCATGGACAGCAACAGGAACGAGGCGAAATGGTTGTAGATCGTTGCCCAAACCTCGAGGATGGGTCGCGACATGTGGGCGACCAGCCATTCGGTGGGCAAGATGCCTCCGCACAGGCTCCGTTCCAGGGCCTCGAGTTGCACGTCGTGGTCGATCGAGTTCAGCAGCGGAATGGCGGGCTTGAGGTTGCCGTTGATGAGCGTCACCGGGATGAACAACAGGGCGAGAACCGAGCCGCAGACGAGCAGGACGGCGAGGCACGAGATCCGTTCGTGGAAGGGCGTAGGTTGCAGCCCGCGCATTTGCCGGATCATGTCGAGTCCGATCAGCGGGGCCATGATGTATCCGGCGAGCAGGAGCACGCCGAGCATCTTGTAGCGGATGATCTTGGTCAGGCCGTCGGGTGTGTGGTCGAATCCGAGCCCGGCGGTTCGTAGAATCGCCTGCACGGTGGCGTACATGATCGCAATGAAGACCAACTGCGGCCAGAGGCATCGCCATTCGATCTTCGCCAGGGCCGCGGCGCACGCGGCGGGAAGCGACGGTGTGGATCGCACGAACGGCAGGTCGCTCTCAGCGGATGTTCCGATAGTGCTCAACAGTACCCTCCCGGTCCGCAGTTGCAGCCTTCGGTCGGCGCGTGCGGGCTGCGCTACCAGTGCATCGGCTAACCGTGGGGGTGTGCTGAGAAGTGCTGTGTATCCGATAATCACCGGTGTGACGCGCGAGCGACGCGCGGACGATCGCGGCCGGCCCCAAGCGAGGGCAACGAGGTAAATGCAGTTCTTGCGAACCGAAGCTCGAAACAGCCTCATGCTCGTCGCGGCCGTCACGACGACAGCGCTGCTGACGCTCTGCTTCTCAGTCTATGTAGGACGCACGCTCGGGCCGGTCGAATTCGCCGACTTCGCCGCGGCGATCTCGTTCTTGCTGCTCGGCACGACCGCGACGGGGCCCATCAACGGCACGGTAGCGAAGTTCGCCGCCCGGTACGCAAGCCGCGACGAACCGGGCCGGATTCGCGCCCTCAACCGTGCCGTCGCGGCGCGGGCAGGGGGGTGGGGTCTCGTCGGGCTCGCGATCGGGCTGGTGGCGCTGTCGCCGCTGACGCGCATCCTCGATTTGCGATCGACCGCTCCGCTGCTGATCGTGTACGCGGTCGTGCTGTTGACGCTGGTCGTGAACGTGGATCGCGGCGTGTTGCGCGGCGTGCAGCACTTCGGCAAGTACAGCGTCAACATCGTCTGCGAGTCCGGGACGCGGCTCCTAGCGGGCGTGGCCCTGCTCGCCGTGAGTCGCCAGGCCGCGTTCGGGATCGGCGCGAACCTCGTGGCCATGGCGTTCATCTTCGTGCTGACGCGCGTGCAATTGCGCGACGTGTGGCGCGGGCACGCACCGGCGAGATTCGAGGGCGCCGAGGTGGCGTTGTTTGCCGTGCCGATGTTCGCCCTGTCGGCCGGCATCGCCGGGCTCGACAATATCGACATGCTCTTCGTCAAGTCGTGCTTCTCGGCCACCGACGCCGGTGTGTACGGGGCCGCGTGGACACTCGCTCGGGGCGTCGGTGTGTTCGCGGCGCCGTTCAACCTGCTGCTGCTGCCGCTCATCTCGGGGATGCACGAGCAGGGGCGCGGGTCGGCGCGGACGTTCCTGCGTGTGTGCGCGTACTTCCTGCTCCTGGTGACGGGCCCGATGCTCATCCTGTGGCTCTGGTCCGAACCGATCGTCGTCGCCCTGTACGGCACTGAGTTCGCGGCGGCGGCCTCGATCCTGCCGCTGCTGGCGATGGGCCGCCTGATCGGACACCTCGGCGTGATGATCGGCCACTTCTTCCTTTCCACCAACCGATACGGCTTCCTGGCCTTCTACCTGCCCGCCCTCGGTGTCGAGGTGCTGGTGCTGGCAGTCTGGCACCCCTCGCTGACCGCAGTTGTCACCGTGATCATCGTCGTGCAGTCCGTTACGTTCGTCGTCCTCGCGGCGCTGCTGGTTCGAGGCACGCGGGTCCATCGAGGCACATGACGGCGGCTTTCTTGCCCCGGCCCCTCCAATTCGGTAGGGTGTCTATTGATGTACTGGGGGGGGTGGAGCAAGGGAAAGCGGCTGGCCCCTATCCTTCCCTCGCTACTCCTCAGGCTGTCTGTGCCACACTGTGAACCAGTTTCAAAGGAGAGAGGATATGTATCTATCCAAGGCTTCGTTCGTCATCGTGGCGATTGTCCTTTCCGTTCCGGCGCAGTCGGCGCACGCCGAAGTGATCTTCGAGTCCGCAACACTGGGACCGACCGGTCAGGGCGGTGGCGGCCTGGTCATTTCGCCCACACAGTTCATCGGGGCGAAGTTCCACCTTGACGAGACCGTTGAGGTTACGAAGGTGGGCGGCCACATTGTGAGCAGTGGAACGCTCTTTGCGGCCATCGTGGAACTGAGTGGGTTTCAACTGCTTCCGGCGGGCACGCCGTTCGATACGGGCGTCGTCCTGGCCTCGACCCGCATCGATGCCGGCAGCCCCAGCAGCGACGTCCGCACGGATCTGTCAGTATCCCTGCCACCCGGAGACTACGGGCTGGTATTCGGGAGCGGCATGTTCGGGGCCACGGGCACCGGCACGATGATCGACAACAACACCGACATCGGCACACCGGAGTACTTCATCTACAGCGGCGGTTCTT
>CAYMME010000151.1:9815-17501 GCA_964391465.1 uncultured Planctomycetales bacterium
CGCTGTGGTTCGATACATCATCCGACGACAGCATGCGCTTCGTCGTCGAGGGCACGCGGGGCTGCACCCCCGTGACCGTGTACGACACCTTCCAGTTCGGTGAGAAGACAGCCGGATCGATTGGCACTCTGGTGGGCACGACCGCGCCGCCGGATCCGGTGACCAACCAGCCCGCATTCGGTTTCATCGCGCAGTTCGACACGATACTCACCCGGATCAAGGTTCGGGCCTCGTCAGACAACGCCAGCGTCATCATTCGGATTTGGGATGATGATAGCGGTATCCCCGGAGCATTGCTGGAAGACTGGACAGTGGATACGGGCGGGCCGGGCTTCCAGGATCTGGTCGTGGACTCGGTGAGCACCCCGCAACTGACAGCAGACGAGACGTACTGGGTGTCGCTCGCGCTGGACGACGATGTCGAGCAGGGCACATGGAGGTTCGCTGACGCGGATATCAGCCTGCGGGCGATCACGGACACCAACGGTCCTGGCGGCACATGGTTTCCTCTCGGCGGAACAGGCTCGGTCGGACTCTTGAAGGTCGAAGGGGCTTGCCTCCAGCCTGTTCCAGTACTCGGTCCCGGAAGCTTCGGCGCGCTGATGGTGCTCGTTGCCGTCGGCGGTGGGGTCGCAATCCGGCGGCGGCAGTCACGCCGAGCCTAGGACCAGTGGCTTGACTCGCGAAGCCATGGGGTGAGCGGACGGACAGTTCGTCGTTCGGGCTTCGTCATTCTTTCGTCATTCGTCACTCGGTCTTGGTCACCGTCCTCCGTCAGTCCACGGACGGAGTTCGCCTGGCCCGGTCACCGCGCCCTCGTGTTCTGCCGTCCGCGCCCTTGACGCCCCCGTCCCGCCCGCTAGCCTGATACCGACCGTACCGACACTTTCCACTCGCAAGCGGGGCACGACATGACTGAACAGACAGCGCAGATCGGGAGTCGGACCGCATCGGCCTCCACCGCGGACGCCGTGGTTGCCGGGTTCCGACATCATCTGAAGCACACGCAGGGCAAGCACTGGGGGTCGGGCACACCGTACGATCACTTCGTGAGCCTGGCCCTGGCCGTTCGCGATTGCATCGTCGACCGCATGATCGCCACGCAGAAGGTCTACCACGAGCAGGACGTCAAGCGCGTGTACTACCTATCGCTGGAGTACCTGCTGGGCCGGCAATTGAAGAACAACCTGGTGAACCTCGGGCTTTTCGACGGTTGTCGGACGGGGCTGGCGGCAATGGGCATCGACCTGGATACGCTGTGCGAGGTCGAACCCGACGCCGGGCTGGGTAACGGCGGCCTCGGCCGGCTGGCCGCGTGCTACATGGATTCGCTGGCTACGCTCGAACTGCCGGCATACGGGTATGGCATCCGGTACGAGTACGGCATCTTCGATCAGGACATCGAGGATGGCTGGCAGGTCGAGCGGCCGGACTATTGGCTGCGGTTCGGTTCGCCGTGGGAGATCGCCCGGCCGGAGTTCAGCAGTCCCGTCCGCCTGTACGGCCACGTTGAGGATCGGGCGGACGCCCGCGGTCGGTATCGGCCGACGTGGGTCGGATACCGCACCGTCATGGGTGTTCCGTACGACTTTCCCATGGTTGCCTGCCGGGCCAACACGGTGAACTTGCTCCGGCTCTGGTCGGCCCGTGCGTCGGAGAGTCTGGACCTGGCTGCGTTCAACCGCGGTGGCTACGTCGAGGCCGTCCGGGAGAAGGCTCCCAGTGAGACGATCTCCAAGGTGCTCTACCCGAACGACCACATGGAGCGCGGCAAGGAGCTGCGTCTGACGCAACAGTACTTCTTCGTGGCCTGCACCCTGGACGACATCTTTCGCCGTTATCAGAAGCGCCACGACACGTTCGACGCGCTGCCGGACAAGGTGGCCATTCAGCTCAACGACACGCACCCTTCGTTGGCCGTCGCCGAACTGATGCGGATCCTCGTCGACGACCAGGGCCTCGATTGGGAACGGGCATGGGAGCTGACCTGTGCCACGTTCGGCTACACCAACCACACGCTGATGCCCGAAGCGCTGGAGCTCTGGCCGGTCTCGCTGCTCGGCCGCCTGCTCCCACGACACCTCCAGATCATCTACGAAGTCAACCGGCGGTTCCTCGGTGAGGTCGAACGCCGCTGGCCGGGCGACGCCGGACGACAGCAGCGCCTCTCCCTGATCCAGGAGGGACCGAACCGATCGGTGCGGATGGCCCACTTGGCCATTGTCGGCAGCCACAGCGTCAACGGTGTCGCCGCCCTCCACACTGACCTGATCCGGTCGCGGCTGGTGCCCGACTTCGCGGAGCTCTGGCCGGAGCGATTCTCGAACAAGACCAACGGAGTCACGCCGCGACGCTGGCTGCTGATGTGCAACCCGCGGCTGGCCGAGGCGATCACGAATCGCATTGGTGACGGTTGGGTGAAAGACCTCGAGCAGCTCCGCGGTTTGGAGGCCCACGCCGACGATCCCGGATTGCACGGTGAGGTCCGCGCGATCAAGTTCGCCTGCAAGCAGCAGCTCGCCGATTGGATCCGCCGCCGAACGGGAGTACGGGTGTCGGCCGAGGCGCTGTTTGACGTTCAGGTCAAACGTTTGCACGAGTACAAGCGGCAGCTCATGAATCTGCTTCAGGTGGTCATGCGCTATCATCGTCTGTGCGACGATCCGTCGGCCGACCTGGTGCCGCGCGTCGTGCTGTTCGGGGCGAAGGCGGCACCGGCATACACGCAGGCGAAGCTGATCATCAAGCTGATTCACGACGTGGCCCGCACGGTGAATGCGGACCCACGCGTCGGCGACCGGCTCCGCGTGCTGTTCCTGCCGAACTACCGGGTGTCGCTGGCCGAGCAGGTCATCCCGGCCGCGGATCTCTCGGAGCAGATCTCTACTGCCGGCATGGAGGCGTCCGGCACCGGCAACATGAAGTTCGCCCTGAATGGAGCGTTGACCATCGGCACGCTGGACGGGGCGAACATCGAGATTCGCGAGGCCGTCGGTCCCGAGAACTTCTTCCTGTTCGGGCTGACCGCCGAAGAGGTGGCTCAGCGGCAGCCACACCACGACCCCTGGGCGGTCTACGAAGGCAATCCGGCCGTGCGGCGGGCGCTCGACTCAATCGCTGGTGGTGCGTTCAGTCCGGAGGCGCGCGACCTGTATCGCCCGGTCTTCGACTGGCTCACCCGCGACCGCGACACGTACATGTTGATGGCGGATATCGACGCGTACGTCGAGGCCCAGGAGCGTGTCGACGCCCTGTGGCGCGATTCGCAGGCGTGGATCCGCCAGGTGATTCTGAACATCGCCCGCGTCGGTCATTTCTCCAGCGACCGCGCGGTGCGCGAGTACGCCGAGGAGGTCTGGCACCTTCACCCCACGCCGATCGAGCTGACGCCGAGCGAGTGAAGGTCGTGTTGCATGCCGGGGGGCTCGCCAAGGCGGGACGGAGCAGTCCTTTTCGGGAGGTGCAGCCATGGCGGTTGTGTTGGAACTGTCGATGTGGCCCGTGGACAAGGGCGAGTCGCTCAGCCCGTACGTCGCTCGCAGCCTGGAGGTGATCGACCAGTCCGGGCTGGACTACCGGATCGGGCCCATGGGTACGTGCATCGAGGGTGAGTTCGACGAGGTGATGGGCGTGGTCAAGCATTGCTTCGAGCGCATGGCCGCCGACTGCAACCGGGTCACCGCAAGTATCAAGCTGGACTACCGCAAGGGACGCACGGGTAGGCTCACGGCCAAGATCGACAGCGTCGAGCAGAAGGTGGGCAGGACGCTGCGCAAGTAGCATCCGCCATCCGCATCGCTGGCGTGGAGGTGCCTCGGCGCGGTAGAACCGGGCGCATGCCCGATCCCGTTTCATCCCAGACCCCACAGGCAGGTGCGGAACCGTCGCGCGCGAAGCAGTGGGCGTGGCGAGGCCTCAAGCTGGCGCTGACCGCTCTTGTGCTGGTGATGGTGGGGCGTCAGATCTGGGTCGCGTACGAGGAGTGGCGGACCCAGCGCGCGGCCGTACACGCAGGCTGGATCGCACTGGCCGGCGTCAGCTACGTGGCCGGGCTGAGCATGTACGGCCTATTCTGGAGGCTGCTGCTCGCCGACGCGGGCGTGGCCGTGAGTCGACGCGAGGCCCTGCGGGCGTATCTCATCGGGCATCTCGGAAAGTACGTCCCCGGGAAGGCGATGGTCGTGGTGTTGCGGGTCGGTCTGTTGCGGACGCCGGGCCGTAGCGGGGTCACGATCGCCGTCACGGTCGTCTACGAGACTTTGGCGATGATGGCCGTCGGAGCGGCGGTGGCGCTCGTCACGCTCGGCTTCACGGCCCCGGATCGCTGGCGGTATTGGGGCGGGGCCGTTGTTGCCGTGCTCTTCCTCGGGGCGATCCTGCACCCGGCCGTTTTCGGCCGGGTGTCGCGCGTGCTCACGGCACCGGTGCGGCGAAAGGGCGGAAACGTGACGCCGCCGCCGGCGTACGGTACTTTGGTGCAGGGCAGTGTGCTGCTCGTGATGGGATGGGTGCTGCTCGGCGGGAGCCTCCTGGCCGTGGCCCGGGCCATCGATGTCGACTTCTCTTCGGCGACGGACGTGTTGCTGGGCGTGGGGGCGACGGCGATGGCGACGGTGCTGGGGTTCGCGATCCTGTTTCTGCCGTCCGGCCTCGGGGCGCGCGAATTCGTCATCATGGTTCTGCTACAGTCGCGGTGGGGGGCCTCGGCGGCGGTGGTGGCCGTGCTGCTCCGGCTGGTTTGGATGGTCGCTGAGTGTTGCGTGGCGGGAGTATTGTATCGTTGGCCAATGCGGATGCAGAAAAGCTGATCAGCTTCGTCATCCCCGCGTATGACGAGGAAGGGAACATCGGTCCGCTCCTTCGCGAGGTGTGCGACGTGGCCGCCGCCTCGAGCCTCGATATCGAGATCATCGTCGTCGACGATGGGAGCACGGATGCCACATGGGCTCGAGTCGCCGAGGCGGCCGAGGCCGACGGACGCGTGCGCGGCATTCGCTTCCGCCGCAACTTCGGCAAGGCGGCGGCCCTGATGGCGGGCTTCCATGCCGCCCGCGGCGCCCTGGTCTTCACCCTCGACGCCGACCTCCAGGACAACCCGGTGGAGGTCCCGCGCTTCCTGGCCAAGATCGACGAGGGGTATGACTCGGTGACCGGGTGGAAGCGGGACCGTCACGATCCCTGGCACAAGGTGATTCCGTCGCGCGTGTTCAACTTTCTGGTGAGCACGATGACGGGCGTGAAGCTGCACGACCACAACTGCGGGTACAAGTGTCACCGCGCCGAGGTGGTTGCGGAGATCCGGTTGTACGGCGAGCAGCATCGGTTCGTGCCGGTACTGGCGGCCGCCCGCGGTTTTCGCATCGCGGAGATCGAGGTCAACCATCGCCCCCGGACGCGAGGCCGCTCGAAGTACGGCGCGCGGCGGTTCCTCAAGGGATTCCTGGATCTACTGACCGTCAAGTTCCTAACCGGCTACGGCCAGCGCCCGTTGCACGTGTTCGGCTCTGTCGGACTCGTGGCGTTCGCGCTTGGCGCGTTGGGACTCACCTACCTGGCCGGGTTCTGGCTCGCGCAGCAGTGGTTTGCGGAGGCTCCCGAGCCGATCTACGATCGGCCGCTGCTGCTGTACTCACTCGGCGGCCTGCTGCTTGGTGCCCAACTCCTGTCCGTGGGATTCGTTGCCGAGCTCATGACCGCCCACGGGATGCGTGAGGACCCCGCCTACAGCATCTCCGAGCAGACACCCGCCACCTCGCGACGGCGCACCGCCGAACCGACCTCGGGCGTTTCGGCGTAGTACATGTCTTTCGCGGCGGTTCGGGTCCAAGCTCGCCGCATTCGTCTTGGACCAGTCGATGTCCGATGCACTGAATCACTTTACCGCTCGGTGCCGATCGGTTACGGTCGGGGAGCGCCGGCATGATCCCGTTGCGTCGGGATCGCCGGGCGCCTGACCTGGCGGGGCGGTTGGCCTGCTCGGTTCTGGAAGGGGGACTCCCACACTCGAAGGCATGCGAATTCAACGAAGTGAGTCTGATCGATGAGCACGGAGCCGGATTCAACAAGAGAGCTGGAAGCGGAGCATGAAGGACAGATCCGAACGATCGAGCGTGTTGTCGGTCACTCGATCATCATCGCGGCGGTGGCGCTGACCACAGGGCTGATCCTTCGGCACAACCACAAGCACATCGTAAACGACGGCTCGCGGTGGAACACGGTCTGGAACCTGGTCCACAACAACACATATCGCACTGACCGCGACCCCTGGACCCCGCTGGACCACCCGAATCCGGATTTCGCCCGGCACTACGAAGGCCCGTGGTGGACAATTGACATGGTCGCGTGGCCGATGCCGGACGAGTCACCCCGTCCGAACGGTACGCCGCCCTACGCCTACTACTCGGCCAAGCATCCGCTGCTGCCGACGATGGTGGCCGGGCTCTACTACGTCGTGTGGCGCGTGGGCGACGCGCTCGATGGTCCCAAACAGGATCTCTGGCGGATCGCGTACCCGGTGGAGGAACGCACCATCCACAATCAGGCCGAACAGGGGAATCTCGCCGGCCGGACGCTCCTGATCCTGATCAACATCGTACCGCTGTTCGTGTTCCTGCACCTGTACCGCCGGCTGCTGGAACGTTCCACGTACGCGACGACCACGAAGCTTCTCTGCCTGGCGACCGGGGCATTCGGGACGTTCCTCACGGCCTACTCGCGCACGTTCAACAACCACATCCTCGCCGGCTTCTGTGCGTTTGTCGCCGTGTACTGCGCGTTGCGGATCTACTACGGCGGTGGGCGATCGTGGTTCCTGTTCAGCGCCGCGGGCTTCTTCGCCGCGCTGGCGATGGCGTTCGAGTTGCCGGCCCTCGCGCTGCTTGCAGGCATCCTCGCGTTCCTGTTCTACAAGGCTCCGATTGAAACGGCCATGTTCTCACTGCCCGCGGCCGTGATCCCGATCGGGGCGTACTTCTTGACGAACTACATGGCGCTTGGTTTTCTTAGGCCCGCGCAGGTCTGGCAGAACACTTCGCACCAGGAGATGCGCGTGCTGTATCACTTCCAGGGCAGCTACTGGAACAACCTCGATCCGGAAGGCATCGACGGTCAGAACGAACCCAAGGGCATCTACTTCACCCACATGCTGGTCGGCCATCACGGCATCTTCTCGTTGACGCCGATCTTCCTGCTCGCCTTCTTTGGAATCGGTCGCCACCTGACGGCCAAGCCGCAATCGTTGCCCCTCTTTCACGGGCTGGTACTGCTGATCACGGTGGTTGTGGTGGTCTTCTACGTGTTCAAGACGAACAACTACGGTGGCGGATGCCAGGGTCTGCGCTGGACATTCTGGATGATTCCGTTGTGGCTCGTGGCCCTGCCGCATGGCGTCGACGTGTGCATGCGGAACCGGGCCGGTATCACGCTCGCCCTCGTCCTCTTCGCGCTCTCCGCCTTCACCGTGTCGCATGCCCTCGTCGGGAGGTACGGCCCGTGGGGCAACTCATGGCTCCACTGGGCGCTGCGGGAGTGGGACATCATTTCCTACTGAGCGGCACAAGCAGAAGGCCGCGTTTTTCCTGTTTTTGCGCTTGCCCCGGGGGGCCCGCTTGGGGTATCCTACGTGGTGTCTGGATCGTTATCGGGCCGTTAGGTTTTCTATCACAAGTGTCCCACATCTCAGGACGG
>CAYMME010000152.1:0-17487 GCA_964391465.1 uncultured Planctomycetales bacterium
TTCGAGGCGTATGCATGGCGGCGCCTGCCTTGCGGCAGGCTTGGCCATGGCACCCGCCCTCTCAGAGTTTCGCGCGCTTGCGCACGTACTCCGAGACTACGTCCCTTGCGTACTCGAGCACCTGCTCGGCGGAGTCCTCAGGCTCGCACATCTCCGGGGTCTCGACGATGTCGGTCACCATCTCGTCCCACCACGGGGCGTCGAGGATCTGGCGGGCGCCTTCGGGATTGAGGCCGGCCTCGGTCATCTCGTCGGCCGTCGGGGCGTCGAAGCCGACGGCCACCTCGCCGTCTGCGTCCGGGTCCCTCAGATGAACCTTCTGCATCAGGTAGTCCATGATCGCTCGCAGTTCATCCGGGCTCATGGCGGTCTCCAGCGGTTCTCAACGACCGGATGCCGTTTTCGGTCAAAGCGTTTCGTGCGTCCCGTAGCGGCCGGCGCCGCCGCCGGCCGGGCGGCCTGCGAGGCGCAGGCCGCTACAGTACGGAGCGACTGAGAACGGCGCTAGTGTAGTGTCTCGGGCAGACTGCATTTTTTCCGAACCGCGACCGTGAGGGAGCGGCAATGCTTCGCCTTACCGCGGCCGCTTCCTAACGGGCGCGGTTCGGATCAGATAGGCCTCGCCAACTCTGAGACACTACACTAGTACGCGTGCGTGCCCAGCACCACGTCGCAGCCGAACTTCTGCTTGACCGTGTCCTTCAGATAGTCGTAGTCCAGCGGGCAGTCCGCGGTGCTCATGGCCGCCTTGACGCACGTGCCCAGGTGGAGCACGTCGATGGGACGATCGACGTTCTTGGCCACCTCGCTGAGAATCTTGACCCGCGGGATCGTCAGGCCCGGGCAGTCACCGCAGTCGGTCATGGCAACGAGGTTCACTTCATCGTGCCGGCCGAACTCGCCGTTCTTCTCCTTCATCCCCTTGAAGCACTTTGCGCACCCGATGCACGAGTGGTCCTTGATGCGCTTGCAGTACAGGATCGCGATGTTGGCCATGATGACCTCCTGATTGTGGTGGCCGAGCGAGACCTGGCGTTCGGTCGGCCTCGTCGCGCGTGCGCTCGGACCGAGCGTCATGAGTGCCTTCCGTACCCGCATGATCGCAGGGACGCACGGTCGAGGCAAGGGCGTTGCTGGGTGCCCCATCCTTCGCGGCTTTATGCGAAGGGTGGGGGACGGATGTCTCGACAACCGCGTCAGTCCCCCACCCTTGTCCCGCCTTCGGCGGACCAAGGATGGGGCACCCGTCAAGCCGTGAGGGAGGGGCAACGTTTCGCCTCACCGCGGCCGCTCCCTCACGGTCGCGGTTCGGATCAGATACAGCTCGGCGATTCTGAGCCACGACCCTACACCACGACGACACCTTCCGTGAACTGCGGCAGATCCCACGGTCCGTAGCGCAGATCGACGGGGATGACGTGGCGGCCCGGCGGGGCATCGTCGGGAACCCGTAGCTCGAGCAACACTTCGCCGTCCTTCTTTGCGGGGATGTCCGTCTTGGCCCAGGCCGTGTCTTTGCTGCGGCCGCCGCTCCAGGCCCGCGGCAGCACCGCGCGGCAGGCCGCCGTGTTGCGCTCCGACGAGTGGTTGGTCACGACCACGCGAAGCTCGAACGGCTTACCCTTCTCGGCTTTCTGTTCGTAGGGAAAACAACGGGCCCACGGCTCGTCCATACCGTAGTTGGCGTCATCCCACGGAACGAGTTCACCGAACAGCTTCTCCCGCTCGCGCAGGTTGGCGCGCATGAACCGGCATTGCTCGGGCGTGAACGTGAACGCGTCGTTGATGTGGCAGTTGAACATGTGCGTGGGCTGGAGTTTCTCGACCAGAGCGATGCAGCGGTCGAAGCCGACGCCGCGGCCGAGCCAGTCGCGGTTGTGCGTGCAGTAGTCGTCGATCCCGTATCGACTGAACGAGTCGCCGACGAAGAGCATGCGGTGCCCCTGTCCTTCGACGAACAGGCCGGCGTGGTAGAGCGTCTGGCCGGGAAGGTGGTACGCCGTCATCTTGAACTCGTGCCACGTCCATGACTCGCCGTCGGTGGTCGGGCGGTCGACGCGGGCCTGGTTCGGCGAGATGCACGGCAGCCGCCAGGCGAGCGGGTCCGTGATGACCTGAGCGACGGCGCGGTCGGTGATGCAGGGGCAGTCGAACGCCTTCTGGAACTCGGGGATCGCGTCGGTGTGGTCGTCGTGGTAGTGCGTTACCCACAGCCCTTCGACCTTGCGGATCGCACCCTGGGCGACAAGCTCCTTGATCTTCTTGACCACGCGGCCGCTGCCGCAGTCCATGACGAACGCCGACTTGTCCTTCGAGACGAGTATCCACGTCGTACCGTGATGGAGTAGGCACGGCGGCGGGGGCTTCTCGGCGCCCGGACCCATGTGGTCCTTGCGGTCCGCGTATTCGGTGAACAGCTCGGGGAAGTAGTAGCGCAAGGCCGAGATGGACACGTACTTGTCGTAGCAGACCTCGAAGCGCTCGAGGAGCAGATCGATGGCCTGGGCCGGTTTCGTCATGATGTGGCCGTGCGACGGCACCACCGCGTCCGGCTTTGTCTCCTTGATCCGGCCCAGGCTCTTGGCCAGCGTCGGCCGGGCCCCGAGGAAGCCGTGGTAGTCGGTGATGCTGCGCTTGCCGCGCTTGAAACCCTTCTGCAGGCTGTGGATGTCCCACACCTGGCCCTCGTCGTAGATCGCATCGCCCGAGAAGATCACGCGCCGGCCGTCGGTCTCGACGAGCAGGCTGATCGACCCGTCGGTGTGGCCCGGCGTGTCCAGGACACGAATCTTCGCCGGTCCCCAATCCAGGACGTTGCCGTCCTCGAGCGTGCGGCCGACACCGACGGGTTCGGCGAGCATCAGGTGGTGAGGGTGCACGTTGTAGATGTGCCAGCGGCACTTCGGGTTGTTCCAGAAGGCGGCCACGTTGTCGAAGTGGTCGCGCTCCGCGGCGGGCACAGCGATGCGCGCTCCACTCGCGGCCAATGCGTGGGCTCCGCAGGCCTGATCCCGGTGGTGGTGCGTGAAGAGCACCTGCTCGACCGAAGTGACGCCGAGCCCCGCCAGCGCACCGGCCACGCGCCCGTCGCCGCAGTCGATGAGCAGAGCCTTGGCCCCGTCGCGCACGATGCCGACGTTGATCGGCCCGTGGAAGACGGACAGGTGCTCGGACAGCGTGGTCAGTTTCGGGGACGAGTCCGCCGCTGCCCGCGCAAGCCCCGGTGCGGTCGCGGCCAGGCCAAGCGTGCCCGCGCCGACCTGTCGAATGAAAACACGACGAGATACGTTTGCATGTTTCATGGCAACAACGCCTCGGTGGTTTTGCGGGCCGCCACGAACGCAAAGGACGTGCGCCGTGCGGACAGGTCGCCGGTGACCCCTCACACACCCTCGCCGCGGCCCGGTCAAATTGCGATCCGGCGACAGTCTACCACACCAGTCGGCCCCACGCCTCGGAGTATGCCCTTACGTGGGTGGCATGGGCAGGGCCC
The DNA here is from genome assembly GCA_964391465.1 of uncultured Planctomycetales bacterium. GTDB lineage: Bacteria > Planctomycetota > Phycisphaerae > UBA1845 > CAYMME01 > CAYMME01. The sequence goes on from CAYMME010000152.1 coordinate 3,494, forward strand.
AACCCGCCAGGGTTGGGTTTTGCCCGTGGTTGCAGGCGTACTCACGTGAGCTCACGGGCAAACGTCGCTCGCCAGCGAGTCCCGACGTACGTCGGGACCCATGCCACCCAAGACGCTAAACACGTGCACCCGAAGGGGGCGGGGGAGCCGTCGGCGACCTGCACCGTAGCGCAACAACAAGGACCCTGCCCGTTTCGCAGAGGATGGGCAGGGTCCGTTGAGGCCGTGAGGTTCGTTTCGACTCGACGGTCGGCTACTCGCCCTTTTCTGCCGTGTCTTCACCGGATCGCCGGTCGTCCGGATGGGCGTTCATGAATCCCTCCGGAATCACCGGGACAAACGTGTCGGGCGGCAGGTTCGGGTCCCAGTCAAAGCGACCGAGCCCAGAGAGGCTCTTGCCCTTGCCGTCCGGACGGGGCCACTCGGTTTCCATCCTCACCGGGAGCTTTGATTCCGCGTCGAACCACAGACGGTGCAACGCACCATCCGGGTTCGTGCCGTACTTCTTGGCACTGATCTCCATTCCGAAGCACTTGAGCCCGTCGATTTCCTTGTTGTCGAGCGTCCGATCCGCCCGATCGATCAATCCCGCCAGACGCCGGATACGATCCATCGGGTGCCGGGGCCGGGACGCCTTTCCGTGCGTGACCCGCTCGAATGTGCGATCTGCGAAGTCGACCGTCGTGTGCGTCAGGCGGAAATCCTTGTCGTTGAAGTCGAAGCTCGTCGCGCCCATGTCCTCCTTCGCGATGGTGAACCATTCGGTGCGGCGCACCTGACCGCTCGGACCGTAATGGTCCGCCCGCCAGGCGTGCCGGGAGAGAGAGACCTTCTGAGTGCCCCGCCAATAGACTGCCGTGCGGACCTCATCCAATGCCGCGATGACCTCTCCTTTCAGCCCCTTGGGCACATCCGCCCAGATCATCTCTCCCTTCTCCGCCCTCTCCCGGGCGGCTCGAATCTCATCAGGATGCGCGTTGACGAAGCCGTCGGGGATCACGGGCTCGAACATCGCCGCCGGCACTTCCGTGTGGTACTCGAACTGCTCCAGGATCTCCGTGAATGTTTGCTCCGGGTGGTTCGTGATCGGTCGCCCGTGCTCCTCGATCCGCACGGGCATCTTGGTCTCGATATCCAGCCAGATCCGATCCTTCCACTGTTCCGGGTTGTCGCCGTACCGGCTCGCGCGGATCTCGAAGCCGACACACTCGCGATCCTCGAACGTCTCCGTACCCAGCACCCGGTCGGCCTTGTCCAGAAGGTGCACATAGAACCGCAGACGCTCGAGCGGATCGCGCTCGTACGCACCACCCACATGTCGCTCGACCGTGTAGCACTCAGACTCGTACGAAACGGCCGTTCCCACCAGGTCCGTGCCATCGGGCACTTGCCAGCTCGAAGAGACGAGCGTCTGCTCGTAGTGCTGATCGATCCGCTTTCGGTCGGCGGCTTCGTAGGCGCGCCGCCAGCTTCCCGACACGTGCGTCGACCCATACCGGCCTACGAACACCGGCTGCTCGCGATAGGTTAGCACTCTGACCTTCTCCAGTTCGGCCAGGATCTCCTGGCCCCACGCCGCCGAGGGTCCGAGCCACCACTGGCCGTTTCCGGTGTGGGAGTCGGACGGCGGAGACCAGACGGCCACGCCGCCCAGGATCACCGCGCCGACTGCGGCCGCGACCGGGCCGTACCGGAACTTGCGCGAGTGCGCCACCGCGAGCAGACCCGCCATCAGGCCCGCACGACTCGGGCGGGCCGCTTCGTCGGCAGCGAACGCTTCACACGACGCTCGCAGGACCCGCTTGCGCAGTGCCGCCGGTGGAGCTGCTTCGTCCACGCCGGCTTGCACGAGCTGGGTGTACAGTTCGTCTTCTCGCTGACTCATCGTCCAAACTCCTCAAACAGAGTGTTGTCATCGACCAGGTTACACAGCGCGCGGCGAAGCTCGATTCGGGCCCGATACAGCAACGAGTTCACCGCGGAACGCGACAGATGGAAACGGTTGCTCAGCTCGTCCAGCGAAAGGTCCTCGTAGTACCGCGCGACGAGGCACGCACGATGTTGCGGATCGAGCGTGCTGAGGGCGACGCGGGCCAGGGTGCGGAACTCGGCTCGCTGGCAGATCTCCACCGGCAGCGGTGTCTCAGACGCGAGGGTCTGCCGGATCCGGCCGTCGTCGGAGCTGAGCCAGGCCACGACTTCGCTCAGGGCAAGCGGGGCCTGGGTTTGCCGGTAGTAGGCGGCGATCTTGTTGCGGGCGATGCCGAGCAGCCATGGCCACACGGGTCCGCGTGCCGCGTCGAACTGTGACACGCTCCTCGCGGCGGCGACGAAAATCTCCTGAACCAGATCGTCCGTCGCATCCGCGGGCACGCGCAAGCGCACGAACCGGTACATCGCGTCGAGGTGGGCCTCGACCGTGGCCGTCCACCATTCGAGGTTCCGGGCGGACGGTACGGCCGGACTGGGCTCGCGGGCGTCGTTCATCGTGCGGCTCGCTCGTAACGTGATGGGTTGCGCGCTCATCTCAATACGCTATTGGCGCCGGGGGGCAAGGCGCGCTCGCGGATTCCCGGAGAATTGTTGAGGCTGCAGCTCTGCCAGTATGATCGCGGCAGCTATGGGTGGTCACGGCGACATGGTCGGGAGGTACTGCACATGGACGGCGAATCACGTCTGCGCAATCTGCGGTCCGCGCTCGTCGGGCCGGCAACCGTGCTGGCCTGCTTTCTGGCGGGCTGCTCGCAGGGACGGTCCGGTATGACGCTCGATCCGGCCACCGACCACTGGCCTCGGCCGTTCACGCGCGTGGTCGTGCTCGGCGAGAGTACGGTCGAGGGCGGAGGGTGGATTCCCAATCAGGCGGATCGATATGCGGACGTCCTCGTTGCCCTGATCAATCGCGTGCAGGCCGAGCCGGTCGAGTACCTCAACTGCGGCATCGGAGCGAGCGTGATCTCGCCGAGCAGTGCCGGCTACGAGGCGTCGCGCAAGCCCAGTGCCCTCGAACGATACGAGAAGGAGGTGATCGGCGCGGACCCCGATCTGTTCGTGCTGGCCTACGGGCTCAACGACATGCGGGCGGGGATGGACGTGGACACCTTCATCGCCGACATGGACACCATCGTCCGCAACGTGCAGTCGGCGTGCAAGCCGCTGATCGTGCTCGTGAACGTGTACCACATGACCGGCTACGAGGCCTACCCGCCGTTCGACCGGGGCGGCGTCGAGGCCACTGCGCGCTACAACGAAGCGATCCGCGAGTTGGCCGAGGAAACCGGCTGCCTCTATGCCGACGTGTACGACGCCGAAGGCAGGGCCGATTGGGTCGTGCACTCTGACGGCGTGCACGCGAACAGCGTCGGCAACCTGCTCATCGCCCACAAGATCTTCGAGGTCCTGGCCACAAACTGCGCGGGCCTGTCCGAGGCCACGCGCGCCCGCGACGGCGATACCAAGTGGACGGAGTCGACCTGCCAGACCCGAGCCCGCGACGAAGCGGCCAAGTCGAAGCAGAAACCGTAGCGGGACGCGACGACCGCGGCTCAGATTCGCATCCGTTCTCGACACTGCGGGTACAACCGGTGGGCGGAGTGAACTTCCGGCGAGGCCGTGATCCACAGGTTCCTGCTTCTCATCTGCATCATACTGCTTCTCGGGACCGCCGTGCTCTGGCTGAGGAGCTACTGGGTCGACGAGGGCCTGAACTGCCGGTGGGGTGCCTTCGGGCTGTGGCTTGCCTCCGGCAATGGTTGGATCGAGAGCCGTGCAACCAACGCGGTCGAACAGGCGCACGGGCTTTGCGCTGTGGATGATGGGCTGGAGCTGGTTCGGTTCTACTGGCGGCTCGGGATCAACGAGGGGTTTCCGGCCTGTTGGCACCGCGCCGGTGAATCGCTGGTGGGGCCGCCGTACTTGGAGATCTCCAGGGGCCAACCTCTCGGCTTTCTGCCGGTGGTGTGGGAATGCGAACACGCCCGAGGCTTCTTTCGAGCCGACGCGACCCTGCCATGGTGGTTGGTCACAGCAGCCGTCGCTACGTACCCAGGTCTGTCGCTCGGCTACGCAGCGGTCCGTGCGTGTAGACGTCGTCGCGGCAACCGATGCCTCCACTGCGGCTACGATCTCACGGGCAACGTCTCACGTGTCTGCCCCGAATGCGGCCTGCGCATCGACGACAGGTCGGCGGCAGTCGCCTGCGTGGCTCGTCGTTGGCGGCCCGTGTATTGGACAGGGCTCACCGCCTTCGTGTTGGGGCTGGTCTGTTGTGCGATCGCGGCCGGGCTCACGTCGGGTCTTTGCCCCGGCAAGTCGTTCGAGTTTGGATTCTACGAACTCGCCGGGACGGCATGTCTTGTCGTCGCAATCGCGGGTCTGCTGCTCACCGCGGCACTGGCGCAGCCCTGGCGACGCAAGTGCGTGATCGGGTCCATGTGTGGGATCTTGGCCCTCGCCATCTACCATGCAGGGAGTCCCGCTCTTCGCGATCTGCGCAGACCTGCTCTTGAAGCGGTGACGAAGCACACCATTCGCGACCTGGCCGCCCGCGTGGAGGCCGTGCGATCGAGAACCGGGTGTTTGCCCAGAAACGAGCGAGACCTGGTTGCGTCAATCGGGATGCCCATGCCGCGCTCACCGTGGGGAGATCGGATCACCTACTGCCGATGGGGAGGGGGGTTCGACATTGACTGCCTGACGGTTCCCTGGGAGCCACGGGTCTTCTCGTGGCGATCAGAAAAGGGCGACATCGTCGTGCGGCGGCCGAGGTCATCCGGCCCGCTGCCGCGCACTCCGTTCGAACGAATGATTGCATGGTCCCGACACTTGGTGCGGTGAGACCATGAAGGTGTCGGGTGTGGGCGGACGCGAGTTGGCGCCGCATGTGTACGGGACTTGGGCCGGCACTCGGGCTCCGAAGAACGAATCACGTCGGCTTGGCTTCAGCGGCTGCCCAGATCTTCGAGCTTCACGCGCAGGACGACGATGTCCTCCATGTTCTCGGCGTGTATGACGTGCAGGTAGCGATCGTGCTCCAGAAGTTGCGGGTAGTGGTAGCCCTTGTATCCCGGGTCCTTGCCGGCGTAGCGGTAGACCGTGGGGGCGTCGCGCAGGATGAACATGCGGTCGAACACGACCCCGTCGTCGGACAACGAGAGGCAGAGCGGGATGCGGACGCCGCTCGGGTTGGGGTCGGAGGCCATGGCGTAACGGCCGTCGGTGAGTCGCAGCACGTTGAACTTGGCGGTGGCGTCCGGGAAGTCCGTCTTGACCGGCGTGGTCCAGGTCCGGCCGTTGTCCCGGCTGAACGAGCGATAGAGCCGCCGTGACTTGCTGCCGTCACGAAACGCCGCGGTCAGCGTCCCGTCCGGCAATGTCCACCAGAACGGCTCGTCGAGTCGCGCGCCGTCGGCCGGGACCTCGATTTGAATCGGCGTCCACGCGCCGGGCGATTCGACGCCGCCGACGAGCATCGATTTCCGCATGCGATGGTCGCGCCGGGACATCAGCCACTCCCCGGTCGGCAGGCGTTTCGGCGGGAAGTTGTTGATGGTGTCGTCGGCGATGACGATGGGATCGTCCCACCGCTGCGCGTCCGGCCTCCAGCGATACCCGCGCAGCTCGAGCCCGGGACCGAACAGCGGGCGGACGGCCTCGTCGCGGGCCGCCAGCGCGATCAACTGACCGTCGCGGACCCAGAACCCACGAGCGAAGTAGCGCATGTTGGCCGCGTCTTCCCGTGGCGTGATGGCCCGCCGGGCCGACCAGTGCACACCGTCGCTGCTCGTTGCGTAGCGCACGTGCTGGCCGGCCTTGAGGTCGCGGATGCGGTTGCAGCTCCACATGGCCCAGAAGCGACCGTCGTGATGGGTGAGGTAGGGGTGCATGTTGAAACCCGCTTCGTGTTCGACGCCGCGATACACCGTGATCGTCTTACATGGAAGCCGAGGGAGCGCCGAGAAGTCTGCCGAGTCGTTCGAGAGACGCAAGGCCGGCACCGCGAGCATGTGTGCCGGGTCGGTCCCCGCGGGTCCGGCTTCGGCCCGCCGTGCTTCGTTCGCGGCGATGAAACGGTTGATGTGGGCCGCCACGCCCGCCGGCCGCTCGATCAGCAGGGAATGCGAGGCACCGCGAAACCAGGCCAACTCGATGTTGGGGCGATCGGGAATGCGCATGACGGTTCGGCTCGGCCGGGGACGGCCGCGGTCGCCCCACAACTCGAGCACTGGAACCGGAGTCGTCTTCAGGATGGGTAAACCGTCCCACTGCCTCCATACCGACGCGAAGGCGGCCCTCTGCTCCTTGGTGAGCCTGTCGAGAACCCGGGCCCGCGCGGCCTGTCGTTGCGCCTGCTGTTCCGCATTCAGCGTCGTGCCCTTCACCTGGCCGAACGCCTCGCGCTGCACGCGCCAGTGGGTCCAGCCTTCGATGGAAACGGCGCCGGCGAGCGCTTCGGGCCGGCGCCCGGCCAGCTCGACCGCGATCATGCCGCCGATGCTGTGGCCGCCCACGTAGAAACGCCGAAGCCCGAGCGCGTCCGTGACCCGGAGCACGTCGTCGGCGAAGCTCTCCATCGACCCGTCCAGGGTCGGCGGCCACGAATCGCCGTGACCTCTCATCTCGACGATGACGACGTGAAGCGATGCGTCGAGCGCCGCGAGCACGGCGTCGAACACGCGGTAGTCGCCCCAGCTACCCGGTACGAGCACCAACGTGGGGCCGGTTCCGGGTCGCACGTGATACGCGAGGCGGCCGCCCTCGGGCAGCGCTACGGCTCCGTGCTTCAGCGGCGCCTTTCGCGAGGCTGCGCCGGGGACTTCTTGAGCTGGCTGCGTTTCGGGTCGGTGGGCACTGTCCGCAGCGAACGCTCTTGGCGAAACCGCCAGCGAAACGACCAACACCGTTCCGGCAAATGCGGTAGCTCCGTTGCGATGGCGAAGCATGTCGAGCCTTTCCGTGTTCTGTCGTGCCTGTCGTTCTCGTCGATCAGATACCGAGTGGGCGAAGTGCCGTCGCGCTCGTTGCTCCGACGCGCCTGCACGCGCGCAACACCGTAGCCCGCTCGAAACACCCCTTCAAGGTCCGCGTCACGAGTCCCTTGACGAATTGCTGCGCCGCTGGTCCGACACTTGGTGTGGTGAGACAATGAGGGTGTCACGTGTGGGCGGATGCGAGTTGGCGCCTCATGTGCACAACCGTCACGGCACCCTCGATGTACTGCCGGGGTTGCTGGTACGTGCTCGACGGCCTGCCCCTGCATCGTTGCCCGGAATGCGGCAGAACGTTCGATCCCACGGACGAAGCCACCTACCACGCTGAGTCTCGACAAGCAAGGCTCGCGAGAAGGATGTGGTACGCCGGCTGGGTTCTCCTGGCTGTGTGGATACCCGTTGTGGCGCTGCCCAGCATGTCGCGCATGTCGGTGCACCGCTGTGGTGGAACTACCGAGTCCGGTGCCCTGGCGAGGGTCCACGCCGTCGAAGTCGGGTTGGAGATGTACCGGAATCAGTTGGGCGACTACCCGTCAACCAGCCAAGGCCTTCAGGCGCTTGTCCGGCGTCCTCCGGACGTCGCGGTCAGCGAGTGGACCGGGCCGTACATCGATCTGCTGCACTTGCTCGACGCCGCGGGCAACTTGGTCGACCCTTGGGGCAACACGTTCCGATACGCACGTCTTGGACGGTCCGATCGACCGCACGCGATTTGGAGTCCCGGTCCGGACGGTCGGAGCGGTACATCTGATGACCGCGGCACATGGCAGTAGCCACCGAGGGGCTCGTTGCCGCGGCCAGAAAAAGGGGATAACCACGCCTAGCCCATACCGCGTCGGGTAGGAGGTGTTCTTCTGCGGCCGCTTCGAATGCTCGAATCTTGTCGGCTTGGCTGCTGAAGCCGCTGCAGATTGTGTCGCGACCCGTTTCGGGGCAGCCGTCGCACGCGCGGTGCTTCCATTTGCGGTACTCGACGAGGCTGACGTGGTAACCCACGGTGAAGACCGCGACGTTCAACAGCCCGAGCGCGTAGTAGCCCGACACGAAGAAGGCGACCATCAACGCCAGCACCGAGCCGGTCGCGGAGCGCACGACGTCCTTGGCCCGCCGAGGGAAACGCTCGTACAGGCGTGGGTACGAGAGAAGCATGACCGGGATGAACAACGCGTAGAAGGCCGGGAAGAGGACCGCTTCCGGCAAGCTCGCCCACCACAGCGCGAAGCCGGTCGTGACGGCGGCGGCGTACACCAGCGTGCAACTGCGGCACACGTGCACGGGCCCGAAACGCCACACGTTATGCTTGAAGCGCTCACACAGCGGCTTGTGGGCGAAGTTGAACGTATGCGTGTGGCGCCACCATAGCCAGGCCAGGACGAGGCGCGTTCGCAGCGACGCCATTCGGCGGACCGGAGACAGGTTGCGCGGAATCACCGCTCCTGCTTCTCCGCCATCTCACAGAGGATGTTGCCGACCGCTCCCGTGGGCACGTAGTTGATGATCGGCTTGATGATCACGGCGGTTCCGTGGACGTCGACCTCGCTGTTGCCCTGCGACTGGCCGCTGATCTCGAAGTTGACGTTGATGACCGCGTTCGCCCCCTGGCGCTCGGCCATGGCCAGCATTCGGTCGATGCAGCGCTGCCGCGACTCGTCGCCCAGCTTCGTGTAGCTGTCCAGCTCGCCGCCCGTCATCTGTTTGCAGCCCATGGCGCAGTCCTGCCCCATGTCCTTCGCCCGGACGGAGATCCCCCAGACCATGCCCTTGTACTCCATGATCTCGTAGCCGTCGAAGCCGGCCGCGCTGGTCAGGAGTATCCGGCCTCCGGTGATCTCGGGACGGGTGCCGACAAGAAGATCTTCGCGTTTCATGGTCAGTCTCCGATCATCTCGTGCCGTAGCGGCGCCCCGCACATGTTGCAGTGCCCCGCGTCCATGAGCTCGACGGACACCCGCTCACCGCATTGCGGGCAGCAGTAGCGTTTCCGACTGCATGCCGACCGCAGGTAGAACAAGACGCCCAAGCCCACCACGGCCACGCCGAGGCCGACGTAGAGGAAGAGAACAATGAGACCGCCCATTTGCAGACCCCTTTCTGAGTCGTACGGCTTCAGCATGATGCAGCCAGAGCTTACTCACGCCGGTCGCGCCACCTGGATCTTACGTCGGACAGCCGCCGGGTGGGATTACAAAGTTGGGCGTCGTTTCTAAAGCGGGGCGTCGTCGTCGCAGCAGGGATTGAGAAACTGGGGGCAGTCAGGGGTGATCGACGGTCTGTTCGTACCGGCGCAGCATCGCGACGTCCTTTCGCGCGACACCGCGTTCCGATACGTCCCCCGTTGCGATCCACTGCTGATAGTGGATTACTTCGTGGCTCAGGGAAACGATGAACGCCGCGAGGCTGTTGGCCCGCCCGTGTTTCCGCTCCAGAGACGGATAGTCGCCGGTTGCGATCCTGATGTACGGCTCCTCGTCGCGACCGAAGGGGGCAAAGAACGAAGCACTTGCTGTGCTGCCGTCGATGGTTGTGATGCGCTCCTGCGGACTAAGGTACACGGGCACCCGAACGGGAAACTGGTAGTTCGCGCGCAGCCAGCGTGCGTAGCGAATCAACGCCGCACGTACTTCGGGGTGACCTCTCGCACCGCGAATCCTCAGGCCCGTCCGTTTCTGCCGCTTCACGCTCACAGCGCCTTATGTCTGGTTGCTCACCGTGTGTCGAGCTCATCGTCGGCGAGGGGGTCGTACTGGAACGGGGAGAGACACCAGGCGCCTCCGGTTGCGTCGTAGTACGGTTCGGTGACGGCGCGCATGGCGGTCGTCCTCGCGCGTGCTTGCGGCTCATTGCGGCGGGAGCAGGAGGAGCCGACCCATTCCCGCATCGAGTGACAGTTGCGTGCCCTCCATCGCCGGGCTGTCGTCCCGCAGCGGGACTTCCTTGCCCGTGTCCGGGCACACCTCGACGACCTTCGCCGCGGGAGCGTCGAACGCGACCGTAGGCCACGCCGTGTACGCGAAGTGGTAGTTGTTGAGCAGCACCGCCCGTCGGCCGTCGGCGTGCCCGAACGTACCGACCAGGTAGTCCCCCTTGCTCAGGGCCTTGATCGGCGAACCGGCGAGGATCTTGGCCGGATCGTCCTCCGGCTTCACGCGGTGCACGGTCCGGCTGGTGAGCTTCATCAGCGTCGGCCCGAGATTCCTGACCTGTGCGTTGATTCGCTTCGCCTGGTCGTAGTGCCGCGTGCGGCGATTGTCGCGCGCGATGATCGCGCCGCCTTTTGGAAACGTACCGCCCGACGGCGTGTAGTAGCAGAAGTACAGCACGCCCTTGGCCCCGTAGGCGAGCGAAGTCCAGATCTGCCAGCGGAGCTGGGCCTCGGTCGGGTCGCTGTGCGGACCGAACGGCATCGTGTTGAAGAAGTTCCAGAACGGCACCTGCTTGCGCAGCGCGTTCTGTCGCATGACCTCCAGGTTCTCGCAGTACGCGCTGCGCGCGTCCCGGCCCGGCTTCATCATCGGGTAGTGATCCATGCTCAGCACGGCCGTGTCGACTTCGTCCGCGAAACGCCGGACGTGCTCTTCATATGTCTTCGTGCCGAGCTGCCGTTCGTTCGCGTAGTTCGGGAACAGGTTGATGTAGCACAGCTTCCCGGGCCGGACGGCGCGGATCGCGTCGCACGTCTCGCGCAGCCCGCCGAAGTCCGCGGCGTTGGGCTCGTCGCGAATCATGTACCCCCACACGACGGGAGCATCGGGCAGCGCGTCGGGCTCGAGCTTCGCCCGGGAGACCAGCGCCCGCAGCCCGTACTTCTCACACAGCGAGATCTGCCGCTTGACCCCGTCGACCGTCCTCGCTCCGAACCCGCCCAGAACGAGCGTGAAGTTCGCCTCGGCGATCTCCTTGTAGCGCGCGTCGGCCTTGTCATCCATCGGCGGGTCGACCCAGAACCCGATGGCGAACCGGTCCTGAACGAAGCGTTGCTCCTCGCCCGCGGCCGTCGCCGTCGTCACTCCGACGACCATCGCGATCACGACAACCGACGTACTCGCACTCGGCGCTCCCACTGTCATCGCACACACCTCCACCCGTTTGAAACCAGATGAACCAACCGCCGGGGTCGTTCCAGACTACCGTGACGCGCCACGCGCGGCTAGCGCTGAGGGTTCGGGGTTCAGGGTTCAGTGGAGGGGTGCCCCGCATCTCCCTTTGCGTGGAGGTTGTGTCGCATGGCTGACTTCATGCGCATCGAGGACCTTGACGTCAGCGACGTCGCGCGAACCTGGGCGGGCGATGAACGATACGAGCTGCGCTCGCAGAAACCACCACGACTGCGTCCGAATGCTGAGCGGAATGGAAAGAACCTTGGAGAAGCGTCTCCCGGCATCGGCACGGAGATGGCCGCCGCCAGACCAACCTGAACCCCGAACCCTGAACCCTTCACCCCGGGCTGGCGATCACCAGAAGACGGCGTAGATGGCGACGAACGCTCCGACCATCAGCCCCCACCACAGCACGATGCTCTGATACCAGTGCGACTTGGTTGCCGCGACCTCCGGCGGAAGCCGGAGCAAGGCCCGGCTCCAATGCAGCTTCTCGGTTCGCTCGGGGTCGGAGGCCGCGGTGAACAGACTCACCACCACCATCAGGACAACGCACAGCACGGCCGTGAGCAGTCCGAAGACGAAGATGTTCTCGATCGGCCCGGGCAGGAACGGATTCCTCTTCTGGATGAAGGGCACGGCCACGAGCGGAAACGACACGGCCAGCGTGATGGTGGCGGCCGCGTTCGTCGCCCGGCGCCAGAGGATCCCTACCATGAACACCGCAACGGTCGGGCCGGCCAGCAGCACCCACACCTCCTGGCAGTAAGCGAAGATGTGCTCCCACATCCGAACCAGCGGCACGCAGGCCACACCCACCACGAGCACGGCCGCGCCGGTGATGCGCCCGACGCCGATGAGTTGCGATTCCGGCATGCCCTTACCGACGAAACGCTGAAAGATGTCGATCGTGAATACGGTCGACGTCGAGTTCACCAGCGATGAGATCGTCGACATGATCGCGCTGATCAGTGCCGCGAGCAGCAAGCCCCGCAGGCTGGGCGGCAGCAGTGTCGTGATCAGGAACGGGTAGGCCTTGTTCGGATCTTCGAGGTTCGGGTTGATCGCGTAGGCGATGAGGCCGGGGAACGTGACACACAGGGCGAGCAGGATGCCTAGGAACCCGCAGAAGACCATGCCCATTTTGGCGTGCCACTCGTCCTTGGCCGCGAGGCATCGCTGGTTGATGTACTGGTTCGTGCAGTAGTACCAAACGTTGGTGCTCAGCGCGAGCGCGACCATGGCCGTCCAGGGCAACTCGGGATGGTCGGCGGGCAGAATCAGGTGCGCGCGGTCGCCGGTCGAGAGGATCGCGTCCCATCCGCCATCGACCTTGAGCAGGCCCATGACGAAGATCAGAACGCCGCCGGCCAGCAGCAGCACGCACTGGAACACGTCGGTCCAGACGACCGACGACAGCCCGCCGTACACGGTGTAGGCGCCGGTGACCAACGCCAGGGCAATCACGCCGTACCAGACGTCGATGCCGAACGCGTGGTCGAGGGCCAACCCGCCGCCGTAGAGAACGAGCGGCAGGTTGACGACGGCGTAGCTCAGCACGGTGAGCACGGCGAAGATCGAGCGCGGGGCGACGCCGTAGCGGCGCTCGAGGAACTCGGGCATGGTCGCGACGTTGCCGCGGATGTAGAAGGGCGCGAAGAACCAGATGAGCACGGTCAGGGCCGGGAAGATCAGCCACTCCCAGTTGGCGACCGCGAGCCCGTAGCTGTAGGCGAAGCCCACCTCACCGATGAACTGCTCGGTGCTGATGCTGCTGGCCACCATCGACAGGCCGATGGCGTACCAGGGCAGCCGCGACCCGGCCAGGAAGTAGTCGCGCGTCGTCTTCTTCTCGCGCCGTGCCACCCAGAAGCCGATGAACGCGACCACGCCGAGGTACACCACGACGATGGTCGTATCGAGGGCCTCCAGTTTCATTCGAGGATCTCCGCGCGACTGCCGGTCGCGACCGCGCCATCCCAGCGGCCGGCATCACCGGGCCAATGTAGCGGTGCGGAGACGGTGTGTCATGGGCAGGGCCACACGCCGGTCGTGGGAGGACCAAAAAAGGGGATAAGTCCAATTATTGACGCACCGGAGCGTTTCGGCTAACCTCGTGCGATGCCTCGGACCGCGCGCGTTGCTCCTGGTGGCTGGGTGTTTCACGTACTGAACCGGGGAAACGCGCGCGCACGCATCTTCAAGCGGGGCGGCGACTACCATTCCTTCGAGCGTGTCATGACCGAGACGGTCGACCGGGTGCCGATGCGAATCCTGGCCTACTGCATCATGCCCAATCACTGGCACATGGTGCTGTGGCCGCACGAGGACGGCGACCTGGGAACGTTCATGCAGCGGCTGACGGTGACCCACGTCCGGCGGTGGCATCTCCATCGCCAGAGCGTCGGGACCGGCCACCTTTACCAGGGCACCTACAAGTCCTTTCCGGTGCAATCGGACGAGCACTTCCTGACCGTTTGTCGGTACGTGGAACGGAATCCGTTGCGAGCCGACCTCGTCGAGCGAGCCGAGCATTGGCGCTGGAGCAGCCTGGGGCTTCGCCTGGCGAGCACGCCGCAGCCAGACCGCCCGCCGCTGTCGCGATGGCCTGTCGGACAGCCGAGGAACTGGCTGCAGGCGGTAAACCGACCGCATACCGAGGCGGAGGTGGAAGCCGTACGGCTGTCGGTGCAACGGGGCCGGCCGTACGGCACGAAAGCCTGGCAGAAGAGAGCAGCCAGAACCCTCGGGCTCGAATCCACATTCCGTTCACGCGGCCGCCCGCGAAAGGAGAACTGAAGGGGGTCACTCGGGCGCGTTCTCTCTCGACGCGTGGCCACGATATTGGACTTATCCCGAATGCCATTAAGCTAAGCTGCATGTTGTTGTTCTAGCAGGCGTTTGCGTA
>CAYMME010000153.1:0-17381 GCA_964391465.1 uncultured Planctomycetales bacterium
GTTGTGCAGGACGGTGCCCCGGAACAGGTACGGATTCTGGTGTACGTAGACGCGGTCACCCCGCGCCGCGCGTACGTCGCATCGGCCGCTGGACGCATGTTCGAGTCCGCCGAGGACGCGCAGCAGCGTCGACTTGCCGGACCCGTTCGAGCCGACGACGCCGACGTGCTCGCCGGGCTCGACCGACAGCGACGGCACGGCACAGATGCACGTACCGTTCTTGTTCACGACGAGGTCGCGTATGTCGATCATTTCGGCGCCTCGGCCGTTTCCTCTCTCGTACACGCCACGATGATTGCGGTCACGCCCAGGGCGATCACCAGCAACAGGACGCCCATGGCCAGGCCGCGGCCGAACTCACCCTTACCCGTCTCCAGGGCGGTCGCCGTAGCGAGCGTCCGCGTGCGCTCCTTGATGTTGCCGCCTACGATCATGGCGATCCCGAGTTCCGTCACACAGCGAGCGAAGGCCGTCAGCACGGACAGCATGACTCCGAGCCGAGCCTCGGACAGATACGTCCGCCAACGTCGCAGCGGGCCGGCCCCCAGCGTCAGAGCAGTCTCCCCGACACGTGGGTCGAGGGCTTTGACCGCACCGTGAGTGATGGACAAGATGATCGGCGCGGCCAACATCACCTCACCGATGACGATCGCCCACGGCGTGTACAGCAGTTCCACGGGCCCGAGCGGTCCGCGGCGGGCGAACAGCGCGTAGCACACAATGCCGATGAACACGGTGGGCACGGCCATGCCCGCCCGTGAGACCAGCACCAACATGCGCCCTCCGGGAACCGCAGCCCGGGCCAGCAGCGTGCCGAGCGGCAGTCCCACCGCGGCGGCCAGACAGACCGCGAGCGCGGAGATCCACAGGCTGCGCCAAGCCGCCCCCATAACCATCGGATCGAAAGCCAAGACCAGGCGAAACGCTTCCCGGAGACCTTCCCAGAGCAGTTCCATGGTCGCGGCTCACTCTGTCGCCACGGTTTGGGCGGGATGGAACAGCGACTCCCCTTCGACCTTGTAGTCTCCGATGATTCGCTGTGCTTCGGCGGAGATGAGGAAATCAACCAGCGCATCGGCCCGCGGATGGTTGATCCTCGGGTGCTTGTCGGGATGCACGGCCAAGACGCCGTAGGGATTCCGCAGCGCCTCCGATTGGAACGCGAGCGGCACGAGGCCGATCTTGCTCTTGAACTTCAGATAGGTGCCCCGGTCGGCCAGCACGTAGGCGTTCATCTGGTCGGCCATGGTGAGCGTCGCGCCCATTCCCTGGCCGCTTTCGACGTACGCGTCCCACTCCGGGCGTCCCGCGCCGGCTTTCCACAAGGCACGCTCGCGCTTGTGCGTGCCGCTGTCATCTCCACGCGATACGAAGCGGTGTTTCCCCGAGGCGATGCGCCCCAACCCCGCAATTGCGTCGGCCTCCCGGACCTTCGCCGGATCCGCAGGCGGGCCGAGCAGCTCGAACGAGTTGTGCATCACGTTCTCGCGGCGGATGCCGTGGCCTGCAGCCATGAACGCATCCTCCGCCGCACGATCGTGCACGAGAACCACGTCGACATCACCGTTCTCACCCAGTTTGAGCGCCTTGCCCGTGCCGGCGGCGATCACGTCGACGCGCGTGCCGTGCTTGCCCTCAAACACGGGCACCAACACATCAAGCAGACCGGAATCTCGCGTGCTCGTGGTGACGGCCAGCCGCAGTACGGAACTCGATTCAGACACACCTGCATCCTTCCGGCAGCCGGCCAGGAGCAGCGGACTCAAGATGACGATTCGTCCCCACCTCGACATGGGTTCTCCGGCGCGCCGCCCCGCGGCCCGACACGCACCGACCCGGGCGTACTACCTCGGTGTCAGAGTCGACGCAGCCGTTTCGCGGCGATCAGATCGCACGCTCACTCGGACTTGATCTCCTTCTTGCGGGTCTCCTTGGCGTCGTCCGGCAGCCTCTCCTCCAACCACTTCACGACGCCGTCACCGACCCCTTCGCCAAGCTCTCCGGAGCCTCGCCGGATCGCCGACTTGACGATTCCCCAGCACACCGCTTCCCCCACCAGATCGCCGGATGCACCGTCTACCAGTTGCACGCGACATACACACTCCTCGCCTCCACCGATGACGGAACCCACGGAACCCTTCAGCCCCGATTTCCCGGTGAAGTGGACGATCCTGCCCTTGACCACGAGAGACTTGCCGTCAGGGTAGAAGAGCTCCGCGTCCGCCACCATCTGCGGCGTCCTCTCATTCACCTCGGCAATCACCTTCGGAGGAACGCGCTCGCCCAGTTCGTTCGTGAATTTCTCCACTTTGATACTGCGATAGGTGGCCAAGACTCCCGAGTCGACGACCTTCACCTCATAAAACTTGCCCTTGGCGCCGGTAACCCCGTAGTAGGTCTGCTTCAGCGCCGTTGTGCAACCGGTGGACGCGAGAACCGCCGCCGTGAGTCCAATGAACGCCACAGAGTACTGCTTCCGCAACATCGCGTGTCCTCCCTCGTGGACCAAGAAGCATGACGTCTGATGAGCCGGGCGGGCACTCTACCAATGCCTCATCTGGTCGTCAACGCAGGAGCCTGAACGCGAGGGCCGAGCGATGGTCGTGTTGATCCGACGCAACATTGGGCAACGAGGAGCCTGATCGGTCGCGCAGCAGATACGTCTCGACGTCCGTGTAACTTACAGATGTTGGAGACTCTGGGAAACGTCCCTGCGTGTTGGCCTGACGCAACACGGCACATCGCGCAAGTGGCCGAGCCCTCGAAAATCGCTCCGGCCTCGCTGGTGATAAGTGTTTTGCTGGCATCGGCTTGCGTTCCTGTGTTCCGAGCGCGGCAGGCGCCCCCGTTGCCGCGGCATGCCACTTGCGGAACCTTGGGAGGCAAGGGTATCGAAGCAATCGGTGGGGAATGCAAGCGAGGGGCAGGCACCCGGGGCCTGGAAGCGAGCTTGGCGGGGGAAGGAGAAAGACCGCCGTGACGTGTGGCGGTCTTTTTTTATGCCCGTCCTCCGCGGTCTGCACCACCACCCACAGCGTCAGCCGATGCATCGCGCTCGATCCATCGCCGGCTGCCGGCCTCCGTCAGGACGCGCCACACCGCGCTGAACCGCACGCCCCTTGAAGCCGGTCGATTGCGCGGCTACCCTGCCCTCCGAATACGGTTTCCACAACCCATGTACTTCCCGCAAGATAGGAGACGTCGATGTCGTTCGTGAACGCAGCACACCGCAAGGCGGCCGAGCTCGGCAAGCATGTCGTCCGCATGACGACTCAGGCGGGATCCGGGCATCCCTCCAGCGCCTTGTCGATCGGCCACCTGATGGTGTCCCTGATGTACAAGCAGATGCGATTCGATCCTGCCAACCCCTGGGACGGCCGCAACGACCGCCTTGTTCTCTCCGAAGGCCACGCCGTGCCCGCCGTGTACGCCGCCTACGCCGACCTTCAGGGTGTGGTGGGGTTCTCCCCGACCGAGGGCCGGAAGCTGAGTGTGGATGACCTCGCGACCCTGCGCGAGCTGGACAGCGTCCTGGACGGCCACCCGAATCCGGCCGAAGGGTTCCCGTTCTTCGATGGGGCCACCGGCTCGCTGGGGCAAGGCGTCTCGTTGGCGGCGGGCCTGGGGCTCGCGGCCAGGCTGAAGAACTCCGACCGGCGGATCTACGTGCTCGTCGGCGACGGAGAGTCACGCGAGGGTCAGATCTGGGAGGCGATCGATTTCCTCGTCGACTTCAAGCTCTCGAATGTCGTCCCAATCTTCAACTGCAACGGTCAGGGGCAGGCCGACTACGTCTCTCCGCAACAGTCGGCGGAGACGCTAGAGGCCAAGCTGCGGGCGTTCGGCTGCCGCGTGGCGGTCATCGACGGCCATGACCCCGACGCCATCGACAGTGCTCTATCCACTGCCGCTGACGGTGAGCTGCCGCTGGCGATCGTCGCCCGCACGGAGAAGGGATGGGGGGTCGGCGCGCTGAAGGCGCAGTCGAACCACGGCAAGCCACTACCGGCGGACAAAGTCGACGAGGCCTGCGCCGAGCTTGACGCATTCGCCGCCAAGCAACCCGCCGACGACAAGCCACTGGCCCCTGCGGTTCCGGCCGGCCCGGCAGTTTCACCGAAGGCCGGGGACCGCATCGCGCTGCCCGCATACTCCGTCGCCCTCGAGCAACTCGGCATGGGTGGCAAGACCAAGCTGGCCACGCGACGTGCCTACGGCGTGGCCCTCGCGGCACTCGGTCGCGCCGACGAGCGGATCGTGGCCGTGGACGGCGACGTGAGCAACTCGACCTTCGCCAACTTCTTCGCAAAGGAGTTCCCTCAGCGATTCTTCGAGTGCAAGATCGCCGAGCAGAACATGATTTCGGTGGCCGCAGGGCTCGCCGCCGCCGGCTGCATTCCGTTTGCCAGCTCCTTCGCCAAGTTCCTCGCCCGAGCCTATGACCAGATCGAGATGGCCCACATTACGCGGGCCAACGTCAAGGTCGTCGGATCGCACGCGGGGGTGTCGCTCGGAGCCGACGGCCCTTCGCAGATGGGTGTACTCGACGTGGCGTACTTCCGCACTTTCACCCGAGCCGACGACGGCACCGGGACACCGGCCTGCATCAGCTTCGAGCCGGCCGACGGCATGGCGGCCTACCGCCTCACCGAGTTGATGGCGAACCACAAAGGGCTGTGCTATATGCGCACGCACCGTCCCGACGTACCGCTGCTCTATGATGACAGCACCCCCTTCGCGATCGGCGGCAGCCACAAGGTGCGCGACGGCAGCGATGCGGTGCTCGTCTCGTCCGGCTACATGGTGCACGTCGCCGCCGAGGCGGTCGAGCGCCTCGCCGCGGACGGCATCCAGTGTGCACTGTTCGACGCCTACAGCTTCCCGCTCGACGCCGAACCGATCCTGTCCGCCGCGGCTTCCGCCGGCGGCGTGATCGTGGCCGTCGAGGACAACTACGGTGGCGGCGTGACCGGAGCGCTGGCCGAGGCCGCCGCGCTCACCGGGCAGGTCAAGGTGCATCCGCTCCACTGCCGGCGGATCCCGAAATCGGGCAAATCCGGCGCGGACGTGCTGCGGTTGGTCGGGGTCGCCGTGGACGACATCGTCGCGAAAGTCAAACAGGCGGTGTAACGGACCGCTCGCGCATGATCATTCGCACCCACGCTTTCGCCCGGGCCGGACTGATCGGCAATCCGTCCGACGGGTACTACGGCAAGACGATCGCCGTGACGGTCAGGAACTTCCGGGCCGCGGTCACGCTGTACGAGTCGCCTGAGGTCGAAATCGTCCCCGCCGAGGAGGAGCTGTCCCGGTTCGAATCCGTGGATGACCTGGCGGCCGACGTGCGACTGCACGGTTACTACGGAGGCGTCCGGCTGCTCAAGGCCTCGATCAAACGGTTCGTCGACTACTGCCGCGGGGGCGGCATCACGTTGCCGAGTCAGAACTTCACGGTGCGGTACGAGACGGACGTCCCTCGGCTGGTCGGTCTAGCGGGCTCGAGCGCCATCATCACCGCAGCGATGCGGGCGCTGCAACAGTTCTACCAGATTGCGGTCCCGAAGCCCGAGCTGCCCACGTTGATACTCTCGGTGGAGACGGACGAGCTGGACATCCAGGCAGGCCTGCAGGATCGCGTGGCCCAGGTGTACGAGGGCGTGGTGTACATGGATTTCGAGCGCGAGCACTTGAAGGCCCATGGCCATGGGAGCTACGAACCGCTCGATCCGGCCGATCTGCCGCCGCTGTACCTGGCCTACGACAGCCGCCGGGCCGAGCCCACCGAGCGCACCCACACCGCGGTACGGGTGCTCTATGAGCACGGCGATACCGATGTGGTCAAGGTAATGGGCCGAATCGCGGCCCTGGCCGACGAGGCCCGCGTGTGCTTGTCGCAGCGCGATGCGGCCGGACTGAGCAAGCTGATTAATCGCAACTTCGATCTGCGCTCGGAAGTGTTCGACATCCGCGACGAACAGCGGGCCATGGTGACCGCCGCACGGGAGGCCGGAGCCTCGGCCAAGTTCGCCGGCTCCGGCGGAGCGATCATCGGAACCTACGACTCGCCGAAGACACTCGAACGGGTGCGCCGCGCACTCGAGGAACTGGGCTGCGACGTAATCGAACCCCGGGTGACCTGACGCGTCGAAGCGTGTAACGCTATCCGAACCGCGACCGCAGGGGCGGCCATGCCGGCAGAGCCGGCATCAGGCACTCCAGTGAGCAAGGGAAGAACGTGAGCACATCACGCAAAGTAACCAAGGCCGTCATTCCCGCCGCCGGGCGCGGGACACGCTTCCTGCCTGCCACCAAGGCGCAGCCGAAGGAAATGCTGCCCATCATCGACAAGCCGACGATCCAGTACGTAGTCGAGGAAGCAGTCGAGGCCGGCCTGACCGACGTGCTCATCATCACCAGCCGCGACAAGCGCGCCGTCGAGAACCACTTCGACGGCGACGCCGCGCTCGAAAGCGTGCTGGATCCGAGCGATGAGCTCTGGCGCGACTATGCGCCGCTCAAGCGTCTGTTCGAAACGGCCAGCATTCACTACATTCGCCAGAGCGCCCCGCGCGGCCTCGGGGATGCCATCTACCAGGCCCGCCATCACGTCGGCGATCAGCCGTTCGCGGTGCTGCTCGGCGATTCGATCGTCACGGGAGCGAGCCCGTGCATTGCCGAGCTCATCGACGTCTACGAGCGGTACGGCGCATCCGTCATCGGCGTCGAGGACGTGCCGCGCGAATCGGTGTCGCGCTACGGCATCGTCGATCCGACCGAACTCGAGGACCGGGTCTTCGAGATTAACCGGCTGATCGAAAAGCCGGACGTCGAGGAGGCCCCCAGCACGCTGGCCATCGGGGCCCGCTACATCCTCACGCCCGCCATCTTCGAGGAGATCGCCCAAACCCCACCCGGCAAGGGCGACGAGATCCAGCTCACCGACGCCCTGGAAAGCCTCCGCAAACGGGAGCGCATGATCGCCCTGAACTTCCGGGGCCACCGCCACGACATCGGTAACAAGCTCGACTTCCTCAAGACCACGGTCGAGTTCGCGACAAGACGAGAAGACCTCGGTCCGGACTTCCGCAAGTTCCTTCGAGAGTTCGCGGATCGGTTGAGGGAAGACGGCGCGGAGTCGACGGAGGGGTAGGTTGGAGCACGCAGGTCCGCTCTGCGGATCTTGGCGCGCGGACTCCGTACTCCTGAAACGCGATCACTCCTGAAAGCGAAACGCGTACAACTTGCAGTCGCGCATGTGAAAGCGAATGCGGATCGACTTGCCGGCCAACGCCCCGAGGTCGTGGCCGCTGCGCCACGTCACGGGCATCCGAACGGCGTTGCCGTTGACGGCGATGGCGTCGGCCCTGGCAAAACCGGGGACGGGTTGACCGTCCTCATCGAGCAGCTCCACTTCGACCGATCCGCCGCCGCCGGTGTTCACGTTCAGCTCCAACCGCCGACCGGCGAAATGAAGCAGCGGCGTCGTGAGTCGGCCGCCCTCATAGTCCGCGTCGGCCGACACGAAGCCGTCGAGGCGGAGCACGGCGCGGCTGATGCCGGTTAGGTGTTTGCCGTCCGCTGCGGGGTCGAGATGGCCGTTGTGGTCGCGGTTGGAGCCGACGTAGTAGATCCACAACTCGTCGCCCATGCGGACCGGGGCGGGCATCGCCCACACGTAGCGTGAGTCGAACCGGCCGGCCGGTCCCATGGCCATGAAGGCCTTGCGCGCGCCGGCGCGCTGGAACTGTCGGCCGTCGCGGCTGACCGCCAACCGTACATCGAAGCCGGCCGGCCCCAGCCCCTTCAGCGGCGGTCGCGGCCGCCAGTGCCAGTACGCCTGGGCGAGCATGACGTAGACGCCCTCGTGCGGGAATGCGCCGGCTCCGTAGTAATCCACCGGCGGCTGGCCCGTCGGTGTGGCGTGCGTCGCCAGGTCGATCGCGTCGGCCTCCATCGCGACTGTCTCGTTGCCCCAACTCCGTAGATCGCTCGACTCCAGCCGCCGTACCGTGCGGTAGCTGGTCTCGCGCGGCTCGCGTCGCACCCAGCGTCGCGTGAACAGCACATAACGCGAAATCGGCGGATCCCAGAACACGATGCTTTGCGTGTCCCAGCCGCCGGGGCCCGGGTCGAGCCGGGCAAACCGCTTCCACCGCAGTCCGTCAGGCGAGCTGTGCATGTGCAACTGACCGGACGGGTAGACCTTGGCCTGCGTCTTGTAGCGATGCTCGGGCGGTGCCTGCGGATCGACCCACACCGCACAGCCGCCGATCACGCCAGGCAGCACCACGTTGTTGGCCTTCGATCCATCCACTTCGTGCAGATTGAGAATCGGTTTGCTGAAGTGCAGCCCGTCCGCGGATTCGGCGTAACATACACGCCGCTCGTGATCGTAAGGGCCCGGGCCCGTCGGTCGGATCAGATCGTACCAGACGCGCACGTTGCCGTTCTCTTTCAGCACGCTCGAGTAGACGGCGATCGACGCCCCCTGCTCCCACTCCTGATCCGGCGCAATGAGGATCTTCCCGTCACGTCGCGGCGGGTTCATAACCAAGGTCACCCCCCGGCTCGACGCGATGAGACGATCATCGATGAACAACTGCTTCTCCGAACCGACATTCAGGACGACGTCGGACACATCAGCGCCCCGGAGCGTCCCGCTGAAAAGCAACACCAGGACCGCCGCCTTGTACAGAACGATACAGGGGGACGTTCGCACGAGCGGTGTCATTAGCCGCCAGTCTCGTTTGGCCCGCGCGCCGATTCTCCTGTACGGCGAGCTTTGCCTGATTCGTCTTGGGGTTCCCCTGCGGGGGATGCAAGCCCGGAAAAGACCTCGTAGTCGAGGAATGCAGCATGCGCATTCATCCGGACTGTCGGCCCAACACGCTTCCACGACCGATCCCCGTAGATGTTGCACAAGAACAGGTCCGGCAGCCAGAATGCATCACGCTTGACTGTCACGAGAAGATTGCCGTCACGCGGATTGAAGTCGATCGGCTGTACCCACACGGCACTGTAGACCGCAGGGCAAGGGATCCGGAGTCGCCGATCGAACGTGAGGCCTTCGCCGTGTCGACGATAGACTTCACAGTCGAGACCGCCCTTATCAGCGTCAAGAACCCGAGCCAGCAAGAACACCTCAGTCGGTGCCGAGAAGAGGTACGTGCCGAATGTCCTGGCAGGGTCCAAGCTGCTCACGACCAACGGCTTGTCCGGAGCGGATGCTGCGAACAGGCGTGTCGGACCCTTTTCTCCAATGCCGGTTTGTGGGTCCGGGGGACCAAACATTTGGAGGGAGAAGTACGCGCATCCCGCATCCATACTGGTGTGACGGACACGCACCACTTCGTCCCGATCGTTCAGATGCGCCCCGACGGGGGTGGCAATCGCCCTCGGCGGTCGGTCCTTCGCGATGATCAGGACGCGCGACCGATCAGCGTTCCACAGACGGAGGCGCGTGCCGTCCGAGGAATGATCCCATGCTCCGCTGAATTCATTGGCGTCGTGTCCTAGATGTGCAACGAGCTGCCGAAGCTTGGATTCGCTGCCGGGTACCGCTCTATCCACGAAGAGATTCGCGACGGACTTGTCAAAGCCCGAGTTCATGTAGCAGATCAGATCGTGTGGATCGCGGAAGCCCAAGCGGTCGGCGCCGCCACTGCAGCCACTCAGTCCCGCCAGAACAGCAGGGAACCACAAGACGGCCAGCACGAAGTCTGCGATCTGCGTGAATGGCATGCTGCGGGAGTCCCAGCGCAATTGCAGCGCTGGCGAGCACATCGTCAGTTGAGAGAATGCCAAGACGCCCGACGCCGGTTGGCTGATTGACTGGACTACCCCCTTGCCTCGCCTCGGTGTGTACACGACGGGCACCCTCTATTTGAGCAGAGCGACGAAGCCGGCCTGCTCAAAGTGGCGGTCTGCGGTCAAGGCTTCCGCCAGTCCCAGGTCAGCCATGGCCACAAACGATATGCAGTCAGTCAGGCCCCATTTCTTGTCCCGGCGCTGGGCATAGAAGGCAACCCCGCGAGAAAACAACTCGGCGTCGGCTGCAATGATCGTCGTGTCCGGGTCCGTATCGAGTACTTTGACCAGATCGATGAACAGCGATCTGTTTTCAGGGTCAGCCAGCGCGTCGCCCACTTCGGTCAGGACGTACTGCGTCGTCACCACTCCCCCGGTGAGGCGATCATTGACTTCGAGTGCGCGCTCGTGGGCTTGGTCACGATCGTTGAGCACGGCGAGGTAGAAGAACGTATCGGCGAAGTATCGTGTCATTCGGGAGGAGTGCCATGAAGGTAGTGATCGTGGTTCCGAGCCATGTCAGGCGGCAAGCCCTTGGCCCGCCCCGCCAAACGAGCCAGCTTCTGGAAGATCGTCGATTGATCAGTGTCGGAGTCGAGGGGCTCGACACGGACCTCGGTGCCGTCGGGTAGGTTCGCTTCCGGTTCCAAGTGAACCGTGCCGTTTCTTACGGTTCCGCGGTAGGTCATCAGATCACCTCATAGTGGATTGTAGCCCTATGTGCACTGCGAGGCAATCGGCTGCATGTTCCTCGGGTCCGCCTGGCTTGGGCGTGACGGCGGCCGGCCCGGAGAAGCTCCGAGCCGAGGTTGCCGAGGATCAGCTCATACGTGTTCGCACTGACTGCGGATGTTCCGTTTCGGAAGTGACTCGCCATCGGTGTGCGGACGGGCATCGCGCTACGGCTTGCTGCGCATCATGGCCAGCCAGGCCAGGGGCGCGTCGTCATCGTCGTGCGCTCTGTCGAAACGGCACTCGCGCAGCCATTGGACTTGAAGCACATCGGCGAACGCGCCGCGTAGTTCCTGCTCGGTGAGCACGGGCGGGCCGGGGTCGCGGGGCTCCTTGGCGATGCCGGTCATCATCAGCAGGCGGCCGCCGGGGCTGAGTTGCCCGACGGTGGCTCGCACCGCGCCGGCCTCGTCGTCCCTGCGCACCGCGTGGAAGCATCCGCAGTCGAAAACGAAGTCGAATGGCGGGCCGAGATCGGGCAAGGCGAGTACGTCGGCTTGAAGCCACCGACACACGACGCCGGCATCCGTGGCCTTGCTCTGCGCCGCCGCAATTGCCCGCTCGGCGATGTCGATGGCCGTCACGTCGAAGCCGCGTTCGGCCAGGTAGACGGCGTTGGTGCCGGTTCCGCAGCCCAACTCCAGCGTGCGGCAAGGGGTCACCTCTCCGGACTCCACCACCTGGCGAAGCTGAGTCGACGGATGAATTCTATCCCAAGGGGTGTTTCCGTCGCGGTAGCGCGCGTCCCAGTCGTTGTCGTTGTGTGCGGCCATCAGTTCCTCAATCGCAGGAGAAGTCGGCCCGCGAAGCGTATGCACGTTTTTTTGGCGTGACAACTTTCGCCGTGCCCGAGGCTTACGAATCCGAGGCTCCGAGGGGTGAAGAATGCCGGTTGACAGGCCGATGTGTTCGGTATATGTTAGGGTGCCATCGGAAGGCAATTCAGGGCGCGAAACCAACGGAAGGAGGATGCGGTTCCATGGTGGTTACGGAGTCTCAACGTCTCCGCCTGGAGCGGGCTCGGGCGTTGCTGGACGGCCGGTTGGGCGCGTCCGCCCGGCCGGGCCGGGTGGTGGCGTCGGGCCTGGCGGCGTTGGATGCGGTGCTTCCGGGGGGTGGCCTGCCGGTCGGAGCCGTGACCGAGTTAGCCGGGGCGCGGGACGGCGGTGGAGCCATGACCCTGGCCATGCTGCTTTCGGCCCGAGCCGCGAGGCGACGCAAGCACGTGATCGTCGTGGATCGGCATCACACGCTGTACCCGCCGGCCATGGTGCAACTCGGGCTCGACACCACGCGGCTGATCGTGGTCCGGCCGGCACGATGGGCCGAGGCGTTCTGGGTCTTCGAGGAAGCGCTGCGCTGTCCGGCGGTGGCGGCCGTGGTGGGCTCGTTGGGTCGTCTCGAGGTGCGGGCCTCGCGCCGCCTCCAGCTCGCGGCCGAACGGGGAGGCGGCATGGCACTCATCGTCAAGCATCACGACACACCGGACGCCACACCCGCGAACGGTAACGACATTGCCCGCGCGTCGCGTACACCGTCCCTGGCCGCACTGCAACTCGACGTTCAAGCGATGCCCTCCAATCGCGCGACTCGACGACTGGCGGTCACCGTACGCAAGGCTCGGGGAGCGGGGGGAGAAGGGACGAAGGGACGGAGGGACGAAGGGACGAAGGAGTGTTTAGCGACGCCCCGAATCCTTGACACGCGGCGCGGGCGAAGCCCGCACAAAGCCGCTCCCGCGGCGGGCCGCGAGTCAAGGGGAAGGGGAACGCGTGCGTGCGGAGCCCGGAGCCGGGAACGGGAGCGTTCTCTCTCCTGCTCACCATACAACGGATCTCCTGCTCGCGCGGGCGCAGCCCGCGCGTCCATCATCATCGAGCTCACTCATGAGGCGGGTGTTGTGTCTGTATCTGCCGTTTCTGCCGATCGAGCGCGTGTGTCCGACCCACGACGTGAAATCGCTTGAAGCAAAGGGACGAAGGGTCCGTGGTTGTGCAGTTTCTCCGCTCCTTCGTCCCTTTGTCCCTTCGTCCCTCTGTCCCTCTACACCCTTCGTCCTAACCGAACCCTCCGGTGCGTCGGTTCGCGTCGCGCACTGCAACCAAACCGCGGGTGATCTCGGCATCCGGCCGGCGATGACCCTAGCCGAGGCCCGGGCCTTGGTGCCTACCCTGCAAGCTCAATCGCACGAGCCGCAACGCGATGCGGAACTGTTGGAGCGGCTGGCGCTGTGGGCGCAGCGGTTCAGCCCGCTGACCGAGGCTCGCTCGCCTGACACGATCCTCGTCGATGTGACCGGATGCGAGCGGTTGTTTCGGGGAGTGGGCGAAGCCCACCCGGACAGGGTTCAGGGTTCAGGGTTCAGGATTCCGGAACAGGGAACGAAGGCATCCTCCGCAGCGAAAGCCACAGAGGAAGGGACTGAGGGACGGAGGGACGAAGGGGCTAAGGGGCCGTGGTCGTTCGGTTCTCAATCCTGCAATCCCCCCGTCCCTCCGTCCCTTCGTCCCTCCGTCCCTCCGTCCCTCAATCCCTTAATCCCTCAATCCCTTAATCCCTCTGTTCCCCACGGGGAGATCAATCTCCTTCGCTTGGCGGTCGACGGATTGGCGGCCCAGGGCTTCTTTGCTCGGGGAGCGATAGCCGACACGATTGGCGCGGCGTGGGCGTTGGCCCGCGCGGGGCCGGCTCGAACCATCGTGGTTCCGAAAGAGGAAACGGTCGCCGCCTTGATGCCATTGCCGCCGTGGTCGTTGCGGTTAGCGGACAATGTTCTCGGCAGCCTCGATCTGCTCGGCGTCAATCGCATCGAGACGTTGCTACACCTGCCGCGGGCGTCGGTGGCCGCACGCTTTGGCGATGCGGTTTTGCGGCGTATCGATCAGGCCACCGGCGATCAGTTGGAACTGCTCGAACCGCTCCGACCGGTGGCGCTGCCGGCAGCGGGGATGGGGTTTCCTGCGCCGACCGACCGGCAGGATGCGCTCTTTGTCGTGGCGGATCGGTTGCTTACATCGTTCTGCGAGCAACTGGCCCATCGCTGCGCCGGCGTGCGCGCGCTGCATTGCATTCTGTACCGTGAGCAACAACCACCTGAGACCTTGACGGTAACGTTCTCGCAAGCGACGCAGTCCTTCGACCACATCACTGCGCTGCTGAAGACACGGTTGGAGCGGGTAGACCTTTCGGAGGGTATCACCGGTCTGCAACTCTGGTCTCCGG
Source organism: uncultured Planctomycetales bacterium (assembly GCA_964391465.1). Classification (GTDB taxonomy): domain Bacteria; phylum Planctomycetota; class Phycisphaerae; order UBA1845; family CAYMME01; genus CAYMME01. Next base: position 13,762 of record CAYMME010000153.1, read on the forward strand.
CGACGCATCGTCTGACCGACGTGCAGGAGTTGCTCTTCGACGATGAAGCGACGCCTTCGCGTCAGCATGACGTAGCATGGGCAGGGTTGGTGGACCGGCTGACGAACCGGCTGGGACGCCGGGCCGTCGTCCGGCCGCAACTGCTCGACGACCATCAGCCCGAGCACGCCTACCGCAACATACCGGCTGACGAATCCGGGCCCGGAGCGCAAGCGACGGGGCCGATGACTTTGACGGGCGGCTTATTGACGCCGGGTGCCACTGGCGGCTTGTCCGCCAGTGTTTTCCCGTGCCCACAAAGCAACAAGGCACGGGCAGGCAAGCTGCCCGTGGCACCCCATTTTTCAACCGGTCCGCGTCCATTGCGATTGTTGTCCCGGCCTTGTCCGGTCCGGGTGATGGCCGTGGTGCCGGACGGACCGCCGACGTGGTTCTACTGGTCCGGCAAGGAGTACGCCATCGCTCATGCCTTCGGGCCCGAGCGTATCGAGACCGGCTGGTGGAAGCGGGAGGACATTCAACGCGACTACTTCCTGGTCACGGCGGAAAGCGGTTCTCGTTTCTGGTTGTTTCGCGACCGACGGAGCGGTCGGTGGTTTGTGCACGGATGCTACGACTGAAGCGCAATGCCCGAGCAACCCGAACCCAAGCTTCGCCCGCGCATTCCCGTCGAGAAGCGGGGACCGGCTCCCGACCGTACCGACAACGATCGAAAAACAGGTGACTGCTCCAAATCTCCTCAAGTTCGTTATGCCGAGTTGCGCTGCGTGAGCAACTTTTCGTTTCTTCGCGGCGCGTCGCATCCGGACGAGTTGGTCGCCCGGGCCGCGGCGCTGGGCTATTACGCGCTGGCGATCACCGACGAAAACACATTGGCGGGCGTGGTGCGCATGCACCAGGCGGCCCAAGAACACGGGATCAAGCTTCTGATCGGTGCGCAGATCAGCCCGGTCGACGCCCTACCGGTGACGTTGTATGCGACCGACCGCGCCGCCTACGGCCGGCTCGCGCGACTGATCACGCGCGGACGACGGCGAATGCCCAAGGGACAGTGCGAGTTGTTTTTCGATGACCTGGCCGAGCTGAACGAAGGATTGTTGTGCGTCGTCAGTCAGGGGGTTCAGGATTCAGGAGCAGGGAACGGGGAACGGGGAACGGGGAACAGGAAAGGGGGTAGCTCTCTCTCCTGCTCACCTTTCAACTGCTCTCCTGTTCTCGCGGGCGCAGCCCGCGTGGCTCGGTACCGGGAGCTCTTCGGGGATCGCGCGTATCTGGCGGCCGAGTTGCATCGCGGGCCGGATGATGCGGCGCGGCTCGAAGCGCTGCGGTTGCTGGCGGCGGAACAGGCGATTCGGTTGGTGGCCGCCAATGACGTGCACTATCACGTTCCGGCTCGTCGGTACCTGCAAGATGTGCTCACCTGCATCCGCACGCCGTGCACGCTGGCCGACGCCGGGACGCGGCTGCTGGCCAATGCCGAACGCCATCTCAAGACGCCCGAAGAGATGGTTACTCTGTTTGCTGCGTGCCCGGAAGCGATTGCGCGGACCGTCGAGGTAGCGGATCGTTGTCACTTCTCACTGGATGAGCTTCGCTACGAGTATCCGGAAGAGCTGTGCCCGGCCGGGATGACGCCGATCTCCTTTCTGACCCGGCTGACGTGGGACGGCGCGCGTGAGCGCTACCCCGACGGTGTGCCGGACAAGACGCGCCAGCTCATCGAGCACGAGCTGCACCTCATCGAGGAGCTGAAATACGAGACGTACTTCCTGACCGTATGGGATCTGGTGCGGTTCGCCCGGTCGCACGGGATTCTCTGTCAGGGGCGCGGATCGGCGGCTAACTCGGCCGTCTGTTACTGCCTCGGCGTGACCTCGGTCGATCCCGAACGGATCGACCTGCTGTTCGAGCGGTTCGTCAGCCGCGAACGCAACGAACCGCCCGACATCGACATCGACTTCGAGCACGAGCGGCGCGAAGAGGTCTTCCAATACATCTACGGCAAGTATGGGCGCGAGCGGGCGGGCATCGCGGCCGAAGTAATCACCTACCGCCCGCGGTCGGCCGTGCGCGACGTGGGCAAGGCGCTGGGCTTGTCGCTCGACCGCGTGGACCGGCTGGCCAAGACGCTGTCGTGGTGGGGTCAGGAGCTACTGCCCGAAGAGCGCCTGCGTGAGGCCGGCCTCGATCCGAACGATCGCACGGTGCGCTGCCTGCGCTGGCTGGTCGAGCAGATCGTCGGCTTCCCACGGCATCTCTCGCAGCACGTGGGCGGGTTCGTCATGACCCGCGGACCGTTGTGCGAGATGGTGCCCATCGAGAACGCGGCCATGCCCGACCGCACGTTCATCGAGTGGGACAAGGACGACATCGATGCGTTGGGCATTTTGAAGGTGGACTGTTTGGCCCTGGGAATGCTGACGGCGATTCGGAAATGCCTCGGGCTTCTTCACGAAGCAGAGGGACGAAGGGACGGAGGGACAGAGGGACAGAGGAGCATCGGCCCTGACCTGGCCAATCCCGACAGGAGAGTTTCCAATGGAACAGCACGAGAAGCGAGGCAAGAAGACGTTTCGCAATCTGATTGCTTGGCAGAAAGCGATTCAACTCGCCAAGCAGACCTACCAGGTCACCCAGCGCATGCCCAAACAGGAACAGTTTGGCCTGACGGCCCAAATGAGGCGCGCAGCAGTCTCGATTCCCTCCAACATCGCCGAGGGCAATGCGCGCCAGACGCTGAACGACTACATTCACTTTCTGGTAATGGCGCGAGGCTCGTTGGCGGAACTGGAGACCCAACTCATCATCGCGACCGAGCTGAACATGATTCCCGCGACCCAGGAATTCATGGCGCGGCTGGCCGAAACCGATCGCGTGCTCCAGGGACTGATCCGCAGCCTACAGAATCGCCGCAACCACCCCAACGAATAGTCGACGCTCCTTCGTCCCTTCGTCCCTCCGTCCCTTCGTCCCTGCACAACGTTCCTCCCGAAGACCCCGCCGTCTACCACATGATGTGCCGCGCCGACACCGTCGGCGTGTTCCAAATCGAGAGTCGAGCCCAGATGTCGATGTTGCCGCGGTTGCGTCCGCGCAGGTTCTACGACTTGGTGATCGAAGTGGCGATCGTCCGGCCCGGACCGATCCAGGGCGGCATGGTGCATCCGTACCTGCGTCGCCGGGCCGGCGAGGAACCGGTTACGTACCCGAGCGACGCAGTCAAAGAGGTCTTGCGCAAGACGTTGGGCGTGCCGATCTTTCAGGAGCAGGCCATGCGCCTGGCCGTGGTGGCGGCCGGGTTCACACCGGGCGAGGCCGACGCCCTGCGACGGGCGATGGGGGCGTGGCGCCGGCGCGGCGTGATCGAGGCCATCCGCGACAAGCTGATCAACGGCATGCTCGCGAACGGTTACAGCCGCGACTTCGCTCAACAGATCTACGATCAGATCAGCGGTTTCGGTGAGTACGGCTTTCCCGAGAGCCACTCGGCCTCGTTCGCGTTGCTGGTGTACGCATCGGCATGGCTGAAGCACTATCACCCGGCCGCGTTCGCTGCGGGCCTGCTCAACAGTCAGCCGATGGGGTTCTACGCCCCGGCCCAACTCGTCCGCGACGCCCGC